>DATDIH010000051.1:0-3757 GCA_036521155.1 Streptosporangiaceae bacterium
CACCACTCAAGTGTGGGCGAGCACGGATGCGCCCATCAGACGGGCGGGGGCGAGCCCACGGGCTCGCACCACCGTCCGGGTCAGCCGGCCAGCACCACGGCCGGCGGGCTGCTTCACCTCACCATCACCCTCTAAGGGGGCCATGCCCGCTCCTCGCCACCACCCTCCCGGCGGGGAGCGGGCACCCCTGGGTGTTCGATCAGGAAGCGGTCTTCACGAAGGTGAGCGTGGTGAAGACGTCGTAGTGGAGCCCCTCCCCGGAGGCGTCACCGGGAACGTTGATGAAGGTCACGGGAGGGCCGCCGGCCGGGATGGTCTGCGTCGTGCTGCCGCAGTCGAGCGTGCTGCCGACGCCGAGTGGGACGGTCGCGGCCGTGCCGGTGAGCGCGGTGGTGGCACCGCTGTTGTTGTTGTCCTCGGTCTGGATGAGGATGCGCGGGTACACGCTCCAGCCCTTGGGTGCCGTCGAGTAGGCCGAGAGGGAGAGGTCACAGCCAGCGGCCGTCTTGCAGGTGAAGCGGAAGGTGCCCGAGGTGCTGTCGCCGCCGGGAGCGCCCAGTTCGGCCGCGTCGTACTGGGCCCAGAGGTTGCCGTCGACCTTGACTTGCCCGATGCCGAACGTCGTGGGCGCCGGGGCCGTGCCATCGGTCCGGGCCCAGGTCCAGGCCGCGTCGCCGGCCGCACAGTGGCCGTAGTTCGTCGGCCGGAACTGGAGGAAGTCGACCGAGCCGTCGGACTTGACGCAGGCGTGCACGTCACCCGCGGGCTGCGGAGCCCCAGGAGCACTGGCCGCGACGGCCAGACCGGTACCGCCGATTGCGACCGTCAGGGCCGCGGCTCCAGCGATCGTGTACTGCTTCAGCTTTCGCATGTTCGGTTCCGTTTCCGTTTCGGGGTGGGGACCATTCCCCTACTGGCGGCACCCCCTCTGGTGTCGCCAGCCGCAGAATGGTCCAGCTCAGCGCGCTGGTTACTTCTGCACGCGTAAGGCGGACCTCCCTGCGGCGATGCCGGGGAGGCAGGAAACGGGACGGGGCAGCCGGACGCCGCCGCACCAGGCCGCTAAGGCGGACGCGGAGCGCGGGCGGGCCGGCGGCAGGCCTAACAAAAGGGATGCCAAAAGAACCTTTAAAGGGATTATCGGAACATTCGCCAATTCCGGGCATTACGGGCCAGAATGGTCTCCATGGTGGAGGCAGATGCCATTGTAGTTGGGGCCGGCCCGGTTGGCCTGTGGCTCGCGGCAGAATTGCGGGTAGGCGGCGCGAACGTCATTGTGCTGGAGAAACGTGACCAGCGCTCGGAGCATTCGCGGGCTTTTACGCTGCACGCGCGGACGCTGGAGGTGTTCGCCGCCCGCGGGCTGGCCGGGGGATGGCTGGCCGAGGGGCAGCGCATCCCGAGCACCCACTACGCCATGCTGTCCAGCCGCCTCGACCTGTCCGTCCTCGACTCGGACTTCCCGTTCGTGCTGTTCATGCCCCAGGTCCGCACCGAAGAACTGCTGGAGGAGCACGCGATCTCGGTGGGCGTGCGGATCCTGCGCGGCCACGAGGTCACCTCGGTATCGGCCGACGACGACGGGGTGCGGGTCACCGCCACCGGGCCGGACGGCCCGCGCGAGTTCGGGGCCGGGTACCTGGCCGGGTGCGACGGGCGGCGCAGCATCGTCCGGGACGCGGCCGGGATCGGCTACGAAGGCACCGAGGACACCATCACCTGCGTCATCGGCGACGTGCACGTGGCCGACGCGGACGTGCCGCCCGCCATGACCCTGCACAGTGCGGGCGGCTCGTTCTACGGGGTGCGCCTGGACCGGACCCGGCACCGGCTGATCGGGATCGAGCACGCCACCATGACCACGGCGCGGGACGTGCCGCTGGAGTTCGACGAGTACCGGACCACCATCCAGCGGCTGACCGGCCGGGACTTCGGCATGCACGATCCGACCTGGCTGACCCGGGTGGGCAGCTCGACGTTTCAGGCCGACCGCTACTGCTCCGGCCGCATCGTGCTGGCCGGGGACGCGGCCCATGTGCACTTCCCCATGGGCGGCCAGGGCCTCAACCTGGGCCTGCAGGACGCCATGAACCTGGGCTGGAAGCTGGCCGCGGTGGCCCGGTCGGCGGCCCCGGCGGACCTGCTGGACAGTTACGGCACCGAGCGGGCCCCGGTCGGGCAGGCCGTCATCCAGGACACCCTGGCTCAGACCGCGGTGGTCGCGGCCCAGGGCCGGGAGGGACAGGCGCTGCGGGCCATGCTGACCAGCGCCCTGACCGCCAGCCCCGACTTCAACCGCCGGCTGGCCGTGGCCGCGTCCGGGGTGGACGTGGCCTACCCGGCCGGTGAGGGCGACCATCCGCTGACCGGGCGGCGGGTGCCGAACCTCAAGCTGACTGACGGCTCGGACGTGTTCGGGCGGCTGGCCACGGGCCGGTTCGTGCTGATCGGGGTCTCCCCCGGCGACCTGTCCGAGCAGGCCGGGCCGGACACCCCGGACGCCGTGGTGGCCACCGCCGACGGGTTCGCCGGACCGCCGGCCCCGTGGGGCACGGTGGCGGCGGCGCTGATCCGGCCCGACGGCCACCTGGCCTGGGCCGCTGGTCACGAAACCGGCCCGGACACCGGCATGACCCGGGCGGCCGGGGCCGCCGCCGCGCTGCGGCGCTGGCTACCGGGCCGTCACACGGTCAGCAGGTAGGCGGCCAGCGGACCGGGCTCGGCCAGCGCGATGAGGTGACCGCCGGGCAGCAGGTCGGCCTCGATCCCGAGCCGGTCCCGGGCCACCCGGCGCTGGAACTGCGCCGGAAACAACCGGTCGTCCCGGCCGGTCACCACGTGGATGGGCACGTCCGGCCAGGCCGGGAAGTCGCAGCGCGAGTCCCAGATCGCGCCGGCCTCGTCCCGCTGGCCCGGGCCGGACTTGACCACCTCGGCCGGAACGTCGTGCAGGAAGTACACATCCAGGTCGAAGTCGGTGCCGTAGCCGCCCTCTTCGGCCGCTTCCAGCCGGGCCTGCGACGAGCCGACCGCGTCGCCCCACTGGCCGGGCGTCTCCCCCGGTACCGGGATCATCGCGTTGACCAGGACCAGCGCCCGCAGCGGGAGGCGCGAGGCGGCCAGCGGCGCCGTGAAACCACCGAGGGAGCCCGCGACCAGGACGACGTCGTCCCGGTCCTGGGCGGCAGCCACCGCCACTTCGGTGTACTCGGGCAGGCCAGTGGCTGGATCGGGGGCGGGCAGATCGACGGCGATGGCCTGGTGACTCGCGGCTTCCAGCAACGGCACGACGCGGTGCCAGTACCAGGCGGCCCCGCCCGCGCCCGGGATCATCACGTAGGTACTCACGTCAGGGCAGACGACCCGGCCACGGGGTAATAAGCGGTACCGGGCCACGGAATTCGGGCCGTGGCCCCCCGGCCCGGGAGACGACCCCGGGCCGGGCACCGGATCAGGCGTCGGCCAGGGCCGGGATGACCTTCTCGGTGAACAGGTTGAACCCGGACCGGTCGTAGGCGATCTCCGGGAAATAGGTGATGGCGTAGGTCATGCCGAGAGCGCGGGCTTCGGTGAGACGCTCGACGAGCTGCTCGGGGGTGCCGGCCAGCGGGCTGTTCTGCAGGTTCGCGATCTGGCCGTCCATCCGGTCGGCCGGGACGTGCGGGGCCCAGTGGTTGCGGACCCAGGCCAGCTTGTCGGCGACATCGTTCTCGGTCTCGCCGATGACCACGTTGTAGCTGGCCGACCGGACGATGGC
>DATDIH010000052.1:0-2207 GCA_036521155.1 Streptosporangiaceae bacterium
GTTAATGACAGACTTATCCAACGGCGGGCTCCCGGGGTGAGGCATGTCTTGGCGGACAAACCTCACCTACCGGAGCCCCCTCTCCCCCCGCAGCCACATCGGCATCCACCGAAACGCCTTGACAGCCTGCCAACCTGCTTAGGGCTTGCAGAGAAATAACCCGTAGGTTCCCGGAATCTGGCACATTGGTGTGGTATGGGCGCTACGGAAGAAACCCGGCAGATACTGGCAGCGAAGTTCCAGGCGATCTTCCCGCACCTGGACGAGCGGCAGCGGCGGCTGCTGATGGGCGCCGAGGCCCGCTCGCTGGGCCACGGCGGGATCCGGCTGGTGGCGCGGGCCGCCAGGGTCCGCGAGGCCACGGTGTCCCTGGGAGCCGCCGAACTGGATTCGGGTGCAGAGCCGCTGGGCCGGGTGCGCCGTCCGGGCGGCGGGCGCAAACGCGCCGCTGACCTGGACCCTAGGCTGCTCCCGGCGCTGCTGGCCCTGGTGGAGCCGGATGAGCGCGGCGATCCGATGTCGCCGCTGCGGTGGACGACGAAGTCCACCCGCAACCTGGCGGACGAGCTGACCCGCCAGGGGCACCGGGTCGGCGCCGACACCGTCGGGGACCTGCTGCGGGGCGAGGGGTTCAGCCTGCAGGGCAACGCCAAGACTCTCGAGGGCCAGCGGCACCCGGACCGGGACGCCCAGTTCCGATACATCAGCGAGCAGGTCAAAGCGCACCAGGAGACCGCCGACCCGGTAATCAGCGTGGACACCAAGAAGAAAGAGCTGGTGGGCCAGTTCGCCAACGCCGGCCGGGAATGGCGCCCCGCCGGGCGCCCCGTGCTGGTGAACAGCCACGACTTCCCCCAGGACAGCGCGGGCAGGGCCGTGCCGTACGGGGTCTACGACGTCACCGGGGATACCGGGTGGGTCAGCGTCGGCACCGACCACGACACCGCGTCGTTCGCCGTGGAGTCGGTCCGCCGCTGGTGGAAGGCGGCAGGACGGGACGAGTACCCGGCGGCCCGGCGGCTGCTGGTCACCGCCGACGCGGGCGGCTCCAACGGCTACCGCACCCGGGCCTGGAAGGCCGAGCTCGCCGCCCTGGCCGTCGAGACCGGGCTGGAGATCACCGTCTGCCACTTCCCGCCAGGGACGTCGAAGTGGAACAAGGTCGAGCACCGGCTCTTCTCCCACATCACGATGAACTGGCGGGGACGGCCGCTGACCAGCCACGAGGTCATCGTCCAGACCATCGCCGCGACCACCACCCGCACCGGGCTGCGGGTCCGCGCCGAGCTGGACGACAGCACCTACGACACTGGCGTCAAGATCAGCGACCGGCAAATGGACGCCCTGCCCCTGACCCGCCACGACTGGCACGGCGACTGGAACTACACCCTCCGCCCCGAGGCATACGACCAGGACGCCGGCACCCCCGAGCCATTCGACCAGCCCAGCCCCGACCTGGCCTGGCTCTGCCACCCGGCGCTGACCGGACTGCCGGCCGCGGAGTGGGACGCCCTGACCGCCGCGCTGATGACGCTGCACGACCAGCAGCGGGAGGCAAGCCTGGACAAACGCCGCGGCCACCGTCCCCGGCTGACCGCCCCGGGAACCGGCCGCCGCCCCGCCCTCACCCTCGCCGACCGGCTCCTGGCCGCCATCCTGCATTACCGCCTGGCGCTGCCCCAGGTGGCCATCGCGGCACTATTCGGCGTGCGGCCCGAGACGGTCAACAAGCGCATCCGCGACATCCGCCAGCTCCTGGACCAGGCCGGACACACCATCCAGCCCAGCCCGCACCGCCTCGCCAGCCTCGATGATCTCTACAAGCTCGCAAGATCGACAGACATCGCTATCCAGCCCGAGATCAAGACGGCGTGTTAATGATCTGCAAGCTCTAAGCGCTAAGCGGTTGGCTCCCGTTTCGGCTCCCGACGACCGATTCCGGCTCCTAGAAATGCGTGGAGCTAAGGGTGTGTCCGAGGACCGACACGCACCTTACGTACATGATCGACATCGCCCTGACCACGGAATTCACTAGTCCTGCTTGCGGCGTGCGATGACCGGGGCAGACCGGATCATCAGGTGGTCTACTGCGAGCGTGGTGGTCGGTGTGGCGGCGGTCGCTGCGGTCGCGTCCTATGAGCACGGTTACGCGCTGGTACGGGCGCATGGTGAGGCTGGCTTGACGGCCCGCCTGGTCCCGCTCACGG
>DATDIH010000053.1:0-3879 GCA_036521155.1 Streptosporangiaceae bacterium
CTACATCCTGTTCCTGGTCGGGCCGCTGATCTACGACGTGGTGCTGAGCTTCTTCAACACCAGCCTGGTCAAGGGCGGCCTGGGCAGCTTCGCCGGCTTCGCCAACTACAGCGAACTGTTCGGCGACAGCCAGTTCTGGTCAGCGATGTGGCACACGATCCTGTTCACCCTGGTCAGCACGCCACCGCTGGTCATCCTGCCGTTGTTCTTCGCGATCGTGGTCAACCGGATCAAGCGCGGGCAGTGGTTCTTCCGGCTGGCGTTCTTCCTGCCCTACATCCTGCCGTCGGCGGCCATCGCCCTGGTCTGGCTGTTCATCTACGAGCCGGGCTACGGCCTGCTGGCCGGGTTCTTCAACCTGATCGGGGTCGGTTCCCCGGGCTGGCTGTCCGACCCGAACGTGGCGATCTACTCGATCGTCCTCGTCACCGTGTGGTGGACGATCGGCTTCAACTTCGTCCTCTACCTGGCCGGCCTGCAGGAGATTCCGCGCGACCTGTACGAGGCCTCGGCCCTGGACGGCGCCAGCCGGTGGCAGCAGACCTGGCGGCTGACCATCCCCATGCTCGGCCGGACCACCACGCTGGTCACCGTGCTGCAGGTCATCGCCTCGCTGAAGATCTTCGACCAGATCTACCTGATCCTGCAGGGCGGGCCGAACTACTCCAGCCGCCCGGCCATCGAATGGATCTATGACACCGCGTTCACCAGCCAGCGCGTCGGCTACGCGTCCGCGGCCTCGTTCATCTTGTTCATCGTGATCCTGATCGTGTCGTTCGTCTGGCTGGCCTTGGTCCGCCGTCAGGAGAGTGGAGTCTGACATGGCCGTCTCAGCCCCTTACCAGCGGACCGGCGGCCGTCGCGACGGCCGGCCGGGGCGCCCCCGCCATCGCGCCAGCCTGTTCGCCCGGGCCACCACCGGCGTGGTCATCGCGCTGGCCCTGCTCTGGCTGTTCCCGGTCGCGTGGGCGCTCGACACCTCGGTGAAGAGCGAAAACGACACCATCATCGTCCCCGCCACCTGGAACATCCCGCACTTCACGTTCTCGGCCTACAGCGGCGTGTTCAGCGCCAGCGACCTCGGCCGCTGGTACATCAACTCGGCCATCGTGGCCATCGTGGTCACGGCGCTGACCGTGATCACGGCCAGCATGGCCGGGTACGCGCTGTCCCGCCGCCGGTTCCGGTTCAAGGGATTCGTCTACGCCGCGATCCTGGCCGGCATCATGATCCCGCCCCAGGCGCTGATCGTGCCGCTGTTCCGCGAGTTCCAGTCGGTGCACCTGATCAACACCTACTGGGCGCTGATCCTGCCCCAGGTACCCGCGCCGATCGCGGTGTTCATCTTCAAGAAGTTCTTCGACGGCGTGCCGATCAGCCTGGAGCAGGCGGCCGAGGTCGACGGGGCCAACTGGTGGGTCAGCTACCGCCGGATCGCGCTGCCGCTGGCCCGCCCGGCCATCGCCGCCGTCTCGATCTTCACCTTCGTCTGGACCTGGAACAACTTCCTGTGGCCGTTCCTGGCCGCGACCAGCCAGACCATGATGACGATCCCGGCCGGGCTGGGCACGGTGACCGACGGCGTCGGCATCATCAACGCCCTCCAGATGGCCGAAGCCGTGCTGGGCTCCCTGCCCCTGGTCTTCGTCTTCCTCCTGGCCCAGCGCCAGATAGTGGAAGGAGTGGCCGGCACCGGCCTGAAGTAACTCAGCCGGCCCGCGCCTGGTTCCGCCAGGCGGCCGGGGTCACCGTGTGGTCGCGCCGGAACTGCTTGATGAAGAAGCTGGCCTGCCGGTAACCGGTCCGGGTGGCGACGGTCTCGACGGTGAGGTCGGTCTCCCGCAGCAGCCGCCGGGCCTCGGCCATCCGGCGTTCGGTGATCCAGCGCTGCACGCTGCGCCCGGTCTTGCGCCGGACCACGGTGGTCAGGTGCCCGGGCGTCAGCCCTACCTCGGCAGCGACCGTCGCCAGCGAGATCGGCTCGCCGTAGTGCGCCTCGATGAGCTCGAACACCGCGGCCAGCAGGGGCTCGCGGCGCTGCCGAAGATCCTGCCCGATGTCGACCGAGATCCGGGCCGCGCTGACCAGCAGCAGCGTCAGATGGGCGAGGGCCGCCTCGGCCGAGCCGTCGCGGGGCTCGCGCAGTTCGGCCTCGATCGCCTGCACGTGCTGCGACCAGGCCGTACGCTCGCCAGCAGGCACCGGCAGCCGCTGCGCCCCGCCCGCCCCGCGCCCCACGAACCGGTACAGGAGCGGGTGCGCCCCCCAGCCCAGCGCTCCGCCCAGCGGCTCGGACGCGATCAGCTCGGGCGGGAAGAACACGCACCAGCCCTCAGCCGGGCGGCCGGGACCGTGGCCGCTGAACCGGACCATCTCGCCCGGCGCGATCACGAACGCGTCACCGCTGCTGAGCGGCCACTCCCGCGCGCCCAGGCGCAGGCTGCCCGCCCCACGTTCAAAGTAGGCCAGCACCAGGAAGTCGTGGACGTGAGCGTGATCGAGGCGCCGGTGCACTTCCGGCAGTTCGCCGGCGGGAAAGCGCAGCACGCTGACCGGCGGCGCCGCCGGCGAGCGGACGAACTCGTACACCGGCGCGCCGTCCACCCATCGGCCAGTCAGACGGGCGGCGGTCAGCGGAACCAAAGATCGTGGCATAGCACCCAAAGAATCACCCTGGAGCCCGGTCATTGACTCGAATATTAATCGAGTAACGACCAAGCATCCTCTTATCCAGGAGACGAACCATGAACGAGACCAGCTCGCACCCATCCTCCGCGGCCAGCCCCCCGACCGCGGCCAGCCCGGTGCCCGACCGCCCCTACCTGCCCGCCGCGGGCAAAAGCTGGCTGCTGCCGCTGTACGACCCGCTGACCCGGCTGATCGGGGCCGGGGCTGCCCACCGCAAGCTGGCCGAGCAGGCCGAGCTCGGATCGGCCCGGCGCGTGCTCGAGATCGGCTGCGGGACCGGCAACCTCGTTCTGCTGGTCAAGCGGATGGACCCGCGGCTGGAGGTGACCGGCCTGGATCCCGACCCCAAGGCGCTGGCCCGGGCCGCCCGCAAGGCGCGCCGGGCCGGGCTCGCGCTCCAGCTCGACCGCGGGTTCGCCGACCAGCTCCCGTACCCGGACGGCAGCTTCGACCGGGTGCTGTCCTCGTTGATGTTCCACCACCTGGACGCGGACCTGCGGGTCGCCTCGCTCCGTGAGGTCCGCCGCGTGCTGCGGCCGGGAGGCGCCCTGCACCTGATGGACTTCGGCGGCGAGAGCCATCACCTGCACGGCCTGACCCGGTTCGCCCGGCGGAGCCACACGCTCCAGGACAACTGGGACGACCGCATCCCCGTGCTCCTGCGCGAGGCCGGATTCAGCGACTTCACCGAGACCGGTCAGCTCACCAAGCAGGTCGGCCGCCTGACTTACTACCGCGCCCGCCGCAGCGGTCGCCCAGCCAGCCGGAGGCGGGGATGACACCGTCAGGCTGACCAGGTAAGCGATGGGCACCAGGCCCACGTCGCTGGCGTCCATGCGGGGTGAAGGCGAGGCTCGTGTCAAGAACGTTAACAAACTCACTGAGAGTGTCAATCATTTATAGAGTCAATCATCTATCTGCTGTTACCATCGAAGAGTGATCTCCGAACTGCAGGACGCCCCGACCCAAACACCCGGCCAGGCCCCGGGCCAGGCTGAGGACCCGGCCGCCGAGGCGTGGCGGCTGATCCGCTCGATCAGTCACGATCCCACCGCCATGGCCGCCTGCCACCAGGTCACCCAGGAGACCGGGCTGCCGCTCGCCCCGGTGCGGGCCCTGCTGGTCTTGCCCCTGACCGGCTCGCTGTCCATGCGTCAGCTGGCCCGTCGTCTGGGCTGCGACAACTCCTAC
>DATDIH010000054.1:0-6014 GCA_036521155.1 Streptosporangiaceae bacterium
GCGGCCAGCGTGGAGTGATGCGGCGGGTTGCCGATCACGAAGGCGAGCCGGGTCAGGCCGACCACCATGGCGATGGCGAGGACCATGGCCACCGGGGCCAGCGGGACCGATAGCGGCAGCAGCGGCGCCGGATGGCGGGTCGCCACGCCGACCAGCCGCCGGCGGCTGGCCTCCCGGCGGACGACGGCCCGGGTCACGCCGAACCAGGCCCGCGCATTCGCCACCCCCGCCAGGCCGCAGACCACGATGGTGGCGGCTACCGGCAGGCGCCCGATCGCCGCGGCCACCGCCGACAGCGTCACGAAGTCGGCCAGCAGCCAGTACATCGCCCGGGCCGGCGGCAGGGTCCGCCACCAGGACCCGCGGATGCCGCCGTGGCTCAGCGGCAGCGAGATCAGCAGCAGCACCGGCACCGTGGCCAGGAAGGGCCAGGAAAACGGGAGGATGGCCACCCCGAGGGTCAGCGCGGCCACGGGGGACAGCAGCAGGCAGGCCACGGCGGTCAGCCCGGCCGCGGACCGGAACATCTCTCCCAGGCCGGGCGCGGGCTGGTCCCGCGGCCAGGCCAGCCGGGCCAGCGCGGTGTTCAGCCCGGAACGGGCGCCCAGGACCCCGACGACCAGCGCCGCGAACCCGAGCCAGGACCGGTCATATCCGTACAGCCAGCGCAGATCGTGGAAGACACCCAGCGGGGCCACCGCGGTGACCTGCCCGGCGAGCGAGCGGGCCGGCGGCGCGAGCCAGCAGAGCAGCGCGGCTTCGGCCATCGCGGCCCCGGCTGACAGCGCGATCAGGCCCCGGTGGGCCAGGAATTCCCGGCCGGGCCACGATCCCGCGTTCCGCTTCCCGAACGTTTCTGCGGCCCCCTTGGTGTGTGTGGGGGGACTACGGTGATCACAATCCTAAGAAGGTCTTCAGATATTCCCTGGGGAGGGCCTCGATGCGCTTCGCCGGCCGCACGGTCGTGATCACGGGGGCCGCCGGGGGGCTCGGCTCGGGCATGGCGGCCGCGTTCGCGGCCGAGGGTGCGGCCGTGGCCCTGGTGGACCTGCCGGGCAGCCCGGGGGAGGAGCTGGCCGCCCGCATCAACGCCGGCGGGACAGGCTACGAGGCAGGCGGCGCCGCCGGCGCCTCCCCGGGCCGGGCCTTCTTCGCGCCCTGCGACCTGGCCGACCTGACCGCGGCCCGGCAGCTGATCGCCGACCTCGCGGCCCGCCAGGGCGGCCTCGACGTGCTGATCAACAACGCCGCGATCTACCCGCGGAAGGAAGTCGGCGACTACACCACGGAGGACTGGCAGGCGGTCCAGCGGGTCAACGTTGACGCGGCCTTCGTCTGCGCCCAGGCGGCCCTGCCGGCCATGCGGGCCGCCGGGTCCGGCCGCATCATCAACGTGTCCAGCATCACCTTTTTCGGGCACACCCCGTTCCTGGTCCCGTACGTGGCCTCCAAGGGCGCCCTGGTCGGGCTGACCCGGGCGCTGGCCCGGGAGGTCGGCGAGTACGGGATCACCGTCAACGCGATTGCCCCGGGAGCCTTCCCCACGGCCGCCGAGGCGATCCACCCGGACCTGGAGTCCTACAACGCGTTCATCCTGGAGCAGCAGGCGGTCAAGCGGCGCGGGACGCCCGCCGACATCGCCAACGCGGCGCTGTTCCTGGCCGCCCCGGAGACCTCGTTCATCACCGGGCAGCTGCTGGTGGTGGACGGCGGCTGGGTGATGAACTAAAGGCGCCCGGCGTCGGTGATCCGGCGCAGGAATCTCTGGGTGCGCTCATCTCTGGGGCTGGTGAACAACTCCCCGGGCGGCCCCTGCTCGATGATCCGGCCGTCGGCCAGGAAGCACACCCGGTTCGCGATGTCCCGGGCGAAGCTCATCTCGTGGGTGGCGAGCAGCATGGTCATGCCGCTGGCCGCCAGTTCCCGGATGACGTCGAGCACCTCGGCGACCAGTTCCGGGTCCAGGGCGCTGGTGACCTCGTCGAGCAGCATCAGCCGTGGCCGCATGGCCAGGGCCCGGACGATCGCCACCCGCTGCTGCTGTCCCCCGGAGAGCCGGTCGGGGTAGTCGGCCTGCTTGTCCAGCAGCCCGAACCGGTCCAGCAGCGCCCGGGCCTCCTGCTCAGCCTCCCGCCGGGACGCGCTGAGCGCCTTGACCGGCGCGAGCGTGACGTTGCGCAGCACGGTCATGTGCGGGAACAGGTTGAACGCCTGGAACACGATGCCCACGCTGCGGCGGACCCGGTTCTGGTCGATGCCCGGCTGGGTGACGTCCTGCCCCCAGAGCACTATCCGCCCGGCGTCGATGGGTTCCAGCAGGTTCAGGCACCGCAGCAGCGTGGACTTGCCGGAGCCGGACGCCCCGATGAGGCAGATCACCTCGTGGGAGGCCACGCTGAGGTCGATCCCGTCCAGCACCAGGTTGGTGCCGAACGACTTGCGCAGGCCCTCGATGATCACGGCGTCAGTCTCGGCCGGCTTCCCGCTCAGCCCGGCCGGGTCCTGGCTCATGTGGCCCCCCCGGCCAGCCGCCGCCGCCGGTCCCGGGCGATCAGGTGGTCGGTGAACCGGGCCAGCGGGATGGTCAGGATGAGGAACAGGATGGCCGCCACCACATAGCTCGAATAGTTGAACACCGTGTCGCTGAAGATCTCCGCCGCCTTGTTGGCCTCGATCGCGCCGAGGACGCCGACCAGCGCGGTGTCCTTCTGGAGGCTGATGAAGTCGTTCAGCAGCGGCGGGATGATGTTGCGCACCGCCTGCGGCAGGATCACGTAACGCAGCGCCGAGGTATGGGACAGGCCCAGCGACCGGGCCGCCGCCACCTGGCTCTGGTGCACCGAGTTCAGGCCCGCCCGGTACACCTCGGACACGTACGCGGAGTACGACAGGACCAGCGCGGCGACCCCGTAGACCGCGGCCGACTGGGTCGACACGAAGCCCAGGTTGAGCGCGGGCAGCCCGAAGCCGATGGCGAAGATGACCAGGATCAGCGGGACACCGCGGAACACGTCCACGTAGATGGTGCTGACGATCCGCAGCGGGAACATGACCGGGCTGTCGGTCTGCCGGATGACCGCGATGACCATGGCGACGATGAGGATGAGGACCTCGGCGGCCAGGAACATCCGGATGTTCAGCCAGAGCGCCTCACCCACCGAGTAGTAGCCCGCCCGGGGGTCGCCGATCAGCGACTTCCACATGTCGGCGGGGTTGAAGAACGTGTGCCGGACCGCGGCGCTGCCCGGGGCCAGCAGGAACAGGGCGGCCAGCGCGGCCAGCACCACGATCGTGCTGGCCGTGGACACGGCCACCGCCCCGCGACCGCTGCCCAGCAGCCGCGACCCGCGCCGGGCCTGGCCGAACGAGTCCGGGCCGCCGGGCGAGGGCTCGCCGAATGAGGGCTGCGGCGGGCCGACCATCAGGGCTTGAGTGTCGGGACGCTCAGGTAGACCTGCAGGTACTTCTTCTCCAGGCTGGCCAGCGTGCCGTTGCGGGTCAGCGTGGACAGCGCCTTATCCACGCAGCCCACCAGCGGGTTGCCCTTATGGAACAGCAGCCCGAAGTGCTCGCCGCTGGACGGGAACTGGCCCACCAGGACCGAGTTCTTGATCTCCGAGGAGGAGATGAACTGGGCCGTCGGCGTGTCCGCCACCAGCGCCGCGATCTGGTGCGTCTGCAGCCCCTGCTTCACGTCGTTGAGCGACTCGTAGATCTTGGGCGTCTGCGTCGGCTGGATCTGGCTGTTGATGAAGGCCAGGCTGGTCGTGCCGATCTGGTCGCCGAACACGTACTTCTTCAGGTCGGCCGGGGTGTGCTTGGTCACGATCGGGGTGCCCTTCAGGGCGACCAGCGCCTGGTCCACGTTGTAATAGCTGGTCGAGAACGTCACCGCCTGGGCCCGCTGGGGGGTGACCGAGATCTCGTTGATGTCGAAGTCGAACTTCTTCGGGCCGGGCGCGTAGGAGTCGTTGAACGGCTCGTAGGCCCACTTGACCTGCGACTTCTTGAAGCCGAGCTGGGCAGCGACCGCGTAGGCCACGGCGCTCTCGTAACCCTTGCCGTTCGCCGGGTCGTTGCTGGCGAACCACGGCGGGTAGGCGGGCTTGTCGGTGGCCACGGTCAGCACGCCCTTGGCGTACAGGTCCTTCTGGATGCCAGCGTTGGTGCAGCTGGCGGTGCTCGCGCTGGTGCTGCCGCTGCTGGGCGTGCCGCCTGAGCTTCCGCACGCGGCGAGGCCCGTCACCAGGGCTGCCCCCACCGCGGTGATCATGATCCGCCGCATGCGATCACCTTACTGTGGAGGCGCCCGCACTGTGGAAGCGCACGCGACACGAGGAGGCACCGATGCCCGCCTGGATCTGCCGGACCTGCGCCGTGCAGCAGCCTGACACCCCGGAGCCGCCCGCGGGCTGCCCGATCTGCAGCGACGAGCGCCAGTACGTCGGCTGGGGCGGCCAGCAGTGGACCACGATGGCCGAGTTGGGGCGGGACCACGCGGTGGTCCTGCGCGACGAGGAACCGGGGCTGACCGGCATCGGGGTGGAACCGGCGGTCGGCATCGGGCAGCGGGCCCTCCTGGTCCGCACCCCGCACGGCAACGTCCTGTGGGACTGTGTCCCGCTGCTGGACGACGCGGCCCTGGCCCAGCTGGCCGGCCTGGGCGGCATCGACGCGATCTGCCTGTCCCACCCGCACTTCTACGCCGCGCACGTGGACTTCGCCGACGCCTTCGACGCCCGGATCTTCATCCCCCGGGCCGACCAGGAGTGGATCCAGCGGCCCTCACCGCGGATCGAGCTGTTCGACGACGAGGCCGAGCCGGTCCCCGGGGTCACCCTGGCCCGGATCGGCGGTCACTTCGACGGCGCCGCCGTGCTGCACTGGCCGGCCGGGTCCGGCGGCCGCGGAGCCCTGCTGACCGGGGACACGATCACCGTGGTCCAGGACCGCGCCTGGGTCAGCTTCATGTGGAGCTACCCCAACCTGATCCCGCTGGACGAGGCGACCGTGCTGGGGATCGCGCGCCGGACGGAGCGGTTCACCTTTGACCGGGTTTACGGCGGCTGGTGGGGGAGGGTCGTGGTGGCCGACGGCCCCGCCGCCATCCGCCGCTCGGCGGATCGCTACGTGCAGCGGCTGCACGGACAGCGGCCCTAAGTCCGGGGTCGCCTGCGCGGACTTCCCCGCTGAGGGTATACCGATCAGATGAGCGCGCTGGGTGACCGCGGGACCAGGGTCGAAGACTGGTATGGCCTGGACATGGCGACCCCGGGCCCGGTGGACGTGGCCCCGGACGATTCGCTGTTCCCGCCGATCGGTGAGTACGGCTTCCTGTCCGACTGCGAGACCACCGCCCTGATCGCGCCGAGCGGGAACGTGGAATGGCTGTGCCTGCCTCGGATGGACTCGCCGAGCGTGTTCGGGTCGATCCTGGACCGCTCGGCCGGCGGTTTCCGGCTCGGCCCCGAGGGAGTCAACGTCCCGGCGGCCCGCCGGTACCTGCCCGGGACGATGGTGCTGGAGACCAGCTGGGCCACCCCGACCGGGTGGCTGGTGGTGCGCGACGCGCTGATCATGGGGCCCTGGCACCACGAGAGCGAGCTGTCCCACACCCACCGCCGGACCCCGACCGACTACGACGCCGACCATGTGCTGCTGCGTACCATCCGGTGTGTCACCGGCGAGATCCAGGTCACGTTCGAGTGCGAGCCGGTGTTCGACTACGGCCGCTACCCGGGGAACTGGTCCTACACCGACCGGGGCTACGGGCAGGCGGTCTGCCGCCCGGCCCGGGACGCCCCCGGGCCCCCGCTGACCCTGACCACCGACATGCGGCTGGGGTTCGAGGGCGGCCGGGCCATGGCCCGGACCCGGATGCAGGAGGGTGAGGTCCACTTCTGCGCCCTGTCCTGGACCGACCACGCGCCCCCGTTCACCTACCAGGAGGCGCGCCAGCGGCTCCTGTGGACCGCGCACCACTGGCAGCACTGGCTGGCCCGGGGCCGTTTCCC
>DATDIH010000055.1:0-23096 GCA_036521155.1 Streptosporangiaceae bacterium
AGCAAAATCCCTGGTAAAACTCCCTAGCTCTGGGCCGGGACTTGTGGGATGTTACAGAATTACACATATATCGAAGGTTGGTTAACTGAGTAACCATCGGCCCTGGCGGACGAGAGGACGCAGCTCATGAGCAGCCCGGACCCGGCAATCACGAGGCGCGGTGCACTGGCCATGGGGGCGGGCGCGCTGGCCGCCGGGGCCACCGCCATCATCGGTGGCCCCGGCCTGAGCGGCACCGCCCAGGCCGCACCCGAGGCCCGGCCGGTCAAGCTGACCCCGGCCCAGTTGGCCGGGCAGCGGGTCATCTTCTCCTACCCGGGTCTCACCCCGCCCGCCAGCCTGCTCGACCAGATCAGCGCCGGCCAGGCCGGCGGGGTGATCTTCTTCGGCGAGAACATCACCAGCCTGACCCAGATTGCGGCGGTCGTCGCCCAGCTCAAGGCGGCCCACGCCAGCAGCCCGGTGCGTTCACCGCTGCTGCTCATGACCGACCAGGAGGGCGGCATCGTGCGCCGGCTGCCCGGCGAGCCCACGCTGTCGGAAAAGCAGATCGGCGCCTCGGCCGACCCCACCGCGGCGGCCGCCAGCGCGGGCACCGGCGCCGGGCAGAACCTGGCCGGGGTCGGCATGAACCTCAACCTGGCCCCGGTGCTCGACGTCTACCGCCAGGCCGGCAACTTCGATGACCAGTTCGGCCGGTCCTACAGCTCGGACCCGGCCGTCGCGGCCGAATGCGGCGCCGCCTTCGTCACCGCCCAGCAGCGGCTCAACATCGCCGCGACGGCCAAGCACTTCCCCGGCCTGGGCGCGGCGACCGCGGCCCAGAACACCGACCTCGGCCCGGTCACCCTGGACGTGCCCCGCGGCGACCTGCGCAGCATCGACGAGCGGCCGTTCCGGTCCGCCATCGCGGCGCGGGTGCGGCTGGTCATGACCTCGTGGGCGGTGTACCCGGCGCTCGACCCGAAGCTGCCCGCGGGGCTGTCCCCGGCCATCGTCGGCGGCGAGCTCCGGCGGCGGCTGAGGTTCGGGGGGGTGACCATCACCGACGCGCTCGAGGCGGGCGCGATCGCGGGCTTCGGGACGCCGGCCCAGTGCGGCGTGCTGGCCGCCCGGGCCGGGATGGACGTGCTGCTGTGCTCGGCGCGCGACGTCAGCGAGGGACAGGACACCGTGACGGCCCTGGCCGACGCGCGGCAGCACCACGGGCTGGACCCCGGTCAGTTCGACGGCGCGCTGCGCCGGGTGCTGGCGCTGCGTGACCGGCTGGCCTAGGACTCGCGACCGCCTGACCCTGGACTTCTGTGCCGCCCCCGGCCGTGCTTCCATGATCATGTAGGACGCATCGGACAGTTGGGGCGGGAGTGGCATGACGCAGACGAGGCCGGTTCACCCCTGGGTCGAGGAAGGCGCGCGCCGGATCCGGTTCGGGGTGGTGGGGAACTTCGTCAAGGACTGGCCGGGCCACCTGCGCTTCGCGACCGAAGCCGAGCGGCTCGGCTACGACTCCTGCTGCCTGTTCGATCATCCCGGCCGGCTGATGGAGTGCTGGACGCTGATGAGCGCGCTGGCCGCGTCCACCCGACGCATCCGGCTGATCTCCATGGTCAGCTGCGTCTACTACCGCAGTCCTTTCATGCTGGCCCGGCAGGCCGCCGACGTCGACCGGATCAGCGGCGGACGGCTGGTCTTCGGCGTGGGCATCGGCGACGACGTGCCGGAGTTCGCCGAGCTGGGCCTGCCGTTCGAGCGGACCGGGCCACGGCAGCGAGCCATGGAAGACACCGTCCGCGTGGTCCAGGCCCTGTGGCGCGGTGAGCACGTCACCGGCCCGGACGGGACCGGTGGCCAGCTGGCCGGTGCGCGGCTGGGCACCGGGCCGGTGCAGGAGCCGCACGTCCCGGTGCTGATCGGCGGGGGCGGCGAGCGCACCACCCTGCGGCAGGTGGCCGAGCTGGCCGACGTCAGCAACTTCGCCCCGCACGAGTGGGCCGGATCGGCCTTCGACGTCGGTGACGTGGCCCGCAAGTACGGCGTGCTCCGCGAGTTCTGCGCCGCGGCCGGCCGCCCGTACGAAGCCGTCCTGCGGTCACACTTCACCCCGCTGCTGGTCCTGGCCGAAGACGAGCAGCAGCTGGCCCGCAAGCGCGAGACGACCCGCATCCCCGACCCCCACCTGTCGGTCCGGCGCGTGTTCGCCACCCCGCCGGACGCGGTCCGCCACTACCAGGCCCTGGCCGACGCCGGTGTCCAGTACTTCATCGCCGGCATCAACGGCACCGACGACGAGACCACCCACCTCCTGGCCGAAGCCGTCTGGCCCGCCCTCAAGGTCGGTTAGCGCAGCAACTGGGGGAAGTCGATGCGGTCGGCGGAGTCGCCGCGGCCGACGAAGGCCAGGGCCACCATCGACGGGGGGAACAGGCCGTGGTCGACGACGCCGGGGGTGGCCGACATCTGGGCGGCCAGCGCGGCCGGGTCCTCGACCGGGCCGTGATAGTCGGCGATCACCCCGCCGTCGGGACTGCGCGGGACGTCCCGCAGGGAAGCCGGGCCGACCAGGCGCATGGTGGCCCGCAGCCCGAAGGACAGCAGCTCGAGCGGGACCGGCGCGTGCAGAGCCGGGACCGGCTTGGACGAGTCGGCGATGACGACGAACCGGTCGGCGGCCCCGGCCACGATCTTCTCCCGGGTGTGGGCCCCGCCGCCCCCCTTGACCAGCCAGCCGTCGGGGGCGATCTGGTCGGCGCCGTCGATGGTGATGTCGAACCGGTCGATGCTGGTCACGTCCTCGATCCGCAGGCCCAGCTCGCGCGCGGCGTGCTCGGTGCGCGGCGAGGTGGCGGCACAGACGATGTCCAGGGAGCGCTTGGCCAGGGCCGGCAGCAGGTAAGCCACGGTCGAGCCAGTGCCGAGGCCGACCGTCATGCCGTGCTCGACCAGGGCCGCGGCCGCTTCCGCGGCGACCTGCTTCTCCCGCTCAACGTCCATGAGCCATGCCTCCCGGTGGTGATCGCTGCTGCGCACCACCGTACGGGGCTCAGCCGGGCGGCGTCCGGGCCGTCTGCGTGGTGGGCCTGATCTCGTCGAAGATCAGTTCGGTCTGGGTGCTCACCACCTCCGGCATGTCCTGCAGCCGGGTCAGCACCAGGTCCCGCAGGGCGGCGGCGTCGCGGGTGCGGACCAGCAGCACGATGTCGTGCTCGCCGGAGACCAGGGCGGCGTGGTCGACCTCGGGGATGTCGGCCAGCCGGTTCCGCAGGCGCTTCCAGGCCTGCTGCTGGACCTTGAGGTAGACGTAGGCCGACAGGGTGTGCCCGTACCGCTGCGGGTCGACGATCGCGGTGTAGCCGGTGATCACGCCGTCGCGCTCCAGCCGGGCGACCCGCGTGTAGGCGTTGGCCCGGGAGATGTGCAGCACGGCCGCCAGGGCCCGCATCGACATCCGGCCATTGGCCCGCAGCTCGTCCACGATGTGCCGGTCGGTCTCATCCAGCTCGGCCATTTGTCCGCTGGCGCCACCCTCAGGGCGCTGCTGATCAGCCATATTAACGATATTAGATTAAATTGAAGGCCATTAATCTCGGTTCACAGCTCAAGTATGGACTCTCGGCTAGCCCGGGCGTGAGACTGGCGTCAATTGTTCACTGACGTCTCGCTCCAGGAGCCGAACGTGACCGCTGTTGCCGCCCACCCCGCCGTCTCGCCGCCCGAACCGGTCGGCACCCACCTGCTGCCCAGCGGGGAACCGTGGCAGCTGATCGATCCGGCCGGCCGTCACGTGACTGAGGCCGGTCCGCTGCCGCCGGATCAGACGCTGGCCGAGCTGTACCGGCGGATGGTGACCGGGCGGCGCTTCGACGCCCAGGCCACCGCCCTGACCAAGCAGGGGCGGCTGGCCGTCTACCCGTCGTCGCACGGGCAGGACGCCTGCCAGGTGGGCGGCGTGCTGGCCCTGCGCGATCAGGACTGGCTGTTCCCGACCTACCGGGACTCGGTCGCGATCGTGACCCGCGGCGTCGATCCGGTCGAAGCGCTCAGCCTGCTGCGCGGGCAATGGCATTGCGGCTATGACCCGCACCAGTACCGGGTCGCGCCCCAGTGCACCCCGCTGGCCACCAACACGCTGCACGCGGTCGGGCTCGCCCACGCCGCCCGGCTCAAGGGCGAGGACACCGTGGCCCTGGTGCTGCTGGGCGACGGCGCGACCAGCGAAGGCGACACCCACGAGGCGCTGAACTTCGCCGCGGTCTGGAAGGCGCCGGTCGTCTTCCTGGTGCAGAACAACGGCTACGCGATCAGCGTCCCGCTGGCCAAGCAGACCGCGGCGCCCACCCTGGCCCACAAGGGCATCGGCTACGGCATCCCCGGCGAGCTGATCGACGGCAACGACGCCGCCGCCGTGTACACGACCGTGCAGGCCGCGGTCGAGCGGGCCGCCCGCGGCGCGGGGCCGACGCTCATCGAAGCGCTCACCTACCGCATCGAAGCCCACACCAACGCCGACGACGCCACTCGCTACCGGAACAGCGACGAGGTCGCCGCCTGGCTGGCCCGCGACCCGATCACCCGGCTGGAGACCTACCTGCGGGCGGCCGGGCGGCTGGACGACGAGAGCGCCGGGCGGCTGCGGGCCGAGGCCGAGCAATCCGCGGCCGTGCTGCGGGACCGGATGAACGCCGACGTCCTGTCCGACCCGGCCGAACTGTTCGCCCACGTGTACTGCGAACCGACCGCGCCGCTGCGCGAGCAGCGCGACAGCCTGCTGGCCGAACTGCGGGACGCCGGTGAGGAGCAGTGACGAACACCCTGGACACCACGGCCACGGCCACGGCCGCACCGGCGGCCGCCCCCGAGCCGGTCACCATGGCCGGAGCCCTGAACGCGGCCCTGGCCGACGCGCTGGCCGAAGACCAGCGGGTGCTGGTCTTCGGCGAGGACGTCGGCACCCTCGGCGGGGTCTTCCGGGTCACCGACGGGCTGGCGAGACGGTTCGGCGAGGACCGGGTCTTTGACACGCCGCTGGCCGAGGCCGGAATCGTCGGCACCGCCATCGGCATGGCCATGAACGGCCTGCGCCCGGTGGTCGAGATGCAGTTCGACGCCTTTGCCTATCCCGCCTTCGAGCAGGTCACCAGCCACCTGGCCAAGCTGCACAACCGCACCCGGGGCGCGGTCAGCCTGCCGATCGTGGTGCGGATCCCGTACGGCGGCGGCATCGGCGGGGTCGAACACCACTGCGACTCCTCCGAGGCGTACTACGCCCACACGCCCGGGCTGCGGGTGGTCACCCCGGCCAGCCCGGCCGATGCCTACCGGCTGCTGCGGCAGTCCATCGACTGCCCGGACCCGGTCATCTTCCTGGAACCCAAGCGCCGCTACTGGTCCAAGGAGAACACCGGTCTCACCACCGCCGGGCCCGCCCTCGACCAGGCGGCGGTGGTCAAGCCGGGGGCCGGCGTGACCTTGATCAGCTACGGCGGCACGGTGGCGACGGCCCTGGAAGCGGCGGCCGCGGCGGCCGAAGAGGGCTGGGACGCCGAGGTCATCGACCTGCGCAGCCTGTCCCCGGTCGACGACCACACCCTGACCGAGTCGGTCCGGCGTACCGGCCGGGCGGTCGTCATCCACGAAGCGGCCGGGTTCTGCGGCTACGGCGCCGAGATCGCGGCCCGGCTCACCGAACGCTGCTTCCACTACCTGCAGGCGCCCATCCTGCGCGTCACCGGCTTCGACATCCCCTACCCGGCCCCCATGCTGGAAGCCCACCACCTGCCCAGCACCGATCGCATCCTCGACGCGATCGCCCGCCTGCAGTGGGATGACGAGCCCGACGACCGGTGGCTGGACCCGGACGGTGCCCATGCCTGATTTCCTCCTGCCGGACCTGGGCGAAGGCCTGGAAGAAGCCGAGATCATCGAGTGGCGGGTCCAGGTCGGTGACCAGGTGACGATCGATCAGGCCGTGGTCGAAGTCGAAACGGCCAAGGCCGCCGTCGAGGTTCCGGTCCCGTTCGCGGGCACGGTGACCGCCTTGCACGCGGACCCCGGCGCCACCGTCGCGGTCGGGCAGCCCCTGGTCAGCGTCGACCCCGCCGCGCCCGCCGAGGAGGTCAGCGGGAACGTGCTCATCGGGTACGGGACCAAAACCTCAACCGGGGTCCGCCGGCGCCACCCCCGGCGCCGCCCGCAGAATCACCCGGCTGGACCCGTGCGCGTCATTTCACCGCTGGTGCGCAAGCTGGCCCGTGACGCCGGGCTCGACCTGACCGCCATCCAGGGCAGCGGGCCGTCCGGCGTCATCTGCCGCGCTGACGTCGAGCAGGCTGCCAGCCAGCAAGCCGTCAGCCAGCCAGCCGTCAGCCAGCCAGAGGCCGGCGACACCCGTATCCCGCTGCGCGGGGTGCGCCGGGCCGTGGCCGACAAGCTGACCCGGTCCCGCCGGGAGATCCCCGAGGCCACGGTCTGGGTGGACGTCGACGCCACCGGCCTGCTGACCACCCGGGCCAGGCTCAACGCCAAGGCTCCGGACCAGCCGGTCAGCCTGCTGGCTCTGTTCGCCCGGTTCACCGTGCTGGCGCTGCGCGGCTATCCCGAGCTGAACGCCCACCTCGACGGCGACGAGATCGTCATCCCCGGCCACGTCCACCTGGGCTTCGCCGCCCAGACCGGCCGGGGGCTGGTCGTCCCGGTCGTGCGGGACGCACACCAGCTGTCGGCCCGGGACCTGTCGGCCGCGCTGACCAGCCGGACCACGGCCGCGCGGGCCGGCCAGCTCGGCCCGGCCGAGCTCACCGGCGGCACGATCACCATCAACAACTACGGCGTGTTCGGCGTCGACGGCTCGGCCGCCATCATCAACCACCCCGAGGTCGCGATCATCGGCCTGGGCCGGATCATCGACCGCCCCTGGGTGGTGGACGGCCAGCTCGCGGTGCGCAAGGTCACCGAGCTCACGCTGGCCTTCGACCACCGCGTCTGCGACGGCGGCACCGCCGGTGGCTTCCTGCGCCAGCTCGCGGACTACATCGAGGATCCAGTCACCGCGCTGGGTGACCTCTGACCAGGGGAGTGGCGGTCGCGGCCAGCGACTGGATGCGGTCGAGCATGGCGTCGAGGGCGGCCTCCAGTGGCCTGGTGTCGCGTTCCAGCTGCGCCATGAGCAGACCGCCCTGCAGGGCGGCCAGAGTCGCCAGGGCCAGCTTCTCGGGATCGGTGCCCGCGGGCAGGTCGCCGCGGGCGTGCATGGTCTGCAGGCCATCGCGGATCCGGCCTTCCCACCGGCGCAGGGCCCGGGCTGCGGCCACCCGGGCGGCCGCGTCGGTCTCGGCCACCTCGGCGCCCAGGGCCCCGATGGGGCAGCCGCCCCGGCAGCCGAGCCGGCGCTGGTGCTCGACGATGAAGTCGCGCCAGGCGCGCAGCCCGGGCACGGTGTCGAGGTGGTCCAGGTGGTCGCCCTGGGCGTCCAGGACCGCGTCGGCCTGGTAGTCGATGACCGCCCGGACCAGGGCCTGCTTGTCTTCGAAATAGTGGTAGACCTGCGAGCCGCTCACCCCGGCCGCGGCCCGGATGTCTTCCAGCGTGGTCTCGGCCACCCCGTTCTCGAACATCAGCTCGGCCGCCGCCGCCACGATCCGCTGCCGGGTTTCCTGCCCCCGGCGGGTCAGCCGCCGCCCGTCACCGGTCTCAGCCTGGTTCACCGCCATGGCCCCACCCTAGCAAGAACTGGATTGGACAACCCACTTTTTGCTGGCCATTGTGGATCAGACAACCCAATTTTTATCGAAGGAGAATGGCATGGCTTCCAACGATCTGACCGGGTCCACCGCGCTGGTGACCGGAGGGACCAGCGGCATCGGCCGCGCCACCGCCGAGCTGCTGGCCCAGCGCGGCGCCCATGTCCTGGTCAGCGGGCGGGACGCCACCCGCGGGGACGCGGCCGTGGCGGCCATCCGGGCCGCGGGCGGGAAGGCCGACTTCATCGCGGCCAACCTGGCCGACGGCAAGTCAGTGCGGGCGCTGGGCCGCCAGGCCATCGAGCTCGGCGGCGGCCACGTCGACATCCTGGTCAACAGCGCCGGCATCTTCCCGTTCGGCCCCACCGCCAGCGCCACCGACGCCGACATCGACGAGGTCTACGCGGTCAATGTCAGGGCCCCGTTCATCCTGGTCGGCCAGCTCGCCCCGACGATGGCCGCCCGCGGCCACGGGGCGATCATCAACGTGCTGACCATGGTCGCCCACTTCGGGGTGTCCGGCATGGCCCTGTACGGATCGAGCAAGGCGGCGCTGACCCTGCTCACCAAGGCCTGGGCCGCCGAGTTCGGGCCCAGCGGGGTCCGGGTCAACGCGGTCAGCCCCGGCCCCACCCGCACCCTGGGCACCGAGCCCATGGGCGACCAGCTCGACCAGCTGGCGTCCCTGGCCCCAGCCGGGCGCCCGGCCGCCCCGGAAGAGATCGCCACCGCGATCAGCTACCTGGCCGGCGACGAAGCCAGCTTCGTGCACGGCGCCGTCATCGACGTCGACGGCGGCCGCAACGCCGCCTAAGGCGGCTCGATCAGGGTGCCGGCTCGCTTGACGGTGCGGATGACGGGCGCGGTCTGCACGGCCTGGACCCCCTCGATGGGGCCCAGGCCGTGGGCCACGTAGTCGTACAGGTCGGCCGGGTCGCGGCAGCCGATCCCCAGGAGCAGGTTGGTGGCGCCGGACGTGGCGGCGGCCAGAGCGACGTGGGGGTGCTGGGCGGCGGTCATGGCGACGTCCTCGAGCCGACCCGGCGCCACCGTGACCCACAGCAGGGCCTCGACCTGGTAGCCGAGGTGCTCGGGGGCGATCTCGACGTCGAAGAACAATGCTCCCGACGAGATCAGCCGGTCGAGCCGGCGGCTGGCGGCGGGCTGCGAACAGCCGAGCACGGCGGCCAGGTCGGTGACGGCGGTGCGGCCGTCTTTGCGCAGTTCGGCCAGGAGTTTCTCGTCCTGAGGGTCGAGGACGACCGGTTCGGCGGGGGCGGGCGGGCTGCCGCCCGGCCCCTCAATGAGGCCGGCCTGGGCTTCGGTCAGGGCGCTGGTCCGGCCGTTCCAGCCGGTGGCGCCGCCGAAGAAGGTCCGCAGCACGCTGAGGGCGTCGACCTGCACGATCTGGCGGCTCCGGGGGAGCGTGCCGAGCAGCAGGGCGTCCCGCTGATCGCGTGACCCGACGCTGGCCTGGCAGGTGATCTCCGCCCCGGCCGACGTGAGCATGACCCAGGAAATGTCGTCGCGCCGGGCCAGGGCGCGGGCGATGGGCAGCGCGCTGTCGGGCACGCAGCGCAGCCGGATGAACCAGTCGGTCCGGCCCAGCCGCCCGCTGTCGGGCAGGCCGACCACCCGCAGCACACCCTGGCTGCGCAACTGCCGGTAACGCCGCGCGATGGTGTGGTCGGACACGCCGAGCGCGGCGGCGATCACTGCGAACGGGGCCCGGCCCGCCACCTGCAGGGCGTGTACGAGGCTGCGGTCGATCTCGTCGAGCTCGTCGGTTTTCAACGATCTGAGCCTAACTTATGCCAGATTCTTGCGATCTACGGGCCGTGACTCGGTGACTGCTCATGACGGCGGCAGGCTCGGCACCATCAGCCAGCGAAAGGAAGAGCAATGACCGCCCAAGCCACCACGTTCCATCACGTCGGCCTCATCACCCACGACATGGACCAGACCATCGCCCGCTACGAGCAACTCGGCTTCGTTTTCACGCCGCTGTCGCTGCCGCGGATCGTCCTGGAACCCGGCCAGCCGCCGAAGCCGTTCGGGGCCGGTAACCGGACCGCCATCTTCGAGGAGAACTACCTCGAAGTCCTGGCCCACACCGATCTGCGCCGGTGGAACTCGACCACGCCGCAGCAACGCGGCCCGTATGACCTCGACGTCCCGCTGGCCCGTTACGAGGGCCTGCATGTCATGCACTTCGGCACCGAGGACCTGGCCGGCCTGCATGACCGGCTGATCGCCGAGGGCGTCAGCTGCACCGACATCAAGCCCTTCGAGCGCAACGTGGACACCCCCAGCGGGCCGCAGCTGATGAAAGCGCTGGCGTTCTCGTTCCCGCCGCAGGCCAACCCCGAGGGCCTGGTGCAGATCGCGCAACACCTCACCCCGGAGCTGGTCCTGCAGCCGCGCTTCATGCGGCACCCCAACGGCGCGCGCCTGGTGACCGAGTCGATCGTGTGCGCCGGTGATCCTGAGCAGTACGCCCGCAAATACAGTCGCTACACCGGTTACGGCTACGAGCGAACCAACGGAGGTTTCCAGGTCAGCTTCGGTCCCCGGTCACGGGTCACGGTGGTCACGCCGGAACAGGTCGCCGGCGTCGTACCCGGCGGCGCCGCTCCGGCCGTTCCGTCGCTGGTCGCGCTGGTGGTCCTGGTCGCCGACCTGGACCACGTCGCCGAGCTGCTGGAGCGCAACAGCGTGCCGTTCCAGACGGCCGGCCGCCGGCTCGTGGTCAGCGCGGCCGATGCCTGCGGCTGCGCCGTCCTGTTCCAGGCGTGACCACCGTTCTCGTCACCTCGGCCTGGAGACCGGCAGGTCAGCCAGGTTGACCGCGTCGGCGAGGGCGCGGTAGCCGGCGTCGTTGGGGTGCAGGTGGTCTCCGGAGTCGTAGGCCGGGTTCAGCTGCTGCGGGTCGGCCGGGTCGGCGACCACGGAGGCGAAGTCGGCCACGGCGTCGTACTGGCCGGAGGTGCGGATCCAGTGGTTCACCTCCTGGCGGATCGCCTCGGCCTGCGCGAAGTCGGCGGGCTGCTCGTAGCTGGCCTTGAACGGCAGCATGGTGACCCCGACGACCCGGACGCCCCGAGCGTGCGCGGCCCGGATCAGGGTCTGGTATCCGCCGATGAGCTGCCGGGCGGTGACGGCAGGGGTGATGCCGCAGGCCGGGATGTTCCGGCTGTCCCAGATGTCGTTGGTGCCCTCCAGCAAGATGACGGTACGGACTCCGGGCTGGCCCAGAGCATCCCGCTGAAACCGGGCCAGGCCTGCCTGGCCGAAGCAGGGCACCTGGCTCAGCAGCAGGTTCCCGGTGATGCCGGCGTTGGCCACGCCCAGCGGGATATGGGCCGCCGCCAGCCGCCCGGCCAGCACGTCCGAGTAGCGGGCGCTGGCCCCCACGGTGGAGTTGTGGCCGTTGCTGATGGAGTCGCCGAAGGCCACCACGGTGCCGCGGGACCGCCCGCCGGCCACGTCGACACCGTCCAGGTAGTAGTAGGAGTGGCTGGTCGCCCCGGCGAAGGCGCCGCTTCCCGGGTCGGCCACGTGGTCGCCGGCGGCGCGGTAGGTGGTGGTCAGGCCGTCCTCGTGGAAGGTCGACGGGCCGGTCGCGCCGGCGAAGCAGAGCGTGATCGTCAGCGACTCCAGCGGGGTGACCGGCAGCGCGGCCGCATCGGACGCGGTGGCCCGCCCGGCCGGGATCGTCACCGACCGGGCCCGGTGGAAGGTGACCGCGCGCATCGTGCCGGGCTGGATGCCCGCCCCGCCGGACCGGGCCTCGGCGACGGTGGCTCCGCTCACGGTCAGCGGCTGGGTGCCGTACTGGTTGGACAGGCGGAGGCGGATCTGGCCGCCTCCGCTGCTGAGCCGGATCGTCTGCCGGACGGTCTGGTCGCTGAACCCGTCCGTGGACCAGTTCGGGCCGAACGCGGTGCTGCTGGCCACTGGCGGCTGCGGCGCCGATGCCCAGCTGGCGGTCCACGATATGTTCCGCCCGGAAGGAGCGGTGGCCGCGCTGGCGGCCGTGCCGCCGGCCAGCGCCGCGGACAGGCCCGCGGCGGCCGCCGTGATGAAGGCTGTGCGAAGTCTCACTGGATTTCTCCTGTCAGGTGCGCTGTGGCGAAGAAGGAAAGGACCTCGGGGGCGACGACGGCGGGCTGGCCGGCCCGGTTGGCCGGGCCGGGATCGCTGGAGCCGCCGTGATCAAGGCCCCGGAACCGGACGCACCGGTTGCGCGGCAGCGTCCGGGCCAGCGCGTCGAACGCGGGCCGGATGAAGGCCGGGCGCTTCATGTCGCCGCCCATGAGCAGCACGTCGGCGCCGACCCCGGCCAGGCTGCCGATCGACCCGGCCAGCTCGGCCAGCAGCAGGCCCTCAAATCCGATGGTGGGCGCCAGCCGGCGCATGGTGACGGTGTCCTCGGTGGCCTGGGCGTCTTCCTTCTTCATGGCCGCGTTGGTGGCGGCCACCAGCAGCCGCCGCGGCAGCGCCCGCAGGGCGGGCGGGGCCAGGTCGAACCCGAACAAGCTGGTGATCAGGGCTTCTGCCACCTGGCCGCGGCCCAGCTCCTGGTCGAAGCGGCCAGTCCATGAGGTGTACCGGCCGGAGCGGTCCAGCAGCAGGGCCGGCTCGTAGGCGGCGACCTGGCGGATAGCCGGCGTGACCAGGGCGGTCCGCAAGGCGATCAGGCCGCCGATGCTGACCCCGAACACGGACCGGGCGCCGGACGCGGCCACGACGGCCTGCAGGTCCTCGACCTCGGTGGCCATGCGGTGACCGGGCTGGTGCGGGCCGGACCGGCCGCGGCCCCGCCGGTCGGGCAGGTACACGGTGAACTCGCTGGCCAGGGCCTGAGCGAGCTGGAGGTGGCTGGCCGCCGATTCGTTACTGCCGTGCAGCACCACCACGGCGGGGCCCCGGCCGACCTGCCGGTAACCGATGGTGGTGCCGTCCGCAGACGTGACCGAGCCGGTGCTCAGCTCGGCGCGGGCGGTGGTCACTCTGGTCGGGTTCATGATCATTCTCCTGCCGAAGTTGACTTCCTTTAGATGTAGCTTCTTCGAGAAGCTGAAACTGAAGCTACGTCCCGCACGGCAGGCGGTCAATCGAATAACTGACTCGGTAAGATGCTTCTCTGATAAGCAGCATCTTGACTCAGAGAAGCTCACGGACAGGACGGAGGCCGCCGGTGACCAAGGCGTTCACCCGGGGGGAACTGCTGGCCGCGGTGGCGGCGGAAGCGCCCCGGCAGGCGGCGGCTGCGGTGCGGCTTTCGATCGCGGTGGCGCAGCAGATCGGCATGCCGCTGACCGATGTTCAGTGCCTGGGCCTGCTCGAGGGCGGCCCCGCGGCCCCGAGCGACCTGGCCGCGCAGCTCGGGCTGACCACCGGCGCCGTGACCAAGGTGCTGGACCGCCTGGAGCAGGGCGGCCTCGTTACCCGCTCACCCGACCCGGGCGACCGGCGCCGCGTCGTGGTCACGGCCCACCCCGCCGCGTTCCGCGCGCTGGCGCCCTACTATGCGCCGATGGCCGCGAAGATGAACCAGCACCTGGGCGGCTACGGCAAGAAGGAACTGACCACGGTCCTCGACTTCATGTGCGCCGGGCGGACCGCCGCCGACGAGGAGATCGCCCGCATCCGCGAGCAGGGCACCCGCCACGCCACCCGCCGCCGCAGCGCCGACGACCCGGCCTGAGGCCTTAGCGGCGGCCCAGTTGCGCCTGCTCGGCGGTTGGGGCCAGTTCCTCGGGCTCGGTGTAGTGGTACTTGCCGCCCCGCAGCCAGGAGGCGATGGCCGCGATGACGCAGGCGGCGGCGGCGAAGTCGAACGCCTCTTTCAGGCCGTCCATGAACGGCCCGGAGATCAGGTGGGGAAAGAAGCTGCGCCCGGTCAGGTAGGCCGCGCTGGCGTGCGGCAGGTGCCCGAGTACCGGGCCGAGCAGGGTCTGCATCGGGTTGTAGCCCAGGAACGCCGCGAACAGCGTGGACGTCGGCGGCAGGTGGGAGATGGAGGCCGCGGTGGCGGCGGGCACGCCCTGGGCCCGCAGGCCGTTGTAGAGCGTGGCCGGCAGGTGCGCGGACAGGCCCACGATGATCAGGGTGAAGAAGATACCGATGGACAGCACCATGGCCGCGTTCTGGAACGTGGCCGTCATGCCCGACCCGGCACCGCGCTGGCGGCGCGGCAGGCTGTTCATGATCCCGGCCCGGTTGGGGGAGGAGAACAACCCCATGGCCAGCCCGTTGACCAGCAGCAGCAGGGCGAACCAGCTGTAACTGAAGTTGGCCGGCAGCAGTTCCAGCAGGGCGAAGCTGGCTGCCGCCACCACCATGCCGCCGGTAGCGAACGGCCTGGCGCCGAAACGATCGGACAGGTATCCCGACAGCGGGCCCGCGATCAGGAACCCCACCGTCAGCGGCAGCATGTAGATCCCCGCCCACAGCGGCGTGGAGCTGAAGTCGTAGCCGTGCTGCGGCAGCCAGATGCCCTGCAGCCAGATGATCAGAATGAACATCATCCCGCCCCGGCCCAGGGCGGCCAGGAGCGCCGCGACATTGCCGGCCGTGAAGGCCCGGATGCGGAACAGCGGCAACCGGAACATGGGGTCGGCCACCTTGGTCTCCACCCAGGCGAACACGGCCAGGACGGCTACGCCACCCGCCAGTTCGGCGACGACGGCCGGGTTGGTCCAGCCCATGGTGTGGTCACCGTGGGGCAGGATCCCATAGGTGATCCCGATCAGGATCAGCACCAGGCCGACCGCGAAGGTGAGGTTGCCCCACCAGTCGATCCGGGCCGGGGTGCGCACGCCGTGCTCGTGCAGGTTGAAGTAGGCCCAGATCGTGCCGATCACACCAATCGGCACCGAGACCAGGAACACCAGACGCCAGCCGACCGGGCCGAGGAGGCCGCCCAGGATCAGGCCGATGAACGACCCGCCGATGGCGGCCACCTGGTTGACGCCGAGGGCCAGGCCCCGCTGGGTGGCGGGAAAGGCGTCGGTCAAGATCGCGGAGGAGTTGGCGAACAGCAGCGCGCCGCCCACACCCTGGAAGATCCGCATGGCGATCAGCCAGACGGTTCCGGGAATGCCGTGCATCCAGTCCACCGACAGCAGGATCGAGAACACGGTGAACACGGCGAACCCGAGGTTGTACATCTTGACCCGGCCGAACATGTCGCCCAGCCGCCCGAAGCTGACCACCAGCACCGCCGTGACCACCATGTAGCCCATCAGCAGCCAGAGGAAGTAGCCGGTGTGCGACGGGGTCAGCGGGTTGAGGCCGACGCCGCGGAAGATGTCGGGCAGCGCGATCAGGATGATCGACGAGTTGACCGTGACCAGCAGCATCCCGAGGGTGGTGTTGGACAGCGCCAGCCACTTGCCCCGATAAGGGTCGGCCGCGTTGCTGGCGGGCTCCTCTGCCTTGGCCAGCGCCATGCCACCTCCCGCAAACTCATCGATAATGTTAGTTTGGGTTAAGCAAGTTAACCCTACACCTGGTGGGCGGAGGCGGTGATGGGCCCGGCGATCCTGCTGGCGTTCGCGGCCAGCTTCTGCACCGCGACCGCCTCGGTGTGCCAGCGGCGAGGGGCCAGGACCACCGAGGTGACGGGCTTCGATGCCCGGCTGATTCTCCGCCTGGTTCACCGCCCGGTGTGGCTGGCCGGGATCGCCGCCATGATCCTGGGCTTCGGATTTCAGCTCACGGCCCTGCGCTTCGGGCCGCTGGCCCTGGTCCAGCCGATGCTGGCGCTGGAGTTGCTGCTCGTGTTCGGCTACATGACCGCGGTCGGGTCGCGGGTCAGCGTCCAGCGCCGCGACTGGCTGGCGGCCGCGGCGATGTCGGCCGGGCTGGGCCTGTTCCTCTGCGTGTCGGCGCCGTCGGGCGGCCGGCGGCACGCCCCGGGCGGTTCGTGGTGGCTGGCCGGCCTGATCACCGCGGCCGTGGTGCTGGCCATCGTGTTCCTGGCCCTGGCCCCGGTCCGCGTTACCCGGTCACGCCGGGCGGCGCTGCTGGGCGTGGCGACCGGCATCGCCTGGGGCTTCGAGGCCGCGGTCATCAAGGAGTTCAGCTCCCGCGTCAGCGACGGCCTGGGCGCGATCCTGGCCAGCTGGTCGCTCTACGTTCTGGTCGTTGCCGGGGCCCTGGCCATGCTGCTGGCCTCGCACGCGATGGCGGCCGGCCCGCTGGCCGCGTCCCAGCCCGGGTTCACGATCCTGGATCCGCTGGCGGCCAGCTTCCTGGGCCTGTTCCTGTTCCGCGAGCACATCCGCACCGGCCTCCCCGACCTGGCCGGTGAAGCGGTGGCCCTGGCCCTGCTCGTCGCGGGCGCGTCCGTACTCAGCCACAGCCACCTGGTCACCGGGGAGGCGAGCCCGGGGCTGGACTGGCCGGGTGCAGGTCATGGGCCAGAGCACCGGGCCCGCCCTTATGGCCGGTTACATCGGCACCAGCCGCCGGTCGCCCGCGACCAGGAATGACGACCGCGGTCCCGTTGCTGCCCAAGAGGCAGCCACGAAGGAGTCGATTCCATGAGCGCACGGCCCCTGCACTTCAACGCCTTCATCTGGCCCAACGGCTACCACGAGTCGGCCTGGCGGGTGGTCGGCGACGACGTCCACGGTGTTCTCCGGCTGCCCTACTACGCCGACATCGCCCAGATCGCCGAACGCGGCCTGATGGACTCGATCTTCCTGGCCGACAACATCGCCATCGCCGAGTACCGCGCCACCTACCTGCCGCAGACGCAGTTCGACCCGATTTCCGTGCTGTCGGCGCTGGCCGCGGTGACCAGCCACATCGGGCTGATCGGGACCGGTTCCACGACCTACAGCAAGCCCTGGGAGCTGGCCCGCCGGTTCGCCACGCTGGATCACCTCAGCGGCGGCCGGGCCGGCTGGAACATCGTCACCACCGTCACCCCGCTGGCCGCGGCGGCCTTCGGTGAGCCCTTCCACCCGGATCACGCGGACCGTTACGCGCGCGCCCACGAATTCGTGGACGCCGTTCAGCACGTGTGGGACAGCTGGCAGGACGACGCGGTGGTCGGGGACCGCGAACACGGTGTCTGGGCCGACCGCGGCAAGCTCCACGAACCCAACTTCCACGGCAAGTACTACGACGTCGAGGGCATCCTGCCCTTTCCCCGGCCGCCGCAGGGCCGCCCGGTGATGGTGCAGGCCGGGCAGTCCGCGGCCGGCATCGGGCTGGCCGCCCGCTACGCCGAGCTGGTGTTCTCCGGGCCGCCGTCGCTGGCGGCGGCGGTGGACTTCCGGGCCAGCCTGCACACTCAGGTCACCGCGGCCGGCCGCGACCCCGCCCACGTGCTGGTGCTGCCCGCGCTGATGGTGACCCTGGGCGGGACCGAGGCCGAAGCCCAGGCCCGGGCCCAGCGGCTGGAGGAGCTGCGGAGCCCGGAGTTCCACTGGCAGAACACGCTGTACACGGCCGGGCTGGACCCGGACGGTTTCGACCCGGACGCCCCCCTGCCCGCCGAACTGTGGTCCGGGCTGCAGGCCCCGTCCAGCCGCGCCGAAGTGCTGTACGCGGCCCAGCGGGCCCGGCCGGACGCACCGCTACGCGAGATCACCCAGCAGCTGACCGGCGGTGCGGGCCAGAGCCATTTCGTCGGCACCCCCGAGCAGCTCGCCGACCACGTGATCGCCTGGCAGGACGCGGGGGCGGTCGACGGGTTCACGATCATGGGCTCGACCCTGCCCTACGAGCTGACCACCTTCGTCGACCAGGTGGTGCCGATCCTGCAGCGCCGGGGCCGTTTCCGCACCGAGTACACCGGCCACACCCTGCGCGGTCACTTGTCACCTAGCGTTTGATCTTGAGGAAACCTCGCTGACGCGCAAAAATGTCCGCTATGTGGCCTGCCGGGCAGGCCAACGGGGACCGCAGCTTCGGGTGACAGGAGACCGGCATGGCGAGATTGCTTCGATCGACCGCTCTCGCCACGGCGGCCGCCACCGTGGCCGGCTTCGGCCTGGTGCCCGCAGCGTTCTCTGCCGGAACCGCGGCCGCGGCCGAGTCCGGGGCCGCCGGGGGGTACGGGCACTGTTCGGCCGGGACCCACTCGCTGTCCCCGCACGGGGCGCGTGTGTACCCCGAGACCGGCAACGGCGGCTACCGCAGTGTCCACACCGACGTGCACATGGTCTACGACGCCGGCACCAACAAGTTCCTGGCCGGCAACCACGTGTCCCTGGCCGACCAGGCCACTCAGTGCCTGACCAGCTTCAGCCTCGACTTCGAGCGGAAGTCGGCCAACACCGCCGATGAGCCCAACCTGAGCGTCCAGTCGGTGACGGTCAACGGGCGCCCGGCCCGGTTCACCTTCGCCCAGCCCACCTACCCCGGCGACCCCAAAGGCTTGAACGACCCGAACCCGCTGGCCCACGAGGCGTCGCAGCAGAACCCGGTCGGCGGACCGGACAACAACCCGCTGCCGCCCGCCTGCAGCCCCGAGCTCAACGGCTCCCAGGGCGAAGACGCCCTCGATGGCACCCAGTGCCCGGCCAACAAGCTGGTCATCACCCCCTCGTTCCCGATCCGGGACGGCCAGCGGTTCACCGTGGTGGTCAGCTACACCGGCAAGCCCGGCGTGCACAACGACGGTGACGGCAGCACCGAAGGCTGGTTCGCGGCTCCGGGCGGCAGCTTCGTGACCACCGAACCGGTCGGCACCGAAGACTGGATGCCACTGAACGACTACCCCACGGCCAAGCCGACCTACGACGTCTACGACACGGTCAACGCGGGTAAGACCGCGCTGGCCAACGGCCAGCTGAAGTCGGTCACCCACCACGGCCCGAGCAGCCAGTTCCCGGCCGGTTCGGTCACCTACCACTGGGATTCGGGCGCACCGGTGGCCAGCTACCTGGTCGAGGACAGCGTGGGCAACTACACGCTGACCTCCCGCCGGGCCAGCGACGGGCTGCGCTACTACGAGGCCCAGGACAGCTCGATCAGCGCCAAGCAGCAGGCCGCCAACCTGGCCATCATGAACCAGCAGCAGGACATCACCGACTTCGAGAGCCAGTTCAACGGGCCGTTCCCGTTCGCGTCGGACGGCGTGGTGGTGGGCGCCCCGGCGGCCAGCTTCGAAGAAGAAATGCAGACCATGATCACGTTCGCCGGCGGGGAGATCGACACCGACACCCTGTACCACGAGAACATGCACCAGTGGTGGGGCGACCACGTGACCGAGGGCGGCTACCCCATGACCTTCTACAAGGAAGGTCTGGCCACGCTGGCCGAATACATGTACGCCGCCCGGACGGCCGAGACCAAGGCGGGCGGGCCCGGCACCGCCGCGGGCCGGCAGGCGTTCACCAGCAGCCTGATCGCCCAGTTCAACAAGCTCTACGCCAAGACCGGCAGCTTCTGGTCGATGGCCCCGTCGAACCCCACGTCCGCGAGCCTGTTCGACGACGCCCCGACTTACGACCGGCCCGGTGCGACCTACGTGGCGCTCTGGCAGATCCTGGGCACCGCCCGGTTCACCCACGTGCTGCAGACCATCCAGCGCCAGTACGGCGGCGGGTCGATCACCGAGCCGGAACTCGAGGCCGCCTTCCAGCGGGCACTGCCCCGCCAGAGCCACGCCTGCCACACCGAGCTGAGCCAGTTCTTCACCCAGTGGTTCGACACCGCCTACCCGACCGCGAGCGGCGCCAAGGAGCCGGCCATCACCGGCCCCGGCCTGAACGGGCCGGGCTTCTCCTGCTAGGACGATCCGGCTGACGGTGGTCCCGGCGTCTCCTGCAGGCGGCGCCGGGACGTCTCGATCTCGGCTTCGGCGGCGGCGCGGTCAGCCCAGGATGCCCCGGCGACGCTCTTGCCGGGTTCGAGTTCCTTGTAGATCAGGAAGAAGTGCTCGATCTCCAGCCGGTCGAACTCGGGCAGGTGGTGCAGGTCGCGCAGGTGCTCCTGGCGCGGGTCGCCCGCGGGGACGCAGAGGATCTTGTCGTCGCCGCCCTTTTCGTCGGTCATCCGGAACATCCCGATCGTCCGGCTGCGGATCAGGCAGCCCGGGAACGTCGGCTCCAGCACGAGCACCATGGCGTCGAGCGGATCACCGTCCTCGCCCAGGGTGTCCGGCACGAAGCCGTAGTCGGCCGGGTACTGGGTCGCGGTGAACAGCGTCCGGTCCAGCCGGATCCGGCCGCTGTCGTGGTCGACCTCGTACTTGTTGCGGCTGCCGCGCGGGATCTCGATCAGGACGTCGAATTCCACCGGTTCCCCTTCCCGCTGTGAACCACGACGCTAAGCCGGGGCCAGCCCGCCGGTAACGTGCGGGCGACACGAGGATGGCCCGGCTGGCGGGCTGGCCGGCACAACCGTTGTGCTGGCAGACCAATGACGGCCGAAAGAGTTGAGACCGCAGACCCACGACCGCCCGGCTCAAGCACCACACAATTGCACCGTGACGAACCTGCTGCTGCTCGCTCCGCCCGGGGCGGGCAAGGGCACTCAGGGTGAGCGGCTGGCGGCCTGGTCGGGCGCCCGGCACATCGCCGCTGGTGACCTGCTGCGCGCCGAAGCCCGGGACGGGGGCCCGCTGGGCCGCGAGGTCGCCGCCTGCCAGGCTCGCGGTGACCTTGTTCCCGACCAGATCGTGCTCGACGTGCTGACCCCAGCCGTGGTCGAGGCCGCCGCCCACGGTGGATACATCCTGGACGGCTTCCCGCGCTCCCTCCCGCAGGCGACCGCGGCGGCGGCCCTGGCGGGCCGGCTCGGCGTGACCCTGGACGCGGCGATCTACCTGTACGCCCCGGACGCCGTACTGACCACCCGGCTGCTGGACCGCGCCCGCCAGGGCGGACGCTCCGACGACCGGCCCGACGTGATTCAGCATCGGCTCCAGGTGTACGCCGAGATCACCGGCCCGCTCGTGCCCTATTACGCCGACCGGGGCATCTTGGTCACCGTCGACGCCGACCAGGCACCCGATTCCGTCACCGCCGCCATCCAGGCCCGGCTGTCCCCTCCCGGCAAGCGAAAGGAAAGCGTGTGATGCTCAAGTCGACATCCACCTCGTTGATCCTGCTCGGCATCCTGGCCGTCGTGGCCGGGATCGTGGCCATCGCCTGGCCGGGCGTCACGATCCTGGCCCTGGTCATCCTGTTCGCGATCTATGCGTTCATGGACGCGGGACTGCACGCGGCGCGGGCGTTCAGCAGCCGGGGCGCGGGCCCGGTAGCCGGTCACCTGCTGCTTGGGCTGATCGACCTGGCGGCCGGGGTGGTCGCTCTCGTCTGGCCCGGACCGACCGCGCTGGTCCTGGTCATCGTGGTGGCGTCGTGGGCGCTGGTTGGCGGGGTGGCCGAATTCTTCGCCGGTTTCCGGAGCGGGGAGAGCGGGGACTCGCGGGCGCTGTTCATCTTGTCCGGGCTGGTGTCGTTCGCGTTCGGAGTGCTGCTGTTCGCCCGGCCCGGCGTGGGCGCGGTCACGCTGGCGCTGCTGTTCGGCCTGTACAGCCTGATTTACGGGTTCTCGCAGATCAACGCCGGTATTCAGGTTCGCCGGCTGGCTGGCGACGTGCATTCGCTGTCCGAACTGCACCATGCGGCCTGAAACCCGGCAGCCTGAAATCCGGCGGACTGAAATCCGGCGGCCTGAAACCCCGGCCGCTTGAGCCCCCCGCACAGCCGCTTGCGGGACGCCGCTAGCCGGCGCGGCGTCCCGCTGGCCACGATCCTGGTCACCGTGGCGGTCGTGGTCCTCACCTACCTCGCGGGCAAGCTGGCCTACCGGATCCGCGATGTGCTGCTGATGATCGCGGTCGCCGGGTTCGTCAGCCTGATCCTCAATCCGCTGGTGGTGGCGCTGCAGCGGTGGGGAGTCCGGCGCCGCGGCGGGGCCGTGGCCATCGTGGTGGTCTGGACGGTCGTGGTCTTCGCGGGCCTGCTGGTGGCGTTCGGCTATCCGCTGGCCCACGGCGTGACCCACTTCTCCCAGCGGCTGCCCTCCTACGTGCAAGCCGCCGAGCACGGCCGGGGCTGGATCGGTCACCTGGTCACCCGTTTTCACCTCCGGGCCTGGGTCGACCGCAACGCGCCCAAACTGCAGAGCCTGGGGGCGACCCTGGCCCGGCCGGCCTTGAGCGCGGGCAAGGGTGCGGTCTCCCTGCTGGCCACGCTGGCGACGATCTTCGCCCTGATCGTGCTGTTCCTGCTCGAAGGCCCGAAGATGCGCCAGGGCGTGACCGCGCTGCTGCCGCCGCAGCGGGTGTCCTACTACACCCGGGTGGCGCGGGAGATCAGCCAGTCGGCGACCGGCTACGCGCTGGGGAACCTGCTGACCTCGCTGATCGCGGGCGTGGTCGTGTTCGTCACGCTCGTCCTGCTCGCGGTCCCGTTCCCGCTCCTGTGGGCGCTGTGGGTGACCCTGGTGGACTTCCTGCCCATGGTGGGCGGGGCGCTGGCCGGCATTCCCACCGTGCTGTTCGCCTTCGGTCATTCGCTCACGGCCGGCATTGTCACCGCGGCGGCGTTCCTGGCTTACCAGCAGATCGAGAACCACGTGCTGAACCCGGTGGTGATGAGCCGCACGGCCAACGTCAACCCGCTGGTGGTGCTGCTCTCCCTGCTGATCGGCACGTCGATCGGTGACTGGGTGGACGGCTTCTTCGGCAGTTTCGTGGGTGCCCTGCTGGCCATCCCGGCCGCGGGCGCCGTTCAGGTCATCATCCGGGAGCTGTGGCGAGCCAGATCCGCGGCCGCCGGCGATGCGATTAGTCCTGACCGTGCAGTCGCGGATGGGACTGGGACAGAGGCTGACCAGCCAGCCGGGCGGTGAGGCCCGCGTTGAAGTTGGGACACTGCCTGAGGTCTTCGTGCGGGCAGCGCAGTCCGTGGCTGATGGCCTCGCGGGCGGCCTGCGCCCGGGTGATCTGCTCGTCGAGTTCCGCCAGCTTGCGCCGGGCGAGCTGCCGCCAGCCGGGCTCGCCCGGCCCCGAGGCCATCAGGGTCTTCTGCTCGGCGAGGGTGAACCCGGCGTCGCTGTAGAGCAGGATGGCGGCGACCAGCCGCGCCGCTGACGCCGGATAGCGGCGCTGCCCGGAGACCCTGGCCGGCGCGGGGAGCAGGCCGAGTTCCTCGTAGTAGCGCAGGGCCGAGGTGGTGACCCCCGCGCGGCGGGCCAGTTCACCGATGGTGAGCACGCCGTCGTCCCGGTTGACTTCAGGTGCGCTTGAAGGCGTTGACTGCCGGCCATGCGAACGCGACATGAACGAAGCATGCCACGGCCGGCGCAAGGTCCAGCGAAGAGCACGGTGCGGCGAGCGTTGACCGCGGCCGCCGAGTACACGGTGTCCCGGGCCGGGCTGGC
>DATDIH010000056.1:0-2732 GCA_036521155.1 Streptosporangiaceae bacterium
CGCATCGACCTGACGGCCCCGGTGCCGCCCGCCGACGTGACCGCCCGGCCGCAGGACCGCCAGCCCGGCGAGCAGCTGCTGGAGCACGTGGCCCAGCAGATCCTGGTCACCACCGACCGGCGGCCCGGCGACACCCGGCGGCAGGCCTACGCCCTCGGTGACGTGGTGGCGGGCCTGGAGGCGGCCGGAGCCCTGTCCCCGTTCAGCCCGATGCCCGGGCACCTGGCCATGATCTGCGAACGGCTCGGTATCGACGGCCACGGCCTCACCGCCGCCCCCACCGCTGACCTGCCGCCCCCCTGGTTCAGCGTGCTGTCCTGGTACGGCCGGCGGCACCGGCCCCCCGTGCACGACGGCACGGCCAGCGCGGGCACCCTGCTGCCCGACGTGGACGGCGCCCGGGTCGTGGTGGGCGGCCTGCACACCCGGGACGGCCAGACCCACCTGCATGTGGTGGTGGGCCGGGAGCGGCCCGGCCGGCTGGTGGTCGACGCCGGGCCCCTGTCCCACCAGGGCTTCTGCTGCTGGCTGCGCGACGACGGCGGCCAGTGGCACGTGGCCGTGCCCGGATCCTGGAGCAGCAGCGACCACGAGGTCACCGGCTCGCTGCAGGTGCTGCCGCCGCTGGGCCGGGACACCACCCGGGTCACCCTGCTGGCCAGCACGCTGACCAGCCAGGTGCGGGCCGAGGTGCCGCTGCACTGGTGGGCCGCGCCGTGACCGGGACACCCTGGTGGCGGGCGCTGCCCGCCGCCGAGACCTGGGTGCCGTGCGGGGACGGCACCCACCCGGTGCGCTGGGCGGACGGGCGGCTCAGCCTGCCTGCCCACGGCGACCCCGAAGCCGAGGCGGTGCTGGCCGCCCTGGGCGGGGAGAAGGCGGCCTGCCTGGAGGTGGCCGACGCCTGGCACCGGCACGCGGCCGACCTGGCCATGCTCGCGGTCGGGCCCCGGGCCCCGGACGACGACGTGGGGGTCAGCTGGGAGGACGTGCAGGAGTTCCGCGAGAACCGGCTGGGCAGCAGGTACGCGCGGCGGATGCCCGGGGCCGGGCTGGCGGCCCCGCGGCCCGGCCGGGTTTCCGGACGGCCGATGAGCCGGCCGATGATCCCCGCGGGCGGCATGATGGGCGGGGTGGGCGGCTTCGGGGTGGGCCCGTCACCGGAACTGGAGCGGCTGCGCGCCGAACGCCTGGAGCTGCTGACCCTGCTCGCGCTGGGGCCCGCGTTCCATCTGGCGTTGTCGGGGACGGTCGCGGCCAGCTTCGCGCCCGGCGGGTCCCGGGTGGCCGAGGGGCCGGACCACCGGCCCGAGCTGGAAGTCGCGCTGACCGGACGGCTGGCCCCGGCCGCCGAAGCCTGGCTGGGGGTGGACCCGGACCTGGTCGACGTCCGCCTGCCCACCGGGGACCGCGGCGAGAACGAGAAGGACTGGGGCGAACTGGAGCTGGCCGGCTCCGCCGCGGGCCCCCGGCTGCACGCGGCCCTGCCGGTGGCCTGGCTGGCCACGGTGTGGGCGCCCGGGCTGGCCGTGGTCGGCCGGCACCTGGTCGTCGCGGTCGAGCAGGCCGCCTACCCCGAGGCCACCGTGCTGGCCGTGGCCGCCCCGGGCCGGGACCCGGTGCGGCTCACCGTACGGGCCACCGGCGCGGAGCCCGCACACTGGGAGATAAACGGCGGGGCCGAGCACAGGGAGGAATCGAACCCGTGAGCGTGGACGAGGAACCGGCGATCACCGTCCCGGGGCCGGCCGGAGACAGCGACCCGACCGTGGCCGCGCTGACGGTGGCGGTGGCGGCCCGGGTGCCGGTGCTGCTGTGGGGGGCACCGGGCACCGGGAAGACGTCGGCCATCCGCGCCCTGGCCGCCGCGGCCGGGCTGCCGTGCGAGACCGTGATCGCCTCGATCCGGGAGCCGTCGGACTTCGCGGGCCTGCCGGTGGTGGTCGGCCAGGGTGTCCGGTTCGCGCCCCCGGCCTGGGCCCAGCGCCTGGCCGCCGAAGGCCGCGGGCTGCTGTTCCTGGACGAGCTGAGCACCGCCCCGCCCGCCGTCCAGGCCGCGCTGCTGCGGGTGGTGCTGGAACGAGTGGTGGGCGACCTCGAACTACCCGGCGAGGTGGCCGTGGTGGCGGCGGCCAACCCGCCCGAACAGGCCGCCGACGGGTGGGACCTGTCGGCGCCCCTGGCCAATCGGCTCTGCCACCTGACCTGGGAGATCAATCCGCGAGTGGTGGCCGACGGGCTGGCCGGGGGCTGGGCCCCGCCGCGGGTGCCCGAGCTGACCGGGAACTGGGACGCCGAGGAGATCATGGCCCGCGGCCTGATCGCCGCCTTCCTGCGGGTGCGGCCCGCGCTGGCCTGCGCGCCGCCGTCCGACCCGGCCTCGGCCGGGCGGGGCTGGCCCAGCCCCCGCACCTGGGAGATGACCGCCCGGCTGTGGGCGGCGGCGGGCGCGGCCGGGGCCGGCGGCGAGACCCGGTCCGCACTGGTCCGGGGCTGCGTCGGCGACGGCGCGGGCGCGGAGCTCCTGACCTGGCTGGCCGAGATGGACCTGCCCGACCCCGAAGAAGTGCTGGCCGACCCGGACAGTTTCACCCTGCCCGAGCGGGCCGACCGGGCCTACGCCGCGCTGGCCGCGGTCACCTCGGCGGTGGCCGCCGACCTCACACCGGAACGCTGGGCCGCCGGGTGGCGGGTGCTGGCCGCCGCGGCCGCCCGGACCCCGGACGTGGCCG
>DATDIH010000057.1:0-58996 GCA_036521155.1 Streptosporangiaceae bacterium
GCTAGTTCTTCCACGACCCCGAGCGTAGGGGAGAGGACCGACAGTATGGCCGATTTCGTGGCGGTGGCGGCCAGATCCGGGGCCCGTGGTCGTCGGGGCACGTAGCATCGGTCATGTGGCAGGCATGACTCCCGGTGATCAGCCCGGCGACCAGGAGCAGCGGCTCCCGAGGGTCTCCGCCTCCGGGATCGTCCTGGCGCGCCCCTTTGGCATCCCGGTGCAGGTCTCGCCGTACTGGTTCCTGATCGCGGGCGTGTTCATCGTGCTGTACGCCAACGACCTGGCCGGCACGCTGAGCGGCGGCACCCGGTACGTGGTGGCCGCGGTGTTCGTGGTGCTGCTGTACGTGTCGGTGCTGATCCACGAGCTGAGCCACTCGTTGGTGGCCCGCGGCTACGGGCTGCCGGTGCGCCGGATCCTGCTCTACCCGCTGGGCGGGGTATCCGAGATCGAGGTGGAGCCGCAGACCCCGGGCCGGGAGTTCACCGTGTCCGCGGCCGGGCCGTTCCTGTCCTTCGTGCTGGCCGCGATCGCCTTCGGCCTGGAGCACGTGGTCCCGCAGGGCAGCATCGGCTGGGTCATCGTCCGCCAGATGTGCTGGGCCAACATTGTCGTCGGCATTTTCAACCTGCTGCCTGGCCTGCCGCTGGACGGCGGCCGGATGCTGCGCGCCGTGGTGTGGAAGCTCAGCCGGCGCCCCGCCGTGGGTACCCTGACCGCCGCCTGGGCGGGCCGGGTGATCGCGGTCGCGCTCATCGCGCTGCCGGTCGGCTGGACCCTGGCCCACGGCGAGAACTTCGACCTGACCAGCGTGATCTGGCTGGTGGCGATCGCCGCGTTCATGTGGATGGGCGCCAGCCAGTCGATCAAGGCCACCCGGGTGCGCGAACGGCTGCCCGGCATCTCGGCTCGCGGGCTGGCCCGCAAGGCCATCCCCATCCCGGCCGACCTGCCGCTGTCCGAGGCGGTCCGCCGGGCCGAGGAGGCCAACGCCCGGGGCCTGGTCGTGGTGGACCACCAGAACGCCCCGATCGCCATCGTCAGCGAGTCCGCCGTGACGGCCACGCCGCCGCAGCGCCGGCCCTGGATCGAGGCCGGCACGCTGGCCCGCAAGCTGGACCCGAGCCTGGTGCTGCCGGCCGACCTGTCCGGTATGGCGCTGATCGACGCGGTGCGCAAGGCCCCGGCCAGTGAGTACCTGGTGGTGGAGCCGACCGGCCAGGTCTACGGGGTGCTGGCCGCCAGTGACCTGGATGGCGCATTCGCCGGCGTCTGAGGTGCTGGTTTGCGGCCGATAGCCTGACGGGCATGATTTCCACGCCTCGCGGCCCGTTCGAAGCAGGCGACCAGGTCCAGCTGACCGACCCCAAGGGCCGCCACAACCAGGTGGTGCTGACCCCGGGTAAGTCGTTCTTCACTCACCGCGGGTCGATCAGCCACGACGAGCTGATCGGCCTCGAGGACGGCAGCGTGGTGACGTCCTCGGGCGGCACGCAGTACGTCGTGCTCCGGCCGCTGCTGGCCGACTTCACGCTGGCCATGAAGCGCGGGGCCGCCGTCGTTTACCCCAAGGACGCGGCCCAGATCGTGGCCATGGCCGACATCTTCCCCGGCGCCCGGGTGATCGAGGCCGGCGCGGGTTCCGGCGCGCTGACCTGCTGGCTGCTGCGCGCGGTGGGGGAGACCGGCCGGGTGACCTCCTACGAGCGCCGCCCGGACTTCGCCGCCATCGCCCAGCGCAACGTCGAGCACTTCTTCGGCGGACCGCCCGCCAACTGGCGACTCGTCCCCGGCGATTTTGGCGGTAAGGACGAGCCTGGTGGTGACAGCGCGACAGATGAGGTGGACGGCCCTGCGCTATCAGCAGAAAATTTTGATGATCGAAGGTCGGTGGCCGGAGTAACCAGTCCGGACGGAGCCGTCACCGAGCGGGTCGACCGGGTCGTCCTGGACATGCTGGCGCCCTGGGACAGCCTGGACGCCGCCACCCGGGCGCTGGTGCCCGGCGGCGTCATCTGCTGCTACGTGGCCACCACCACGCAGCTGTCCCGGGTGGTGGAGGCGCTACGGGCCCAGCAGCGCTACGACGAGCCGTCTGCCTGGGAAACCATGGTCCGCGGCTGGCACGTGGACGGGCTCGCGGTCCGCCCCGAACAGCGGATGATCGGGCACACCGGCTTCCTGGTCACGGCCCGTCGGCTGGCCGACGGAGTGACCCCGCCGCCGCGTCGGCGCCGCCCGGCCAAGGGCGCCCATCCGGAGAGCGAAGATCTCAGTTAACACTAACGAAATGTGTCTAAACCGTAACGATAAGCCGCCGCGGCTGCTTCAGCCGGCGCGACGCGGGCATTAATCCAGTGGCAAATGTGCTTGGCCTAACGTGAGCCAGCAGGTTACGAATGGCTTGTCGGTAGGTAGGGTCTTACTAGTTCAGCCAGCGGAAGGAGGTGAGGGCCGTGAGTAACAGGGATGAGAGCTCACGTGCCTCACGGCACGACGATGAGGTCAAGGGCCTTACCGCGCAGATCTCCTTCCTCGACGAGGAGATCGCCGCATTGCGCCGCAGGCTCGCGGATTCGCCCCGCCAGGCGCGGCTTCTCGAGGAGAGGCTGCGCGAGACCGAGGCCAGCCTGGCCGCCGTGACCGCGCAGAACGAGCGGCTCACCGGCACGCTTCGCGAGGCCCGGGACCAGATCGTCGCGCTCAAGGAAGAAGTTGACCGGCTGGCCCAGCCGCCATCCGGGTTCGGCATCTTCCTGAGCGCCACCAGCGACAGCACCGCCGACGTGTTCACCGGCGGCCGCAAGATGAGAGTGCACGTCAGCCCGGCGGTCGAGCTCGACAAGCTCCGGCCCGGCCAGGAGGTCGTGCTCAACGAGGCGCTCAACGTCGTGGTCGCCGAGGGCTACGAGTCCGCCGGCGAGATCGTGATGCTCAAGGAGCTGCTCGAGGACGGCGAGCGGGCCCTGGTCATCTCCCACTCCGACGAGGAGCGCGTGGTCCGGCTGGCCGACCCGCTGCGCGACTCCGTGCTGCGCAGCGGCGACTCGCTGCTGCTCGAGCCCCGCTCCGGCTACGTGTTCGAGCGGATCCCCAAGGCTGAGGTCGAGGAGCTCATCCTCGAAGAGGTCCCGGACATCGTCTACTCCGACATCGGTGGCCTGACCGGTCAGATCGAGCAGATCCGGGACGCCATCGAGCTGCCGTACCTGCACGCGGACCTGTTCCGTGAGCACCAGCTCCGGCCGCCCAAGGGCGTGCTGCTCTACGGTCCGCCTGGCTGCGGTAAGACGCTCATCGCCAAGGCCGTGGCCAACTCGCTGGCCAAGCAGGTCGCGCAGAAGACCGCGGCCGACGGCGGCAAGGAGTCGGCCGGGCGCAGCTTCTTCCTCAACATCAAGGGCCCGGAGCTGCTGAACAAGTACGTCGGTGAGACCGAGCGGCACATCCGGCTCGTGTTCCAGCGGGCCCGGGAGAAGGCCAGCGAGGGCATGCCGGTGATCGTGTTCTTCGACGAGATGGACTCCATCTTCCGCACCCGCGGGTCCGGTGTGTCCAGCGACGTGGAGAACACCATCGTCCCGCAGCTGCTGTCGGAGATCGACGGTGTTGAGGGCCTGGAGAACGTGATCGTGATCGGCGCGTCCAACCGCGAGGACATGATCGACCCGGCGATCCTGCGGCCCGGGCGGCTGGACGTCAAGATCAAGATCGAGCGCCCGGACGCCGAGGCGGCCAAGGACATCTTCTCCAAGTACATCCTGTCCGGTCTGCCGCTGCACGCCGACGACCTGGCCGAGCACGGCGGCTCGCCCGAGGCCACGGTGGACGCGATGATCCAGCGGACCGTCGAGCGCATGTACACCGAGTCCGAGGAGAACCGGTTCCTCGAGGTCACCTACGCCAACGGTGACAAGGAGGTCCTGTACTTCAAGGACTTCAACTCCGGCGCCATGATCCAGAACATCGTGGACCGGGCCAAGAAGATGGCCATCAAGCAGTACCTCGACACCAACCAGAAGGGCCTGCGGGTGGCGCACCTGCTGTCGGCCTGCGTGGACGAGTTCAGCGAGAACGAGGACCTGCCCAACACCACCAACCCGGACGACTGGGCCCGCATCTCCGGTAAGAAGGGCGAGCGCATCGTCTACATCCGGACGCTGGTCTCTGGCAAGCAGGGTTCCGAGGCTGGCCGGTCGATCGACACCGTGGCCAACACGGGCCAGTACCTGTGATCTGCCGTTGAGTATCCGGGGCATAGCTGCGGCCCGGCGGGCATAGGCTGACGAATATGAGCGTGCTGCGGGTGATGGGCACCGAGACCGAGTACGGGATCTCGGTGCCCGGCCAGCCAGGGGCCAACGCGATGGTGACTTCGTCCCAGATCGTCAACGCCTACCAGGCGGCCACGGCGGCCCGGGCGCGCCGGGCCCGGTGGGACTTCGAGGAGGAGAATCCTCTCCGCGACGCACGCGGGTTCGACCTGGCCCGGGAGAACGCCGACTCGACCCAGCTCACCGACGAAGACCTGGGGCTGGCCAACGTCATCTTGACCAACGGGGCGCGGCTGTACGTCGACCACGCCCACCCGGAGTACTCCACCCCGGAGTGCACCAACCCGCTGTCCGCGGTGATCTGGGACAAGGCGGGGGAGCGGATCATGGCCGAGGCGGCCGAGCGGGCCGCCACCATCCCCGGGGCCGCGCCGATCCAGCTCTACAAGAACAACACCGACAACAAGGGCGCCTCCTACGGCACCCACGAGAACTACCTGATGCGGCGGGCCACCCCGTTCGCCGACATTGTCCGGCACCTGACCCCGTTCTTCGTGACCCGGCAGGTCATGTGCGGGGCCGGGCGGGTCGGCATCGGCGCCGATGGCCGTGGCACCGGGTTCCAGCTCAGCCAGCGGGCCGACTTCTTCGAGGTCGAGGTCGGCCTGGAGACCACGCTCAAGCGGCCGATCATCAACACCCGCGACGAGCCGCACGCCGACCCGGAGAAGTACCGGCGGCTGCACGTCATCATCGGCGACGCCAACATGGCCGAGGTCGCCACCTACCTCAAGCTCGGCACCACCGCGCTGGTGCTGGCCATGATCGAGGACAAGTTCCTCTCCACCGCCGTGGACGGGGACCTGTCGCTGGAGTCGTCCGTGGCTGACCTGCGGGCCATCTCGCACGACCCGTCGCTCAAGCGCCAGGTCACGCTGCGGGACGGCCGCAAGATGACCGCCGTCCAGCTGCAGATGGAGTACCTGGAGCTGGCCCGCAAGTACACCGAGGACAAGTTCGGCTCCGACGTCGACCCCATGACCGCCGACGTACTGGACCGCTGGGAGTCGGTGCTGAACCGGCTGGCCGAGGACCCCATGCAGCTCTCCCGGGAGCTGGACTGGGTGGCCAAGCTGGAGCTGCTGGAGGGCTTCCGGACCCGCGACGGGCTGGCCTGGGACGCGCCCCGGCTCCAGCTCATCGACCTGCAGTACTCCGATGTGCGGCAGTCTCGCGGCCTGTACAACCGGCTGGCGGCCAAGGACCGGATGGTCAAGCTGGCCACCGAGAACCAGATCCGCCGGGCCATCGAGGAGCCGCCCGAGGACACCCGGGCCTACTTCCGTGGCCGCTGCCTGCGCCAGTACGCCGATTCGGTGGCCGCCGCGTCCTGGGACTCGGTCATCTTCGACATCCCGGGCCGGGAGTCGCTGCAGCGGGTGCCGACCCTGGAGCCGTTGCGTGGCACCAAGAAGCACGTGGGCGGCCTGCTCGAGCGGGCCCGGACCGCCGCCGATCTGGTGACCGCCCTCACCGGCGACCAGTCCGGGCCGCAGGAGTAGGGCGAGGCACGGTTGAACACAGCGTTCGCGGGCGAAGATAGCTTTGGGGAAGGGAACACCCCCGATCGACGGAGGTAACCAGGATGGCAACGAAGGACACGGGCGGCCAGCGCCAGACCAGCCGCCGGACCGAAGAAGCCGAGGACACCGAGGCTCAGTCGACCCAAGAGGTCAACGAGCGTCACGAGAAGCTCACCGATGACGTTGATGCGATCCTGGACGAGATCGACGAGGTGCTCGAGGAGAACGCCGAGGAATTCGTACGCTCGTACGTCCAGAAGGGCGGCCAGTAACCGGGCCCGCTTCGAATTCGCCGAAGGCTGACGCGTCCAGCGCGTCAGCCTTCGTATTTGGTGGCCGCTGGCCAGTAGGGTCGGCACAGTAGGGTCTTGTTCAGGGTTTCGTTCACATACGGAAGGATCCGCGTGGGCTCCGACTTCGAAGGGTTCAGGCGTCCGGGGGCGTTCATGGCTCCCAGGATCTCGTCGTTCGCCGACTTCCTGGCCGGCTACGCCCCGGATCTGCTGCCGGGCGCGGCCGCGCACCGGTCCCCGGCCACCGGGGCCGAGGGCGCGCCGTGGGCTCCGGCCGGCGGGGGTGGCGCGCTGACCGACCTGCCGCACGCGACCACGATCGTCGCGGCGACCTTCGACGGCGGTGTGGTCATGGCGGGCGACCGCCGGGCCACCGCGGGCAACATGATCTCCAAGCGGGACGTGGAGAAGGTCTTCCGCAGCGACGAGTTCTCGGCCATCGCCATCGCCGGCACGGCCAGCGTGGGCCTGGAGTTCGTCCGCCTGTTCCAGGTGGAGCTGGAGCACTACGAGAAGATGGAAGGCCGGGCCCTGTCCCTGGAGGGCAAGGCCAACCGGCTGGCCACCATGATCCGGGGCAACATCGCCGCCGCCATGCAGGGCCTGATCGCGGTGCCGCTGTTCGCCGGGTACGACGAAGACACCGGCCAGGGCCGCATCTACAGCTACGACGTGGCGGGCGGCCCCTACGAGGAGTTCCGGTTCCACTCCATCGGCTCCGGGTCGATCTTCGCCCGCGGCTCGATGAAGAAGCTGTACCGCGACGGCCAGTCCGCTCAGGACGTCGTCCGGGCCTGTGTCCAGGCGCTGTACGACGCGGCCGACGACGACTCGGCCACCGGCGGCCCGGACCTGACCCGGCAGATCTTCCCGATGGTGGCGGTGGTCAACGGCGACGGCTACAACCGGCTGTCCGACGCCGAGGCCGCCGAGGTCGCCCGGTCCGTGGTCGACGAGCGGATGCAGTCGCCCGACGGTCCCAAGGCCCCGCTCGAATAACCAGCGTCCCTCCCGCCAACGTCCCAGCCCAACTCGCCAGTAAAGGAAGCGCCCGCGGTGTCCATGCCGTTCTATGTGTCGCCTGAACAGGTGATGAAAGACAAGGCCGACTACGCGCGCAAGGGAATCGCGCGCGGCCGCAGCGGGGTGGTCATCCAGTACGGGGGCGGCATCCTGTTCGTGGCCCCGAACCCGTCCCGCGCGCTGCACAAGATCAGCGAGATCTACGACCGGATCGCGTTCGCCGCGGTGGGCCGCTACAACGAGTACGAGAACCTCCGTAAGGCCGGCGTCACCTACGCCGACGTGACCGGCTACCAGTTCGACCGGCGCGACGTGACCGCCCGCGGCATCGCCAACTGGTACGCCCAGCAGCTGGGCACGATCTTCACCGAGAGCACCAAGCCGTTCGAGGTCGAGATCATCGTGGCCGAGGTGGGCGAGAACGTGGACGCCGACCAGATCTACCGCATCACCTTCGACGGCTCCGTGGCCGACGAGCACGGTTTCGCGGCCATCGGCGGTCAGGCCGATCAGGTGGCCACCGCGCTCAAGGAGCGCTACTCGGCCGACATGTCCCTGACCGAGGCGCTGGCGGCCGCCTTGGCCGCGCTGGCCGCCCCGGGTAACGGGGAGGACATGGCCGTCGGCCAGCTGGAGGTGGCGGTGCTGGACCGCACCCGTACCCACCGGACCTTCCGCCGGTTGCAGGGCGCCCGGCTGGAGGAGCTGCTCCGCGAAATTCGTCCCGCCAGCAGTGGCAGTGGCAGCCCGGCCGGAGCGGGCGCCAGCGGCGGCGCCCTGGCCGCGGCTGACGACGACGATGCCGCGATCGGCCCATCGGCGCCGGACGACGGCAACCCCACCCCGGGTACCTCGACCGACCCGGGCTGATCGCCCGGTCCGGTCCGGTCCGCTCAGCTGGCCCGGCGCGGCGCCGTCAGCACCGACGCCGTCCAGCTGACCGCGGCTAGCACCACCGCGACCACCAGCGGCACCACCGGCAGGTGAACGCCGCCGCTGGGCCCGGCCGACGTGGCCCGGATGGCCGCGTTGGCGGGCGACCCGGACGCCGCGATCGCCGCGATGGCCACGGCTGCCGTCGACATCATCGCGTAGCCCCGGTGCCGGATCAGCGGGGGATTGCACAGCGCCCCGATCGCCGACCCAATCAGCAAACAGGTCACCCCCGCCACGACGCCTTCCACCGCCAGTGTCCCCAGCCCATGCCGGGGCCGCGCCGTGGTCGCCAGCTCGAACGCTGCCCCCAGCACCGCCAGCACCACCCCGCCCGCCAGCGCCACCACCAGCGTGGCCAGCTGCGCCCGCCGCGCCCCACCCGCCGTACTCGCGCACGCCCGGGCCGCCCCCGGCTCCATGGTCAGCGCGACCCGGGTCAGCCACCCCACCGCCGGCACCAGCATCGCGCTACTCCAGCCCAGCCCATCCGCCAGCGGCATCCCCCCGAACGACCCCGCCACCACCGTCCCCGCGAACAGCAACACCGGCGGCAACCACCGCGCCGACCGCCCCAGCAACGCCCCCTGATACCGCACCATCGCGATCATTCAGCCGCCACCCGCTCGACGTGCACATCCCCCTCCGCCGCCAGCAGCCATCGCAACAAGTTGTCCGACTCACCGGCCCGAACCCGCACCCACCCGGGCCCCGCCGCCACCACCCCGCCCACCGCCCGCAGCCCCGCCAGCCCACCCCGATACCCAGCGAACTCAATAACAACCGTTTGCACCCCGGCCGGCACTCCAACAAATTCAGAATCCCCGTCAACCTCATAAGCCCCACCAGCCCTGGCGAGCCCCACAACCTCGCCAGCCACGGAACTCTCGTGGAGACACCCGTCGACCAGGGCCCACTGCACGCTCACCCGATCGGCCAGCCGGGCCGGGTCGTGGTCGACGAAGATCACGGCGGCCCCCTCGGCCACCCGCTCCGCCACCACGGTGTCGAGGGTGGCCCGCGCCCCGGCGTCCAGCCCGGTCCAGGCCTCATCCATGACCAGCAGCCCGGGCCGACCGAGCAACGCCTGAGCTACCGCTACCTTCTGGCTGGTGCCCTTGGACAGCTCGCGCATGGGCAGGCTCGCGTACGGACCCAGCCCGAGCCGGTCAATCGACCCGCGGACCGCGGCGTCCAGCGGACCGCCGCGCAGCCCATGCAGCCGCCCGAGGTGGGTCAGGTACGCATGGGCCGTGAACGGGAGGGCGGGCGGGAACCGCTCCGGCACGTAGCCCGCCCGGGGCCGGCCGGCTATCCGCCCCCGGCTCGGTACCGAGGCTCCGCTCACCAGCCGCAGCAGCGTCGACTTGCCGCAGCCATTGGGCCCGGTGACCCGGATCAGCTGACCGGGGACGAGGTCCGCGTCGATGTCCCGCAGCACCCACGGACCCCGAACCCGGTAACGCTTGCTGACGCCCTGCAGCTCCACGCGACCAGCCACTCCGTCCTACTAGCCCCGCGGATAACCCTCGCTAGAGCGGGATGTTGCGGTGCCCGCCGCGGGCCTGAGGCGCCTCGGCGATGGCCTGGGCGATCATCTGCCGGGTGTGGTTGGGGTCGATGACCTCGTCCACCACGCCGATGTCCACCGCCCGCTGCAGGCCGCCCACGGTCCGCTCGTGCTCGGCGGCCAGTTCGGCCTCGGTCTCGGACAGTTTCTCCGGCTCGGTCGCGGCCAGCTGGCGCCGCTTCAGGATCCGGATCGCGGCCACCGAGCCCATCACCGCCACCTGCGCGTCCGGCCAGGCGTAGACCTTGGTGGCGCCCAGCGAGCGGGAGTTCATGGCGATGTAGGCCCCGCCGTAGGACTTGCGGATGACCACGGTGACCCGGGGCACCACGCACTCGGCGAAGGCGTGCAGCAGCTTGGCGCCGCGGCGGACCACGCCGTCCCATTCCTGGCCGACGCCGGGCAGGTACCCGGGCGTGTCAACCAGCACCACCAGCGGGATCCCGAACGCGTCGCACATCCGCACGAACCGCGCCGCCTTCTCAGCCGAGACCGAGTCCAGGCAGCCGCCCAGGCGCAGCGGGTTGTTGGCGACCACGCCCACCGTGCCGCCACCCAGCCGTCCCAGCGTGGTCACCAGGTTCGGCGCCCACTTCGGGAACAGCTCGACCCCGGGCTCGTCCAGCAGCTGGTCGATGATCGGGTGCATGTCGTAGGCGCGGCGCGCCGATTCCGGCATCAGCCCGGCGAAGTCCGCGTCCGGCACCTCAGCGGAGACCTTGCCGTGGTCGGTGAGCAGCGCAGCCAGCTTCCGGGCCTGCCCGATGGCCTCGGCGTCGGTCTCGGTCACGATCGCGGTCACGCCGGACCGCCGCGAGTGCGGCTCGGGACCGCCGAGGCGGGCCATGTCCACGTCCTCGCCGGTCACGCTGCGCACCACGTCGGGGCCGGTCACGAAGATCCGGCCGTGCCCGGACAGGATGGTGATGTCGGTCAGGGCCGGCCCGTAGGCGGCACCGCCCGCGGCCGGGCCGAGCACCACCGAGATCTGCGGGACGGCGCCGGACGCCCGGGTCATGGCCGCGAACACCGCGCCGACCGCGTGCAGGCTGGCCACGCCTTCGGCCAGCCGGGCACCGCCCGAGGCCCACAGGCCGATGACCGGAACTCCGCGGGTGACCGCCTCGTCGTAGGCGGCCACGATCGCGGCGCAGCCCGCCTCGCCCATGGCACCGCCCTGGGTGCGCGGATCCGAGGCGAACGCCACTGCGCCGGTCCCGTGGATCAGGCCGGTGCCGGCGATCGCGCCACTGCCGTCATCTTCAGTGATCAGGTCGAGTGAGCCCGGGTCGAACAGCGCTTCCAGCCGGACGACCGGGTCGCGGGGCAGGGTGACGCCCTCGTCTCCGGCCGGGGTCGGCGGGGGCACGGCCGGGCGTGAGTTATCCAGAACGGTCACTGAGTTCTCCTTGCCGGCGGCTAGGCCGCGGTGAAGACGAGCGAGACATTGTGACCGCCGAATCCGAAGGCGTTGTTCAGCACCGCCATCGGCTCCTGGCCGGCCGGGGACAGCGGCCGCGGCTCCGGAGCCACCGTCACTTCGACACCATCGTCCGGAACCTCGAGGTTGATCGTGGGCGGGGCGACCCGGTCCTTCAGGGCCATGATGGCCGCCACCGATTCGATCGCGCCCGCGCCGCCCAGCAGGTGGCCGGTCATGGACTTGGTCGACGAGACCACTACCCGGTCTGCCGCGGACCCGAGCGCGGCCTTGATTGCCTGGGCCTCGACCACGTCACCTTCGGGGGTGGAGGTGGCGTGCGCGTTCACGTGCGTGATCTGCTCCGGGTCGACCCCGGCGTTGGCCAGCGCGCGCCCCATGGCCAGCCGTATCCCCCTGCCCTCCGGGTGCGGGTGGGCGATGTGGTGGCCGTCCGAGGAGTACCCGGCCCCGGCTGCGATCGCGTAGACGTTGGCTCCCCGGGCCGCCGCGTGCTCGGCCGACTCCAGCACCACCATGCCGGCGCCCTCGCCGAGCACGAACCCGTCCCGGCCCTTGTCGAACGGCCGGGACGCCCGCTCCGGCTCGTCGTTGCGCAGCGACAGCGCTCGCATCACCGCGAACGCACCCATGTTCAGGGCCATGATGGCCGCCTCGGTGCCGCCTGCGACCACCACGTCGGCCCGGCCGGCCCGGATCATGTCAATGCCGTAACCGATCGCTTCGGCCCCGGACGCGCAGGCACTGACCGTCGCGTGCGCCCCCGCCTGAGCTCCCAGCTCGATGCTGATCAGGCCGGCTGAGCCGTTCGGCATGAGCATGGGCACGGTGAACGGAACGATCCGCTGCCAGCCCTTCTCCTTGAGCACGTCGTATGCGGCCAGGGTGGAACCGATACCGCCGATCCCGCTGGTCACTGAGACACCGAGGCGCTCCGGGTCGACCTCCGGTGAGCCCGCGTCGGCCCACGCTTCCCGAGCGGCGACTACTGCGAACTGCTCACAGCGGTCCATCCGGCGCGCCTGGACCCGGCCCACGATCTGCGCCGGGTCCACCGCCGCAACTCCGGCGATCCGCGCGGGCAGGTCCTTGACCCAATCGTCGGTCAGCGCCCTGACTCCGCTGTTCCCGGCCAGCATTCCTGACCAGGTTGATGCGACGTCGCCGCCGAGCGGTGTGGTTGCGCCCAGTCCCGTGACGACGACGGTCTTGTCGTCTGTGCCCACTGTGATCGGCTCCTCAGTTCTCGTCCCGCCGGGCCCGATGATCCGGCCCCGGCGGGTCATCCCGCTTCGCTGACCCGGGCGGTCAGCTGGCGTTCTTGTGCACGTAGTTGACGACGTCCTGAACCGTCTTCAGGTCCTTGAGCTGGTCGTCCGGAATCTCCACGCCGAATTTGTCCTGCGCGGCAACGGCGATCTCGACCATGGACAGCGAGTCGATGTCGAGGTCGTCCACGAAGCTCTTCTCGGGGGTCACTTCGTCGGCGGGCACGCCCGCGATCTCGTCGACGATCTCCCCGAGACCCTGCAGGATTTCCTGGTCGCTTAGTGCCATGTGCCTGCTATCTCCCATCGATGTGGTTGGTTCTGCGGCCGCGGGTTCGTACCCGCTGGGCCGAAGTTCGGTCAGGGTACCGTGATCACTTGCGCGGCGTAGCACATGCCCGCGCCGAAGCCCAGCAGCAGCACCGGACCGCCGGAGGTCAGCTCACCGCGTTCGGCCATCCGGGCCAGAGCCAGCGGGATAGACGCCGAAGACGTGTTGCCGGCGTACTTGATGTCGTCCGCGACCCGGTCCCGCGGCACTCCGATCTTGCGGGCCAGCGCCTCGACGATGCGCAGGTTGGCCTGGTGCGGTACGAACGCCTGCAGCTCACCGGGCTCGACCCCGGCCCGCTCGCACGCGGCCAGCGCGGTCGGGTACAGGGCAGTGGTCGCCCAGCGGAACACCGCCTGGCCCTCCTGGAACAGGAACGACGTGCGGTCCTTGATCACGATGCGGTCGGCGATGTCACCGGCGCTGCCCCAGACCACCGGCCCGACCACGCCCGGCGCGTCCTCCGGATCGGTCAGCGGCCCGACCACAGCCGCACCGGCGCCGTCGGCGAAGATGATCCCCGTCGACCGGTCCAGCGGGTCCACCCAGGCCGACATCTTCTCCGACCCGATGACCAGGACATGGCGGGCGCTCCCGCTGCGGATCGCATCGCTGGCGTTGGCCAGCCCGTAGCAGAAGCCCGCGCAGGCCGCGTTGACGTCGTAGGCGCCGGGCGCGTTGATGCCGAGCCGGCTGGCCACCCCCGCCGACACGTTCGGGATCGGGGCCTCGGCGCTGCAGGTGGCCACGATGACCAGGTCGATCTCGGACGGGCTGACCCCGCTGTTGGCGATGGCCTTGCCCGCAGCGGCCACGGCCATGTCGGCCACGGTCTCCTCGGGTCCGGCGATCCGGCGGCTGATGATGCCGACGCGGCTGCGGATCCACTCATCGTTGGTGTCCATCACGGCCGCGAGGTCGTCGTTGGTCACCACGTTGTCCGGCTGGTAGCCGCCGAAGGCCAGAATCCTGGCTCCTGCGACCGGTTCGGGGAGTCGCATGTGCTTGACCAGGACTATTCGGTGCCGTCGGACGGGGCGTCGGGCAGCAGGCGCGCCACCGGCTGGCCCAGGGTCACCGGGTCGCCGTCCTGCACCAGCCATTCGATGATCGCGCCGCGCCACGGCGCCACGATGGCCTGCCGGTCCCGGCGGGCCTCGATGTACCCGACCACGGTGCCACTCTGGTTGTCCTCGGCCGCGGCGGCGTGGAAGATACCCCGCTGCGGGGCCACCACCAGCCGCCACTCGAGCAGGTCGCCCGCGAGAACGGCGCCGAGCTTGGCGTCCCAGTCGTATTCCTCGGAAACGTGGCCGGGAACAGCCCCGGTAGGCAGCGAGATGGTCATGATCCCTCCATGGGGTCAGCAGGTGCGGAACCGGCGTCGCTGCCGTATTCGGCGATCAGCTTGCGGGCGGCGTCCAGGTCGTCGGGGCTCTTCACGGCCTGCAGGGTCACTCCCGGCAGGGCCCGGCGGGCAATACCGGTCAGCGTCCCGGCGGGCGGCAGCTCGATCAGCGCCTGCACGCCACGCTCGGCCAGGGTGTGCTGGCATTCGTCCCAGCGAACTGGGCGGGCCACCTGGCCGACGATGCGGTCCAGCCAGTCGGTGCCCGAGGTAACCACGGCGCCGTCCTTGTTGGACAGCAGCACTATCTGCGGGTCGCTGACCGTGACCGTCCCGGCCGCGGTGCGCAGCGCGTCCACCGCGGGCGCCATGTGCTCGGTGTGGAACGCGCCCGCCACTGACAGCGGCCGCAGCCGCGCCTTGGGTGGCGGGTCGGCCGCGAACGCGGCCAGCTGCTCGAGCGTGCCCGCCGCCACGACCTGCCCGGCCGTGTTGATGTTGGCCGGGGTCAGCCCGTGGGCCTCGACCGAGGCCAGCACTTCCTTCTCGTTCCCGCCCAGCACGGCGGTCATCCCGGTCGGCGTGACGGCTGAGGCTGCGGCCATGGCCCGGCCGCGCACCGCGACCAGGCGCAGGGCGTCCGCCGGGCTCAGCACGCCCGCGATCGCGCCCGCGGCCAGCTCACCGACACTGTGCCCGGCCGTGGCCAGGCCCAGCCCGGACGCCGGCAGCCCGTCCAGCAGGGCGGTCGTGGCCGCCAGGGCCGCCGCGACCAGCAGCGGCTGGGCCACCGCGGTGTCCTTGATCTCTTCCTCGGTGCCGGTCGTGCCATACCGGACCAGATCGACCCCGGCCAGCTCGGACCACCCGGCGAGCCGTTCGGCCACACCGGGGACGTCGAGCCAGGGCGAGAGGAAGCCGGGGGTCTGGGCCCCCTGGCCAGGAGCAGTAATGACCAGCACCGTCCTAGCCTGCACTGTAGAAGTTCGCCACACCCATCACGGACACGACGAAATTTCCGGGTGTGCCTTTGTACCGTTCCGACAAATAGCGTTCACCTGGGGGTCACCAAGCTGTTGCACGGCGCTGTGAGCATGCCCGTGGCTGGCGTTGGTATAGCGTCAACTGGGCAGCAACACGTCAATACGTCCCGATGAGGAACGGTGATCGGCGATGACTGACTCCCTCAGCGACAGTTCCGTCGGCGGGGCGCCTGCTCCTTCACCGCTGAAACCACTCGGCGAAGCGGAATGCTGGGACCTGCTCCGCGGGACCGGCATCGGCCGGGTGAGCTACTCGGGCCGGTTCGGGCCCATGATCCTTCCGATCAACTTCCAGGTCCGGGACGAGGCGATCTACTTCCGGGTCGCCGAGCACGGCCCGACCGGCGAGGACCTGCGCACCGGCATCGCGCACGCCGACTATCGCGTGGCTTTCCAGGCCGACCAGTTCGACTCGCGGACACGCAGCGGCTGGAGCGTGCTCGTGCAGGGTGACGTGCACCCCATGGAAACCGACGAAGAGCGTGCGACCGTGGCCCGGATCTGCGTCGAGTCCTGGGTCTCTGGCCCGCGTGAGCTGTTCATGCGCATCACTCCCGTTCACCTGTCCGGGCACCGCATCGGCCACGGGCCGGACGCGGGATGACCGACCGCGACTTCCCGCAGACGGCGGTGGAGGTCAACCACGTCGAGCCCGCCCCTCGCCGGGTCCGCGGCTTCCTCGGCCAGGAGCTGATCTTCGACACCGCCGCCGCCCGCTACGTGTGGGAGATTCCGTACTACCCGCAGTACTACATCCCGGTCACCGACGTTGATAAGCGCTTCCTGACCGACGAAGGCGTCCGCCAGAGCACTCGCCGCGGCCCGGCCCACCGCCATGGCCTGCACGCGGGCGGCCAGGACCGCCCCGGCGCCGTCCGAATCTACGGCGACGACGCCATCCCCGGCGTGGCCGGCACCGCCCGCTTCGAATGGGCTGCGCTCGACGCCTGGTACGAAGAAGACGAGCAGATCTTCGTCCACCCCCGCAACCCGTACGCTCGGGTCGACGCGCTCCGCTCCCACCGCCGCGTCCGGGTCTCTCTGGACGGCGTCACCCTGGCCGAGACCGATACTCCGGTCCTGGTCTTCGAGACCGGCCTGCCCACCCGCTACTACATCGACCGCACGGACGTGTCGTTCGCGCACCTGGTCCCCAGCGATACTCAGACCGCCTGCCCCTACAAGGGCGTCACCAGCCAGTACTGGTCGGTGCAACTCGACTCGGGCCCCATCCGTCCCGAGCACCAGGATCTGGCCTGGGCCTACGATTTCCCCACCCGCCAGTTGCTCCCCGTGGCTGGCCTGGTCGCCTTCTACAACGAGAAGCTGGACATCGAAATCGACGGCCACCCGCTGCCGCGCCCGCACACCCACTTCTCCTGACCCGCGGCTCCGCCGCTCTCCAAACCCAGGTGGCCACCCGCCCCGCGACGCGCCTAACTTCGCGCAGGCCCGCACCAGGCATCCAAGATCAGTATTGGCTGCAGCCGCCAAAACCAGCACTGGCCGCACCCCGCCTCGTGAACAGCCACACGTAGTCCGTGCCCCGAGTCTCGGGGAGATTGCTTGTTCGTGGGTGTTGACGCTGCTTTCTGTCGGGTTTACGGTACCCGAGGAAAACCTATTCCCGCTGTGGGTTGATCCCCTGGGAGGCCACCGTGAAGCGAATCGCGTCCGTCCTGACCGTGCTCGCGCTGGCTCTCCTGGCCCTGGCCCAGGCCGCGCAGGCCTCACCCGCCCAGAGCCGCACCGCCACCCGGACCGTCGCGAAGAGTGGAGCAGGCGCCGTCACCCGATCCGGGGCGGTCACGCCGGCGACCGACCTTCCATCTGATTCAAATACCTCAGCGACCTCGGACGAGAACCTTTCCGTCGACCTTGGCGCCACCCAGGGATCATTCGGGCACGGCGCGGACGGCAGCCTCTACGGGCTGTATGACCAGGGCGTGCCGTCGGACAACCTGATCCAGGGTATGGGCCTGCAAACCACCGACACCAAGGCGCAGGACGGCCAGCAGCACCCGGGCTCGGACGCGCTGGAGATCGCCCAGCCGTTCGCCAGCAGCGGCGGCAGCGACATCTATATCTACATGACTGACGTGTACCGCAACTTCCCCTACGAACGCACGAGCTACGCCCAGTACCAGGGCTACCTGCGTACGGAGGTCAAGCAGGATCTCACGTCGCCCTACCGGAACCGCATCGTGCTCGTGCCCTACAACGAGCCGGACGGCAACTGGTTCGCCGGGCTGCAGAACAACGCGGCCACGCTGGCCGCGTTCGAATCCGAATGGCAGCAGACCTACCAGCTGATCAAGGGCCTGTGGCCGGCCGCCCGGATCGCCGGGCCGAACTTTTTCCAGTACCAGGGTCAGGCCCTGACCGCATTCCTGGCTTATTGCCAGCAGAACCATTGCCTGCCCAACATCATCGCCTGGCACGAGCTGAACAACCCGTCCACCATCGCGCCCGACGTGGCCGCGTTCCGCGCCGCCGAGGCCCCGCTCGGGCTGAACCTGCCGGTCAGCCTGGACGAGTACGCCGCCCGTTACCAGCTCACCAGCCCCGGCCGGATGGTCCAGTGGCTGTCCGCGATCAACGGCGCCAAGGTCAGCGGTGACCTGCCCTACTGGAACGAAAACGGCACCCTGAGCGACTCGACCTCACAGCAGAACATCCCGAACGCCCAATGGTGGCTCTACAACTGGTACTCGTCGCTGAACGGCCAGTCCGTCCAGGTCACGCCGCCGCAGGCCAACACCGACAACACCCTGCAGGCGGTGGCCGCGCTGAACACCGCCCAACGCCAGGCCCGGATCATCCTCGGCGGCGGGCCGCCCGGGCAGGCCGACGTGACGGTCAAGCACGTCAACCCGGCGGTGTTCGGCCATACGGTGCACGCCACCGTGTTGCAGGACGGATGGAGCGGTATGACCGGGGCAGCGGCCGCGCCGACCCGGATCGCCGACAGCGACGTGCCGGTGTCAGCCAACGGGTCGGTGAACCTGCCGGTGGACATCACCGGGCCGCCCGGCGGCAGCGGCTGCAACGCCACCGGCGCCCGGGTGCCGGGGAAGATCGGCAACGCGGTCGCGCTGTGCGGCAACGACGAATACGTGTCGCTGCCGTCCGGAATCGTCAGCGGCCTGCACGACTTCACGGTCTCGGCCTGGGTGAACCCGTCCGTGGACACCGCTTGGCAGCGGATCTTCGACTTCGGCACCGGCACCAACGACTACATGTTCCTGACCCTCAACAACGGCAGCGGCCAGCTCCGGTTCGCCATCACCGACAGCGGCGCGGGCGGCGAGCAGCAGATCAACGGTACGGGCACGCTGCCGCTCAACACCTGGTCCCAGGTCACCGTCACGATGTCCGGGAGCACCGGCACGCTGTACGTGGATGGCAAGGCCGTCGGCACCAACACCGCCATGACCCTGGACCCGGCCGACCTCGGCGTCACGAACCAGAACTGGCTGGGCCGGTCCGAGTACCCTGCCGATCCGTACTTCAGCGGCGACCTGGACGACGTCGGCATCTACTCCACCGCGCTGTCGGCCAGCCAGGTTGCGGCGCTGGCCGGCGGGCAGGCCGCCGCCGGAGACGTCGCCGACTACAGCTTCGACGAGACCAGTGGGGCCACCGCCCTCGACTCGTCCGGCAACGGCCGCAACGCCACCATCATCTCCGACCCGCAGGTGCCCACCTCGATGGATGCCTACGAAATTATCCTCAGCCCTGGCGGTACCGGTTCGGGCACCCCGGCCGACGGCACCAGCCCGCTCAGCTACGCCGCCGCGGACGCCACCATGACCGGCGCCGGCTGGAACATCAACACCGAGGGCACCCCATCCAACCTGGGCGGCTTCGCGACTTACGCCGACCAGGACGTCGGTGGTCTTCGGACCGGGTCGTCCACGGTCATCACGTTCAACGTCAACGTCCCGCAGACCGGTGACTACCTGATGCGGGTGTTCGACGGTAGTGATGCCCAGGCCTCCGACGTGTCCGGCCCGACCAACATCTTCGCCCGGGTCGACGGCGGACCGCCGGCCGAGATCTGGCTGCCGGATGCCTACAACTGGGTGATCTGGAATTACGGCACGGCTCAGCTGCATCTGACCGCAGGCGCCCATACGATCAGCCTGTCCACGGCCGGCGCAAACGGGGCAGTGACCACGGGCGACGCCATCATCGACAAGATCGATCTCACGCCGCAGTCCGCGTCCGGTGCGGTGATCTACGAGGCCGAGCAGGCCCAGCTGGCTAACGGCGCCCGCGCCGACTATGCCCGCCAGGGCCAGTCCGGAGCGGGTGCGGCCGACATCGCCCGCGGTCAGGACGTTACGTTCTGGGTGTATTCGGCCTCCGACGGCTACTCCGACCTGGCCTTCCGCTCCCGTGGCCGGGGCGCGGCCGGGGTGAGCGTCAACGGGCTGCCGCTGTCCGGGGACCTGCCCACGGGTGACGGCCGTTCATGGTCGACGCAGACCGACCGGGTCTACCTCAGCGCGGGTGTCAACAAGGTCGTGGTGACCGGGCGCGGGGGAGCGGTCACCCTGGACAAGCTCACGGTCACCTCAGTTACTGGTGGGTCCTCCGGTGCTACCGGAGCGCGCACCTACCAGGCCGAGGACGGCGCCCTGGCCGGCACGGCCAAGGTCGCCACCGGCTACAGCCAGGCCAACGGCAGCGTGGTGACCGGGGTTGGCGGCGGCGCCGCGAACTCGCTCACGTTCTCCGTTCAGGCCCCGGCGGCCGGCACCTACGGCATGACCGTCCGCTACGCCAACAACCAGGGCATCATTGCCAACCACTACAACCCAGACCTGATGACCGCCCCCGCCGACATCAGCGTCAACGGCGGCTCCACCTTCCACGTCAACTTCGCCAACACCTTTGACTGGAACCAGTTCTGGAACCTCACGGTCCCGGTCCGCCTGCACGCGGGCGCCAACACGATCAAATTCATCGCCAACCCCCAGTACAACTGGGACAGCACCACGATCGGCTACATCTACTCCGGCAGCGACGTCGGCGACCCCCTCCGCTCCCAGACCGCTCCCAACATCGACCAGATCACCCTGGCCCCCTTCCAGGCGAAGGCCGCGGGCGCCATGCCGTGAGGTGAGGCGGCCTCGCGGGTGCCCGGTGCCCGGCGGGCCATGTAGGTGTGGTCGATGCCTTCGCCTTAACGGGCGGTCGGATCGGTGTTGGGCCTGGACGTTTTAGTGCTCGGCGACCAGGCGGCCCAAGGTGATCGCGATCCACAGGGCGAAGCCGTCGCGGCCGTCCGTCGGCGCATACCCCGTCAACTCGGTGACGCGGCGGAGGCGGTAGCGGACCGTGTTCGGGTGGACGAACAGCATGCGGGCCGTGGCTTCCAGCGACGAGCCCTGTTCCAGGTAGGTGGTGAGCGTGTCGACCAAGGCCGGACCCCCGGCCAGGAGCGGCTCGTACACGTCGGTCACCAGCAGGGAGCGGGCGTCGACGTCGCCGTTCATGGCTCGTTCCGGTAGCAGTTCGTTGGCGCTGACCGGGCGGGGGGCGTCTGGCCAGGCGACTGCGGCGCGGAGGCCGGCCAGGGCGGCGCGGGCGGACGCGGTGGCCGAACGCAGGTCAGGGACGACCGGCCCCACGACCAGGGGACCGGCCCCGAAGCGGCCCGCGAAGCGTTCGGCGGCGGCGACCGGATCGTCGGTGCCGCCGAGCACCATCACCAGCCGGCTGCCCTGGACGCCGGCCAGCACGTCGAGCCGGGCCCGTTTGGCGTCGGTGCGCAGGTCGTCGATGAGGCCGGCCGCCTCCTCACCGTCGATCTGGCCCGCGATCACCGCCACCGGGGAGGACGTCCAGTTCAGGGCGGACGCCCATGAGTTCAGCGACTCCTCGGTCTCGCCACGGGCCAGCGAGCCCACGACCAGGGCTTCGAGGCGGGCGTCCCAGGCGCCGCGGGCCTCGGCGGTGCGGGCGTAGACCTGGGCCGCGCCGAACGCGACCTCGCGGGTGTAGCGGAGCACGGCCTCGCGCAACTCGGCCTCGCCGCCCGGGGCGGCGAGCTCGTCGACCTGGGATTCGACCACATCGATGATGACCCGCACCATCTCCACGGCCTGCTGCAGGCTGACCGCGCGGGCCAGCTCGCGGGGGGCCGTGCCGAACACCTCGCCCGCCACGGCCGGACGGCTTCGCTCCGGGTGCCGCACCCAGTCCACGAACGCGGCGATCCCGGCCTGGGCGACCAGACCCAGCCAGGACCGATTCTCGGCGGACATGGCCCGGAACCACGGCAGTCGCTTGTCCATCGACGCGATGGCCGCGGTACCCAGGCGGCCGGTGGACTGCTCGATGCGGGCCACGGTTTCCTCGGCCACCCGGCTGGTCCCAGGTGTCCCGGAAGTCCCCCCAGCCCCGGATGACCCTCCCCGACGGCGAGTCCCGGGAAGCCGATGAGTCCGCCCTTTCCCGCGAGTCTCACCAGCCCCGGAATTACTGGGAGCCTCAGCAATCGCGGAAGGCTCAGCGATCTCAGAGGCCGGGGCCGGGGCCGGGGCCCGGGTCGGGGCTGCTGGGGCTGCAGCGGTCTGAGAGTCTTCTGGGTTCGGTGATGCTTCTGGGCTGACCCCAGTAGCCCCGTTGCGCCCAGTGGTCTCAGCGGTGCCAGCGGTCCCAGCGGCACCGTCAGTATCGTCAGCCCCGTCAGGCCCAGCAGTCTCGCCCATCTCGGCCGTCTCAATCGGCGTCTCGGACGTCGCCTTTTCCGGGTCGGACGGGCGCTTGCTGCCCTTACGCAGCCGCCGCGGGGAGCCGGTCTGCTCGCTGGTGGCCATGCGCCTAGAGTGTCACGTCTATGGAAACTGAGATCATCGAGGTCCGCACCGGTAGCCGCGAGGGCGTGTTCGACATCACCGGCGAGTGCGAGCGCTTCGTGGCTGGTGTTGCTGGTGCGGCAGGTGCGGCTGGTTCGAACGGTAGCGGCGACGGGCTGCTGAACGTGTTCGTGCCGCACGCGACGGCCGGACTCGCGATCATGGAACTCGGCTCCGGCAGTGATCCCGACCTGCTCGCGGTGCTGGCCGAAGTCCTGCCCGCCGACGACCGCTGGCAGCACGCGCACGGGTCGCGCGGCCACGGCCGGTCGCACGTGATGCCGGCTTTCCTTCCGCCCTACGCCACGATTCCGGTGGTGGGCGGCCGGCTGGCCCTGGGCACCTGGCAGTCGGTGGCCCTGGTCGACCTGAACGTGGATAACCATGTCCGCCAGGTTCGGCTCTCTTTTTTGGTCTAAGGCTGTGGCGATGACTTCCGGTCCGATTCGGCGTCCCCACTAAAGGACCCTGACGACCAGGCCGGAAGGCCGGAAGGCCGAGAGGCCGGGAGGAGCAGCATGAGCGCCAAGCTGACCGAAAAAGGCAAACAGCGGCTGCACGAAATCGCCGGGCAGTATGTCGGTGACGGGCGCGACCCGGCCCGCTATCAGGTCCCCGGCCTGGTCGCCCTGACCGCCTGCGGCGACGACGTGCACGTGGAAGCCCAGGGCAGCATGGCCGTCGGCGGGGCTCCGGTAGCCCGCGACAGCATCTTCCGCATCTCCTCCGACACCAAGCCGATCACCGCCGCCGCGGTGCTGGCCCTGGTCGCGGAGGGCCGGCTGGACCTGGACGAGCCGGTCGACCGCCTGCTCCCGGAACTGGCCGACCGCCAGGTGCTGCGGCGGGTGGACGGGCCGCTGGACGACACCGTGCCCGCGGACCGGGCCATCACCCCGCGCGACCTGCTCACGTTCACGTTCGGGCTGGGCATGATGTTCGAGATGTTCGCCGCGGGCGAGCCGTGGCCGGTGGTGGCCGCGGCCGACGAGTTGCACCTGGCCACGTTCGGGCCGCCCGACCGCGGCATTCAGCCGGACCCGGACACCTGGATGGCCGGTCTGGGCTCGCTGCCGCTGCTGGCTCAGCCGGGTGAGCGCTGGCTCTACAACACCAGCGCCTCAGTGCTCGGCGTGCTGGCCGCCCGGGCGGCGGGACAGCCGTTCGGCGACGTGCTGCGGACCCGGGTGTTCGAGCCGCTGGCCATGACCAGCACTGGCCTGTGGACGGAGCAGACTGGGCGGCTGGTGACGGCGTACCGGCCAGGTGAGAACGGGCTGGTGGCCTGGGACGAGCCGGACGGCCGCTGGAGCCGGCCGCCGGTGTTCGGGGACGGCGCCGCCGACCTGGTGTCGACCGCTGATGACCTGCTGGCCTTTTCCCGGATGCTGCTGCGCGGCGGCGGCACTGACCGCGGCGACACCGTGCTGCCGGCCGCACTGGCCCGGGAGATGACCACCGGCCAGCTCACCGCGGGGCAGAAGGCCGCGGGTGGTTTCGGCCCGGACTTCTTCGCCGACAAATCCTGGGGCTTCGGCCTGGCCGTGCAGGACGACGGCTCCTACGGCTGGGCCGGCGGGTTCGGCTCGACCTGGCTGATCGACCCGAACCACGACCTGACCGTCATCGTGCTGACCCAGCGCAGGTTCGCCGGGCCCGCCCCGGAGCCGTTGCACACCGACTACCAGGCCGCCGCCTACCAGGCGCTGGCCGAGTAAGCGGACTCAGCGGATCCCATCCCAGGCGGCCCGCTCGTGGCCGGCCGGGTCGTCGGCCGCGGTGACCACGTCGGTGAGCAGGCCGGTGGTCCGGGTCTCCGGGTCGTACGGGGCCCAGCCGGGGGCGCCGCGGGTAATGAAGTCCACCCAGACCTGGTGGACCCGGTTGGCCGTGGCCTGGCTGGGCTGGGATCCGAGCCGCGGCTCGAGGTCGGCGCCGCCGGCGGTGTCGAACACGAACGGGATCTCCACGCCGTGGCAGGCGCCCAGGTCGTGGTTGCTGGCCGGTTCCGGGTGGTCGAACCGGTACATCCAGGTCCGCCCGCTGGCCGGGCCGGCTCCGGCGGCACGGGCCTCGGCCACCCGGATGGCGGGCACCCGGAAGAACCAGTCGCTGATCACGGCGGCCATCAGGTCACCCGGGCGGGCGCCCGGCAGGGCGTCCCGGTAGACGCCGAGACCGTCGCCGGCCAGCCCGTACCCGGCCGCGACCGCCTCCAGCATGCTGTCGTCGATGACCCCGATGGTCTGCGCGGCGACCAGGAACAGCCGGGCCTCCTCCCGGTTCGAGCCGATCAGCAGCGGCACATCCCGGCCCTGGCCGGCCACGATCGAGGTCAGCGGGGCGGCCGGCAGCACGGTGCCGTCCACGGTCGGCGCGAACGGCAGCAAGCTCAGGGTCAGCTGCCCCCAGCGGGCCGGGTCGGGGGTCGTCTGCACCTCGACCACCAGGTCTGAGGCGGCCCGCACCAGCTTGTCCAGCGGCACGGCCTTGATCGCTTCCCGCTCGGCCGGTACCCCGAGCGCGGCGGCCAGGTAGCCGGCCACCATCGCACCCTCGTCCGGAGTGAGCGTGTGCGCGCCCGCGCCGCTCTCGGCGATGGCCTGCGCGAACAGGCCCTCAGACCGCGGCATCGACAGCAGCGTGGTCACGCTCATGGCCCCGGCCGACTCGCCGGCCACCGTGACCCGGGCCGGGTCACCGCCGAACGCCGCGATGTTGTCCTGCACCCAGCGGAACGCGGCCAGCTGGTCCTGCAGCCCCAGGTTGGCGTCGGTGTCACCCGCCGGACCGGACTCGCCGGTGAACAGGAAGCCCTCGGCGGCCAGGCGATAGTTGATGGTCACGCACACGACGCCGTCGCGGGCGAACGCGCCGCCGTCGTACTCGAGGACCGACCCGGAGCCGTTCATGAACGACCCGCCGTGGATCCACACCAGCACCGGCAGTCCGGACACCTGGCCGGTAATCGCCGCTTCCGGCGTCCACACGTTCAGGTTCAGGCAGTCCTCGCCCGCGATCACCACCTCGGGAAACAGCGGCTGGTACTGCGGCGGGTAGTCGCCCTTGGGCACCGTCGGCCCGTACGCGGTGGCGTCCCGCTCGCCGCTCCAGGAGGTCACCGGCTGCGGCGGACGCATCCGGTTGGGCCCGAACGGCGGCGCCGCATACGGCACCCCCAGGAACGCGGCCACGCCGTTCCCGGCCGTGCCGCGGACGGCGCCGTCACCGAGCTGGACCACGGGATGCCTCGTCGCATCGTTCATAGCCTCATGATGCCCAAAGGGCCGGGTTTCGCCTAGTCGGCGAAGCCCGGCCCCAAGGGGTTGAAACTGCTAGCCGCGCACCTCGGGCTGGTTCTCCGTCTCCGGGCGGCCCGGGACGTTGGCCTGGACCGTGGCCTGCGGGTCCTGCAGGGCCTCGCTGACCGGCCGGTCCAGCCGGTACTTCTCGATGGCCTGGCCCAGCACGTCCGGCTTGACCTCGCCGCTCTTGGCCAGCTGGCTGAGCACAGCCACCGTGACCGACTCCGCGTCCACGTGGAAGAAGCGGCGGGCCGCGGCCCGGGTGTCGGAGAAGCCGAAGCCGTCGGTGCCGAGCGAGGTGTACGAAGCCGGCACCCAGCGGGCGATCTGGTCCGGGACGGCCCGGATCCAGTCGCTCACCGCGACGACCGGCCCCGGCCGTCCGTCCAGCGCCTGGGTCACGTACGGGACCCGGTGGTCGGCGTCGGGGTGCAGCAGGTTCCACTCCTCGGCCGCCATCGCGTCCCGCCGCAGCTCGGTCCACGAGGTCGCCGACCACACCGATGCGGACACGCCCCAGTCGTCGGCCAGCAGCTGCTGAGCCTGGAGCGCGGCCCGTACGGCCACCCCAGAGGCCAGGATCTGAGCCTGCGGATGGTCGCCGTTGCCGTCGGGCTGAGCAGCGGGCGCGGGCGCGTACTCGTACAGCCCGCGCAGGATGCCCCGCTCCAGCGCGGCCTGGCCGCCCGGGTAGTTGACCGGCTCGGCAGGCTGCGGGTACGGCTCGTTGTAAATGGTCAGGTAGTAGAAGATGTTCTCGCCCTCGGGGTGATCCGGGGTCGAGGTGTACATCCGCCGCAGCGCGTCCTTGACCACGTAGGCGATCTCGAACGCCCAGGCCGGGTCGTACGACAAGCAGGCCTCGCTGACCGAGGCCAGCAGGACGGAGTGGCCGTCGTTGTGCTGCAGGCCCTCACCGGTCAGCGTGGTCCGCCCGGCGGTGGCGCCGAGCAGGAACCCGCGGCCAAGCTGGTCGCCGAGCGCCCACATCTGGTCGCCGGTCCGCTGCCAGCCGAACATCGAATAGAAGATGTAGATCGGGATCATGTGCGTGCTGTGCGTGGCGTAGGAGGTGCCGGCCGCGATCATCGAGCCCATCGCGCCGTCCTCGTTGATCCCCTCGTGCAGGATCTGGCCCTTCTCGGACTCCTTGTACGACAGCAGCAGGTTGCGGTCCACGGCCTCGTAGGTCTGCCCGTGCGGCGAGTAGATCTTGGCCGACGGGAACAGCGAGTCCATGCCGAACGTGCGCGCCTCGTCCGGGATGATCGGCACGAACCGGGCGCCGATCTCCTTGTCCTTCATCAGCTCCTTGAGGAGCCGGACAAAGGCCATGGTGGTGGCGATCGGCTGCTTGCCGGAGCCCTTCTTGAGCTCGTCGTAGGTCTTGTCCGGTACCGGCGGCAGTGGCTTGGCCCGTACGACACGCTTGGGCAGTTCGCCGCCCAGGGCGGCCCGCCGCTCCTTCATGTACTGGATCTCGTCGGAGTCCTCGCCCGGGTGGTAGTAGGGCGGCAGGTCCGCTTCCAGCGCCTTGTCCGAGATCGGCAGGTACAGCCGGTCGCGGAACTCCTTCAGCTCGGCGTGGGTGAGCTTCTTCATCTGGTGGGTGGCGTTGCGGGCCTCGAAGTCCGGCCCCAGCGTCCAGCCCTTGATGGTGTGGGTGAGGATCACCGTCGGCTGGCCGACGTGCTCACGGGCCGACTTGAAGGCCGCGTAGACCTTGCGGTAGTCGTGCCCGCCGCGGGACAGGTTGCGCAGGTCGTCGTCGGACAGGTGCTCAACCATCTTGCGCAGCCGCGGGTCACCGCCGAAGAAGTTGTCCCGGATGTACCCGCCGCTCTCCACCGAGTAGGTCTGGAATTGCCCGTCCGGCGTGCTGTTCATCTTGTTGACCAGCACACCGTCGGTGTCCTGGGCCAGCAGCGGGTCCCAGTCGCGACCCCAGATGACCTTGATCACGTTCCAGCCTGCGCCGCGGAAGTACGCTTCCAGCTCCTGGATGATCTTGCCATTGCCGCGAACGGGTCCGTCCAGCCGCTGCAGGTTGCAATTGATAACGAAGGTCAGGTTGTCGAGTTCCTCGCGAGCCGCGAGCCCGATCGCACCGAGTGCCTCGGGCTCGTCCATCTCGCCGTCGCCGAGGAACGCCCAGACGTGCGAGCGGCTGGTGTCGTGCAGCTCTCGCGCCAGCAGGTACCGGTTGAACCGGGCCTGGTAGATGGCGTTGAGCGGGCCGAGGCCCATGGAGACGGTGGGGAACTCCCAGAAGTCCGGCATCAGCCGCGGGTGCGGGTACGACGGCAGGCCGCCGCCCGGGTGGGACAGTTCCTGGCGGAACCCGTCCAGGCGCTGCTCGCTCAGCCGGCCCTCGAGGAACGCACGGGCGTAGATACCGGGGGCCGCGTGCCCCTGGAAGAAGACCTGGTCGCCGGATTCGCCATGGTCCTTGCCGTGGAAGAAGTGGTTGAAGCCCACCTCGTACAGGCTGGCCGCGGACGCGTAGGTGGCGATGTGGCCGCCCACGCCCAGGCCCGGCCGGTTCGCGCGGGAGACCATGACCGCCGCGTTCCACCGGATGTAGGCCCGGATCCGGCGTTCGACGTACTCGTCGCCCGGGAACCATGGCTCGCGCTCCGGCGGGATGGTGTTGATGAAATCGGTGCTGCGCAGTCCCGGCACGCCGACCTGCTGCTCACGCGCCCGCTCCAGCAGCCGGAGCATCACGTACCGGGCGCGCCCGCGGCCGCGGGTCTGCACGACCGTGTCGAATGAATCGACCCATTCCTTGGTCTCGTCTGGATCGATGTCAGGCAGCTGGGTCGGAAGCCCGTCATTGATGATCGAGAAGCGCTGGCGTCCGGAAGCCACGGGGTAGCCTCGCCTTCCGCTAGTTCAGGGCGGCTGTCCGCCGCATGTTTTTCGATGATGTCCAGACCAATCGTCCTGCGTTTGGCCGGGAAATGCATCTCTACTACACGGTAACCGCGCGCGTGTGCGGGTGGTCCCGGGGCAGGTGCGGACAGGCCGGATGGAGCCGGACGGATGGGACAGCGGGCCAAAATCAGCCAGGAGTTTTACCGGGTAGCGGCGATTGGCACTTGCGCACAAGGGCTTGGGCGTGTGAACTGTCCCAACAAGTAGTGCTGACGCGGTCATCGCCCCGGCACGGAACCACGGTAAGGGGCCGGGGTTCACGGGCCGGACAACAGGGCGCGGTGACGCGGGGAGGGTGCAGGAGGACGTCAGTGAGCGCGACCGCGGGCCAGGCCCAGGACCAACGCGGGCAGGCCGAACGGCTCGGTATCAAGCCGGGCCAGGTGGTGCAGGAGATCGGCTATGACGACGATTGCGACGAGGATTTGCGCGACGCGATCGGCGACGTGGACGGCATAGAGCTGGTCGGCGAGGACTACGACGACGTGGTCGACGTGGTCATGCTGTGGTGGCGGGATGAGGACGGAGACCTCGTGGACGCCTTGGTCGACGCTCTGACGCCGCTCACCGACGGGGGGTACATCTGGCTGCTCACGCCGAAGGCGGGCCGGGACGGGCATGTCGAGCCGAGTGACATCGGCGAGGCTGCGCCCACCGCGGGTCTGTCCCAGACGTCGAGCATCAGCGCCGCCCGTGACTGGTCCGGATCGCGACTGGTGGCTCCGCGCGCCCGCCGCTGAGGAGTTCATGGTCTCCCGGTAGTGGCAGACTTGGCCGCGTACGCAGTTTTGGCTGCGGCGCGGTTAAGTAACCCACTAGGGAGAGGACCTCAGGCATGGCGGTGGAGATCGGCGAGCAGGCCCCCGACTTCGAGCTGACCGACCAGCATGGCACGCCGGTCAAGCTGTCGGATTTCCGCGGCTCGAAGAATGTCGTCGTGGTCTTCTACCCGCTGGCGTTCAGCGGTGTGTGCAGCGGTGAGCTGTGCGCGATCCGCGATGAGTTCCCGGAGATCACCCGGGATGACGTGGAGATGCTGACCGTGTCGGTGGACTCGATGTTCACCCACCGGGCCTGGGCCGACGCCGAAGGTTTCAATTTCGAATTGCTGTCGGATTTCTGGCCGCACGGCGATGTGGCCCGGTCCTATGGTGTCTTCGACGATGACCGGGGCCTGGCCATTCGGGGCACCTTCATCATCGACAAGGCCGGCGTCGTGCGGTGGAAGGTCGTGAACCCGATCCCGCAGGCGCGCGACATCAGCGAGTACCAGAAGGCGCTCGCGGCGCTGGATTGACCTGGCTGCCCCTGGCGGGCAGGTGCACGGCACGATTGGAGTAGATGGCGGGGATGCCCTGCTACCACTGCGGTACGCGGCAGGTCGACCCGGACCAGGGGCCCAGCCCCTGGGGGCGGGGCCTGCTCGACGACCATCAGATCCTGATCTGCCCCGCCTGCCAGGGGCAGCGCGACTGGACGGCCGACCTGGACCGATGCGGCCGATGCGGCAGCGCCCACCTGGTCCGCCGCCTCGATGAGGTCGAATGCCGGGACTGCGGGCTCATCCGCCTGACCGGCACCGTCCCGCTCGCCCGCGCCTCCAGTGACCTGGACGGGGCCGCGTCCCCGCCGCCCGACCCCGAACTGGCCGCCGAGGTCGAACGCGCCCTGGCCAAGGTCCTGGGCAAGACCGCCAAGGTCATCGCCGCCCCCTGAGGTCAGGGTCCTGTCGCGGTCGTCAGCTTCAGGCGTGACTCTCCTGGTAGAGACGCTGCGCCATGGCCTGATGGTGTCGTGAAAGCCCCGGATCCACGGCTTCCACCGCCTGCCGCGCGAGGTCGGCCACGGCGGCACGGTCGGTCCGCTCCGCGACTCGGGCCGCGTACAGCAGGACGAAGCCGTTCTGGCGGGCCGCGTTGATGGCCGCGTCGATGTCCTTCCGAGCCGCGTCCCAATCATCCAGCTGGGCGTGGGCCAGCCCCCGGGCAGCTTGGGCCGAAGGCGGTACGGGGCTCTGCAGCCGCTCGAGGTCGCGGAGCGCGGGCCGGGCATCGCCCAGATCGGCGAGGATCTCGCCCCGGGCCGCGATCGCTTCGCGGTTCCCGCCGTTGGTGCTCAGGGCCCCGTCGAGAATTGCGACGGCGGCGCGTCCTTCGCCCAGCCACCACAGCGCGCGAGCCAGTCCCGCCTGCAGGATGGGATCGTCCGGCCCACGGTCCGAGGCCTTGAGCAACTGGTCCCGGGCGTCGCCCAGCTGTCCTTGGTCGATCAGGGTCTGTCCCACGGCAGCAAGCTGATAGGCCACGGCGTTGGTGTCGTTTACCGCCGCGAATGCCTCGGCCGCCTGGCGGTACCAGGGCGCCGCGTCGCGCGGTTTCTCCCGCTCGTAAGCGATGTTGCCCAGCAATGAGCTGGCTTCGGCGCGAAGCCGGAGGTCCACTTCGCCGGCGGCGCGGAGGGTCAGCCGGGCGTAGTGCTCCGCCGAATCCAGCTCGGACAGGCTCAGCATCCGTTCGGCGGCTCGCAGGTGGCTCTCAGGCGGCGAGGAGGCGGCGGGCCCGACGGCGGCATCGCCCAGCGGTTCGATCAGCCGGTCGCTGAGAAGCTCATACCAGCGTGAGCCGGGTCGCTGACTGGCCCGCAGCAGATGCTGGTCCTCGAGGGCCCTGACGACCGCATTCGGCATGCCTGCGGTGACCGTAGCCCCCTCGTACGTGCCGGTGCGCCGGCCGTGCTCGGTGACGAAGGTCTTGATCAGCCAGCGCCGCAGGCGAGAGGCGGTCACCTCGTGCTCCTCGGCGACCGTGGCCACGGCGTCACCGCAGTATTCGGAGAGCGCCGCGGTCACGTCCCCGTAGCGGCGTACGTCGCGAGTGGCGATGACCTTGAGGTCTGCGGGCAGGGTTCGCCACAAGCGAGAGCAGGACACCTGCAGCAGCACCGGCTCGACCGACTCGCTGAAGCTGACCTGCTCGGTGCCGTCGTCACTGATCAGATTGCTCGTCTGGAGGTCGGTGACCAGGGCGGCGGCGGCGCCACGTTCGAAGGCCCGGCCGGTGCGCTCCAGCGGTCTTTTCACCGCGTCCAGCGCGCCGCCCGGGCTGAGCGGCCGGACGTCGTAGCGTGCAGCCTGGCGGAAAGCCTTACCCAGCGATGCGCTTGCCTCAGCCCGGACCATCAGCAGCAAATGCAGCCGGCTGTGCTGTTCCAGTGCGGCCTGGAGCCCCTGGATGAACCTGCGCCGGTGGCTCCACCGGGGCCCGGAGTCGGTGAGCAGTTCTTCCGCCTGATCGATGACGGCCAGGATCGGTGCGTCGTGCCGTTCGGCCCGCCGCGCAATGAAGTCGGCGATGCTGACCCCGGCCAGGCGCGTTGGTGGTGTGCCCGGTGACCAGGAACTGAGCAGAGCAATCGAGTACGGGTTCTGCGACGGTAGTGCCGCCCACGGGAATGCGGCGCCGTGCGAGATCCGTCCCGGGGGCAGCACGTCGGCCTTCCCGGCCTCGACTAATGGCAGCACGCCCGCCTGGAGCAGCGAAGTCTTACCGATCCCCGCGGGCCCGGCAGCGATGCTCAGCCGGCATTTCTGCCACAATTTGGCCAGCGCATGCGATTCTTCGTCGCGCCCGAAAAAGCGATCGCGATCACCGTCTTCGAAAGGATGGTCACCGGGGTAAGGCGCATCCTTAGTCCGGGGCTTCGCGCCGGTCATCGTCACAACAGCCCATCCACTGCCACTTGTCTTGCCAGGCCAGATTCAAGGGCTCGCCGGATTCGCCGGTGATAGGGCCGGCGTTGCGGAACCGGTGAAGCGATTGCCCTCTGCTCAGATACTAGACTGAAATCCCTTGACTTCACGACGCTTGGTGAACGTCAGTATCTCGTCCAGCGCAGTCGGGCCAGCCGGAGCCTTCTGGTCTGTCTCCGCCGAAACGCCGTCACCTGCGGATTTGATGCTGTAGTCCATGCTGCGCTCCTAACGTGGTCGGCGTCCAGTGGCGCGGTCCACGTGATGCCACCCGACAAGCGTCAATTGAGAAATACGTGAGTCTCAGTGGTTTGTCGAGTGGTAAATTCCAGAAATTTTTGGCCATATATTAACGTGTGGCTCAGGAGTAACTTCATTCTCAGGTGCAACATGATCGGAGCCAATTTAACTTGCGTCATTTGACGCTATCGCCGAAACAATAGCGAGCTTAAAATGGCTTGTATGACAGTGCAGGATTTCGGGCAGGGCCGCAGCCGTGAACCTGTGATCTGGGGTAATGTCCCTCAGCGCAATAAGAACTTCACAGGCCGCGGAGAGATCCTCGAGTTGCTCAGGCAGCAGGCATCGGCTCGGGTCGCGGTCGTTTCGCCGGAGAAGCCGCCCGAGCCGGGTGGGAATGGCCAGCCGGGTCAGCATCGGGACGTCACCGATGAGCTGCTGCCAAGAGCTCTGCACGGCCTGGGTGGAGTAGGCAAGACCACGCTCGCGGTGGAGTACGCCCACCGCTACCGCGGAGACTACGATCTCGTGTGGTGGATCGCGGCCGACGAAATCGCATTAGTACGTGCATCGCTGGCCGCCCTGGCCGACCGGCTCGGTCTGCGGTCGACCTCGGTCACCGGAATCGAGGGCGCTGCCACCGCCGTCATGGACGCCCTGCGCCGCGGCGAGCCCTACCGCCGGTGGTTGCTGGTTTATGACAACGCGGACCAGCCCGAAGAGATCGGCGAGCTCATCCCCGGCGGTCCCGGCGACGTCATCATCACGTCCCGGAACAACCGCTGGGCGGCCAAGGTCGAAACCGTCGAGGTCGACGTGTTCTCCCGGACGGAGAGCACCGAATTCCTGTCCCGCCGCGTCAGCACGGCCATCACCGAGTCCGACGCGGGACGGCTGGCCCAGGAACTGGGCGACCTGCCGCTGGCCCTGGAACAGGCGGGAGCCCTGCAGGCCGAGACCGGAATGTCGGCCGATGAGTACCTGCGGTTGCTGAGCGAACAGCCCACCCAGATCATGGCCGAGGGCAAATCGGCCGACTACCCGCGCTCGATGACGGCGGCCTGGATGCTGTCCGTCTCCCAGCTCAAGCAGCAGCTGCCACAGGCCCTGGACCTGCTGCGCTGTTGCGCATTTTTCGGCCCCGACCCGATCCCGCGGGACGTCTTCCGCCGGGGCAACCAGCCCAAGAAGACCCGGATGAGCGAGCTCATCGCTGACCCGATCCTGCTGTCCCGGGCCATCCGGGAACTGGGGCGATTCGCGCTGGTGAAGATCGACGCCGGCCGGTCCATCGCGGTGCACCGGCTCGTGCAGACGTTGCTGCGCGATGAGCTGTCTCCCGAAGACCAGGCCGAGTTCCGCCACGAAGTGCACCTGATCCTGGCCGCTGCGGCCCCGGAGAACCCGGACGACGAAAAGCTGTGGCCGAGGTTCAACGAGCTCGTCGCCCACGTGGCCGGCGAGGCGACGGACCTGGCCGGTTGCCGCGATCCTGAGGTACGGGCGTTCGCGCTGAAGATGGTCCGGTATTTCTACCGGTCCGGCGACCACGCCTCGTCGCGTGCTTTTGCCGAACGGTTCGTCTCACGCTGGATAGCAGAGTCCGGTCCCGACGATGAGAACGTGCTCGACGGCCAGCGCCACCTTGGCAACGCTCTGCGGGAACTGGGGCAGTACGCCCGGGCCTATGAGGTCATCAACGAGACCTTCGGACGGGCTCGCCTGGTGCTGGGTGAGCAGAACCCGCTCACGCTGGCGCTCCGCAACTCGCTCGGTGCGGACTTGCGGGCCCGCGGCGAGTTCGCGGCCGCGCGGGAACTGGACGAGGAGACGCTCGCCCTGCACCGGGAGTTCTACGGCGATGACGACCCGCACACGTTCCGGGCCATGAACAACCTGGCGCTGGACCTGGGCCTGAACAGCGAGAACGATAAGGCCCGGGAACTGCACCGGCAGACGTTCCTGCTGCAGAGCGACGACACCACCGGCCGAGTTTCGTCCTCGGAGGTCGTGGACTCGTGGAACGGCCTGGCTCGGGCCGTCCGGCTCTGTGGCGACTTCCGCGACGCGCGCGACCTGGGTGAAGAGGCGCTGGACTACGGCCGGGCCAACCTGGGCGACGACCATATTCTCACCCTCCGGACCGCCATCGACCTGTCCATCGCGCTGCGCCGCATGGGGACAGCGGGGGACGACGCCCGGACCCTGGCCCAGGAGACCTACGAGACCTGCCGCAGGCGGCTGGGGCTGCGCCAGCCGGATACCATGGCCGCGGCCATCAGCCTGGTCAACACTCAGCGGCAGCTGGGCACGCTGGACCCGGCGACGATCGAATTGGCCGAGACCACGGTGCAGCGGTACACCACCGTCTTCAGCCCGCTGCATCCGTATTACTTCGGCTGCCTGGGCAACCTCGCGCTGCTGCGCCGGGCCAGCGGCGACGCGGCCGCGGCGCGCGAAATCGATGAGAAGGCGCTCAGTGGCCTGGACGAGACCCTGACGCGTGATCACCTGTACTCGCTGTCGATAGCGATCCATCTGGCCAGTGATCTGGCCGCTCTGATGGACCCGGAGGGCGCCCGCGCGCTGGACGAGGACACCTGGAGGCGTGCCCAGGCGCTGCTCGGCGAGAACGATCCGCTGACCCTGGCCTGCGCCGCCAACCTGTCCCTGGACCTGCGGGCCATGGGCGACACCGCCACCGCCGACGATCTGCTGAAGGATGCGCTGGCTCGCTACCGGGAGACGGGCCACCACGAGTATCAGGAAGCCAGGGCAGCCGCGGCCGGCGAGCGCGTGGACTTCGAGTTCGATCCGCCTGGCGTCTGATCACGGTCGGTCAGCGTCGGCTCAGGTCGTCGTCGACCACCAGCTTGATGTGATCGATCAGGGCCATGAGGTCCGGGCAGTACACCGACGGATTGGCGAAGCCACTGCCGGGGCGGTACCGGTGCGCATACAAGCCGCCACCGCACTCGTGCAGAACGTGGCATTGACGGCACTTCGGAGCCAGCGCTTGTTCTCCCAGCTGGCGAGCGACCATGCCGGGCAGGTAGAGCGCCTGATCGAACGGGTGGTGGCCAACGTGCAGGCCGGTCGCGGGTGCTCCCTCGTAGGCCGCTTTCAGCAGGTCGGACTGCTCGATGGACCCGTCCGTCTCGATGACCAGGGTTCTGGACGGGCCGAGGCCCACCATTTCCGCCTCGACATCGTGGCCCATGGCCAGGCGCATGATCGTGTCGAACAGCCGGATGCGGGTCTTGAACTCGTGGTACCAGTGGTCGAAGACGGTAATCAGCCAGCCGGCGTACGGAGTGTCGGGGAGATCAGGTATGCGCCCAGGCGGCGGATCGGCCCATGTTCCGTGCGGCATCAGAAAGTCGATCTGCGGCGGGTCGAAAGAGGCCAGGGCCTGGTAGGTCGCGAGTGGGTCGTTCCGCAGGTCGATCGTGCAGAGCAGCCCGCTGAACAGGTGCCGGTAACGGTCACCGGTCAGGCGCTCAAGGCCGGTTGCCACGGCCCTGTGGCTGCCGCGCCCGCTGGCGAACCGGCGGTGCCGATCGTGCGCCTCGGGTGCGCCGTCCAGGCTCACGCCCACCTGCACGCCGAGATCATCGAAGAGATCCAGGAAGGGTTCGCTCAGGCCCACCCCGTTCGTTTGCACCCAAACGCTGACGTTGACCTTTGCGTCAACCGCCTCGCGGGTCGCGCCCACAAGCTGAGCGATAAGGTCCCGCCCGGCCAGTAAGGGCTCGCCGCCATGGAGGATCAGCGAAATGTCTGGCACGTTGTGCGCACGGACATGCTCGCCAATACGAAATGCTGTTGCCGCCGCCGTCTCACCCGACATGCGCATTGGCTGATCTCGCCACGATTGATCAGCCATCTCGTACATGTAGCAGTAGTCACAAGCAAGATCACATCGGCTGTGGACCTTCACCACGAACTCATGAAAAGGTTCTGGCCGCCACCCGCCCAACAGGAGTGCGTCAACATCGAGCGTCGACGGCCACTCGGGTCGTTCGGCAGGACCCACGTCTCAATTGAATCACACAATTTGCCAAAAATTGAGCCTGCAGTTTGCCCCGACGAAATAAATTACCGTGAGTATTGATAGCCCATCGCCGCGGGGGCGGCTCAGACTGAATGACCAGCCGGAAACACCTTGTGATCGTTGGCCGATCGCGAAATCGGCTCACTACGCCCAGATGCCCCGCGTGTCATTCTCGGTATAACTGCCATCTCACGTCACACGCGTATCTGACGTTACATCATTGTTTAATTTTCCGGCGGGGCCGAGAAATCTTCGGTTATCTGAAAATTACGATTGAATGTTAACGCGGGTATTAGAGAAACCTTCTTCTGCAACTCGCATTTGCAATATGCATCTTTGCAAAGAAATCGCCCTGAGCTGGGCATTGCGCCGCTACCATACGGACACCCGGTCTCAATTCACCCATCGGGTCCGCCCGGCGCGGCGCCAGTGGTAGGTTGCCAGGGTGCGCCGTCCGTTGCTGAACAGCTGTATGCGGTCAGTAAGCCGGTGAGTGCCACATGACCGTGACGGCACCCGGCGCGCGAACAGCCAGCGCAGCTACTGTTAAAGAGACGGTCAGCGAAGCGCCGGTGGGCGTGGCGGTGGATGCCGGAGTAGCGTACGGCGCGGAACCGATAGACCTGGGAACGCCCAGCAGGGAAACGCCCGAAAATATCGAAGCCAGCGAGCAAATTGGCTTCGCCGTTGCAACTCACGCGACAAAACGAAGCCATTCGGCCGGCTCCGAGCTAAATGCTGCTATAGCCATCGGAGAGATGGCACCACCCACCGGGAATGCGCCGTCTCGCCGCGAGATTTGGAAATACCTTCCCAGCGGAGCGAATGGCAGCTATCTGCGGCTAGTGGGCGGCTCATCGCTGTCTATGCTGGGTACGCGCATGAGCAGCATTGCCTATCCGATGTTGGTGCTGCTGCTCACGAAATCTCCGATTATGGCCGGCTGGGCCGCCTTCGCGGCCACGGCGCCCAGCATTCTGGCCTATATCCCGGCTGGCGCCCTGGTCGACCGCTGGAATGCGCGCATTGCCATGCTGGTGAGTGAGATCGGGCGCGGCTGCGCGATATTGACGGTCGTTCTCGCCTTCTGGCTCGGCCATTCTGCCGGGTGGGTAGTAAGCGTACTGATCGCGATGGCCGTGCTGGAAGAGACGCTCGAAGTCTTTTCGGGGCTGAGTGAGCGCCGGCTGATCACCGGACTGCTGGGGCGGGCTGACGCGTCGTCGTCCTCCGGCGGCAACGAGGCTCGTACCCACGTGGTGGTGATGGTGGGACGGCCAGCGGGAGGGTTGCTCTTCGGCCTCGCGCCCGTTCTGCCGTTCGTGGCCGATGCGTTCTCGTTCCTGTTCTCGATCGGGTCGCTGGTCACCGTCAAATACCGGAAAAGCTCGGACGCGGTCCAGAGAAGCCCGCGGGACCCCGAATATTCGGCCAAGAAAATCCTGGAAGGTCTGCGGTGGGTGTGGCATGACAGATTCGCCCGCGCCGCGTGCTTGCTGAACGCGGGCGGAACGCTGGTCGTGCAAGCGCTCATATTGATCTTTTTGTTTGAAGCTGACCGGGTGAAATTTACCTATGAAACCGTCGGAATTGTGCTGGCCTCGACCGGGGCTGGCGGGGTGCTCGGGTCGCTGGTCGCAAAGCGACTGATGCGGTGGTTCAGCGAAAAGCCACTGCTGCGCTGGTTCAGCGGGCGATGGTTCAGATTTCAGATGTGCCTGTGGCTGATAGTGTTCATCGGAATTTCCGTGACCATCAACACGCATCATCTGCTGCGGTTTCTTGTCGTGGAAATGTTCGTGATCGGCCTCACCGGAGCCATTGGCAACGTGGAGATCGACCGGTATCTGATCGAACGCAGCCCGGATGAGATGCTCGGCCGGGTGGCCAGCGTCAGCAGCCTGATGGATTTCTTCGCCTTCGCCGTCGGGCCGGTGCTCGGCGGGTGGCTCGTGCAGATAGCCAAGCCAGACCTCGCCATCCTGGTTCTGGCGATGGTGGTCCTCGCGCTCGCGGTGTGGTCGGTGTGGATGCCCTCGGCGCAACCGGACAACAGCAGCGGGCAGATCGAGCGCACAGCCGAGTGGGCCGAAGCCTGAGGCTAGGCTGAGCCTGTGGAAGTCGACATCATCGTCGAGGTCCCGCAGGGATCCCGGAACAAGTATGAGTACGACCCGGCTATTGACGCGATCCGGCTGGACCGGATGCTGTTCACCTCGACCCGGTACCCGCATGATTATGGCTTCATCCCCGGCACGCTGGCCGAGGACAGTGACCCGCTCGACGCCATGGTCATCCTGGACGAGCCCACGTTTCCCGGCTGCCTGATCTCGGTCCGGCCCATCGGGGTGTTCTGGATGACCGATGAAAAGGGGCCGGACGCCAAGATCCTCACCGTGCCTGCGAGTGATCCGCGCTATGCGGGCTTCCAGGACCTCAACGACGTGCCCGAGCACGTGACCGCGGAGATCGGGCACTTCTTCGACGTCTACAAGGAGCTCGAGCGGGACAAGGGCACGGACGTGCGTGGCTGGCAGGACCGCGCGGCGGCCGAGAAGATCATCGAGGAGTCGTTCGCCCGGTTCGCCGCTGAGGGCGCTGCGGCTGGGGGCGCTACTGCCTGAATTGGGCCCGGCGGAACTGCTCGATCAGGCCGGTGGCCAGGCCGATCAGGTGCGACGGCGTGATCGGCTTGGTGACGTAGCCGTCGGCCGCGGTCAGTTGCTCGGCGGTAGGACCGGTGACCGGGTACGCGCTCATCATGGCCACCGGCAGCCCCGGTTCGACCTCACGGATGGCCTCCAGCAGGCCCATCGCGTCCATCACCCCGGTGGCGGGCAACTCGAAGTCCACCAGCACCAGGTCCCACCGCTCGTTCCCGAGCAGGGCCAGGGCCACGGCCGGATCGGTGACCGAGGCGACCTCGAACGATTCCCAGTTGCCCAGGACGAACTCCACGAAGCGCGAAACCGCGAGGTCACGCTCGACAACGAGGATCCTGCCGGGGCCGAAGCTGCGCATGTTGTCCATGTGCCGAGCTTCGAGTCCGTCCGTAGCAGGCCAGGGTGCCGCGCGGTTGCGGCCGGGTAGCAGCCCGGACCGCCCGTTATCAGCGGCTACGACGAGCTGACCAGCGGCTGGGTGACCGGGATGGGCGCGGACGTCTGGGCATCGACCAGCACCCGGTTACCGAGCGGCGCGGACAGCGTCACCGGCAGCGTGACCGGGACCGCGGCTGAGGAGCAGTTCTGGCCGTGGAAGTGCACGGTGCTGGCGACATCGATCGCCACCGCCTGGGCCGAGCCGCGCTGCCGGAGCGAGTAGCTGGCGTGACAAGCCCCGGTGCCGGCCGGTGCGCCCCACACGGTCAGCGTCAGCGCCCGCCCCGACCGCCCGGCCTGGGCCGCGGTGGTATGGGTGGCGTCACGCACGAACTTGGGCCAGAACCGCTGGGCGGTGGCCACGGCCAGCACGTCGGCCGGGCTGGTGACCCCCTGCAGGGTGAACTGCCAGGCGGGCAGGGCCTGCCGCCCGCGGTCGGTGGCGAAGATCCCGGTGGCCAGCTTCACCCGCGTGACCGTCACCGTGGTGGACGACGCCGGGCTGGATGCGCCGCTGGTGAGCACCTGGGCCGCCCGGTTCGCGCTGATCAGCGAGTAACCGCTCAGCCGGCCGGGGCTGGCGGGCAGCGACCGCGGCAGCGTAATCGCCCCTGAGTTGAAGGCCTCCTGGACCGCGTCGCTGGGGAACTTGGACGGCCCGGTGACCTGCCCGCCGGGGTCGATCACCACCGGCCGCACCTGGGCCCCCACCGGGAACGAAGCCCAGTGCGCCAGCGCCGCCGCCAGCCGCGTCCCCGGCGACGGTGAGCTGGCCGGCGTCCCGGACGACGTGCAGCCGGCCAGCAGGATCAGCGTGGCCAGCACCGTGGCGGCGGCCAGCCGGGCGGCACCGGGCCGGCGGCGGATCGAGCGAGGTCCCGGCATACCGGCCATTGTGGCGCAGATCAGGATTCGCTGGCGGGGGAGCGGCCACTGCGCGCGTGCTCGTGATGGCCGCCGTGGTCATGCTCGGCGTCGGCCGGGCCGTTCATCATCCGCAGCATGGGCATCCCGCCGGTACGCGCGAAACGGACCAGCAGCGCCACCGCCAGCAGCCCGAATGCGATGTTCAGCCAGGTGGTGTAGTTCCACGACACGCCCTCGTCGGGGATGGTGGCGCTGGCCCGGCTGGGGATCAGGCCCAGACCGCCGAACAGCAGCTCGACCACGTACCCGGCGATGACCATGGTGACGTAGAAGCAGCCGACCAGGAAGGCGGCCATCTTGAGCCCGTAGTACTTCCGGTAGATGTTCAGGATCGGCAGGATGAGCAGGTCGGCGAAGATGAACGCCACCACGCCGCCGAAGCTGATCCCGCCCTTCCACAGCACCACGGCCAGCGGCACGTTGCCGATCGAGCACACGAACGACACGACGGCCACCACCGGGCCGATGAGCGGGCCCCAGATCTTCGCGGCCAGCGGGTCTCCGGCGATGAAGAACGCCCGCCAGAAGCTGTCCGGGACCCAGGCCGCGATCGCGCCCGCGGCCAGCAGGCCGATGACCAGGTCGCGCAGGATCGCGGCCCACTCCATGACGAACACGTGGGACACCGCCGTGTACCCGTCGCGGGACAGCAGCCGCCGCCAGAACGAGCCGCCGCCGTGAACCGACATGTCCATGGCCGCGTGGCCCTCCATCGACCCGGCCACCGCGCGGTCGGCCTGCTCGCGGGCGTCCCGCAGCAGCTTCTCCCGCAGGAACAGCCGGAACGCCACGGCCAGCACCACGATCATGATCGGCCCGCCGATGAACTCGGCCAGCGTGAACTGCCAGCCCATCAGCAGGGCCAGGATCACCCCCAGCTCGATGACCAGGTTGGTCGAGGCGATCTCGAAGGCCATGGCCGCGGTGAAACTGGCCCCCTTGCGGAACAGTGACCGGGCCAGCGCGACCGCCGCGTACGAGCAGGACGACGAGGCCGCGCCCAGCCCGGTGGCGATGGCCAGCGTCCGCGGCCGGTCGTCACCCAGCAGCCGGACGATCGTGGAACGCCGCACCACGGCCTGGATGACGGCCGACAGGGCGAACCCGAGGATCAGCGCCCAGGCGATCTCCCACGTCATCGAGCCCGCGATCGACAGGGCGTGGATGATCGCGTGCATGCTGTCCGCCTTCCCCGCTGGGCCAGGTTCAAATACCCCTACCGGTTCAAATACCCCTAGGGGGTATCGTACCGGCGGCGTCAAGCAAGGCGTCGAGCACCACCCGGACCGCGGGCTGACGGTCACCGCCGCGGCGGCTGACGGTGAAGATCTGCCGGGTGACCGGCTCGGCCAGCGGCAGCAGCCGGACTCCCGGGGGCAGTGAGCGGGCGGCCAGCCCCGGCACCAGAGTCACCCCGGCTCCGGCCGCCACCAGGCTGAGCAGGACCCCGAAGTCGCTGGCCCGGGCCACCACCCGGGGCGCGAACCCGGCCCGGGCGCAAGCGCGCTGGATCATCTCGGCGCAGGCCGTGCCGGTGCGCGGGGCCAGGAACGGCTGGCGGCCAAGGTCGGTGAGCCGGGCCGGCCCGTCGTGGCCGACGGCCGGGCCGTCGAAGCTGAAGTCGTCGCGGACGGCCAGCCGGACCGGATCGGCCAGCAGGTCCCGGCGTTCGAACAGCACGTCCATCGGCCGGGGGAAGATGTCGTACTCGTGCACCACGGCGATGTCGACCTCGCCGCGCAGCACCGCGGGCAGCGATTCCTCGGGCTCCATCACCTCCAGGTCGAGCTGAATGTGTGGCGCCGCCGGGCTGAGGGCCGTCCAGGCCGGAGCGACCACGGCCGTGGCCGCCGACGGGAACGCGGCCAGCGCCACCCGCCCGGCCACCTGATCCCGCAGCTCGGCCAGGTCGGCCTCGGCCGAGTTCAGCTGGGCCAGCAGGGCGTCGGTGTGCGCGACCAGGACCGTGGCCGCCGGGGTCAGCGCGATGCCGCGCCCGGCCCGCTCGGTGAGTGGCAGGCCGACTTCCCGCTCCAGCGCGGCCAGCTGCTGCGACACCGCGGGCGCCGAGTATCCGAGGGCCGACGCGGCCGCGGTCACCGAGCCGTAGGCGCTCACCGCGTGCAGGACCCGGAGCCGTCGCATATCCAGCATGAAGCAAAACTTATCATTCGATCCAAGATTTTTAACTGGACGTGACGAGTGATGCTGGGCAGCCTGGAGGCATGGACACCACTGATTTGATCGAAGGTAGGTGTGTGCCTGTCCCGCGCAGACGCGGGACACGTCCGGTCAGCCCGGTTCCGGCCGATTCACGGTCAGCGGTCCTGGCCGCAGCGGGCACGGTGGTGCTCTGGGCCAGCGCGTTTCCGGCTATCGCGGTGGCGGTGCCGCAGCTGGGGCCGGTGGGGCTGTCGGTGGCCCGGCTGGGGGTCGCCTCGGTGGCGCTGGCGCTGGCCGCGCCGTTCCTGCGGGTGCGGCGGCCCCGGGTCCGGGATCTGCCGCTGATCGCGCTGTGCGGGCTGGCCGGGATGACCGGCTACCAGCTGCTGCTCAACCAGGGGGAGCGGGTCGTGCCCGCGGGCACCGCCAGCCTGCTGGTGGCCACGGCCCCGGTCTACGCCAGCCTGCTCGCCACCTGGTTCCTGGGCGAGCGGGCGACCCGGCGCCGGTGGGCGGGCAGCGCGGTCGCATTCGCCGGCTCGGCGCTGATCGCGGCCTCGCACGGTCTGGGCTTCGGCGCGGCCGCGCTGGTGGTGCTGGCCGCGGCCGTGCTGCAGGCCGTCTTCCACACCGCCAGCAAGCCGCTGCTGGCCCGCTATACCGGGTTCGAAGTCACCGTGTACGCCATGTGGGCCGGCACCGTGTTCATCCTGCCCTGGACCGGAAGCCTGGTGCACGCGCTGCCGCACGCTGGAGCGGGGGCGATCGGCGCGGCGGTGTTCCTGGGGGTCGCTCCGTCCGCGGTGGGCTTCGCGCTCTGGGCTTACGCCCTGAGCCGGATGGGCGTGGGCCGGGCCACCACCGCGCTGTACCTGGTGCCCGCGGCCGCCATCGTCATCGCCCTGGTCTGGCTGGGCCAGGTGCCGGGCCCCCTGGAACTTGCGGGCGGTGCCATCGCGCTGGCCGGCGTGCTGCTCGCGAACCGGGAGTGAACCTGAGCTGCGGTTATCTGGCCCGTCACGGTCCCTGGCCGCGCCAACCTTGATCACTGTCCGGTCGGCACTCTAACGTGTGACTCTGATCACTACTCCAGCACGGGAGAGAGCAATGTCCGGAATCGTCGTGGGCATCGATGCGTCGACCCACTCCATGGCCGCCCTTAACTGGGCTATGCGGGAGGCGGCCGTGAAGAATGTGCCGCTGACCGTCATCACCGTCGAGATCGTGGCCGCCAGCGGATGGGGCGGCAGCCAGGTGTACGGCGCCGACTTTGAGCTGCGGGACAAGGCCCAGAAAGCTGCGGAAGAGGCCGTGGCCGCGACCGCGAAGTCGCTGGGCGACGCGGCCCCGGCGTCGGTGACCGTGCGGGCCCTGCTCGGCCAGCCCGCCGAGCAGCTGCTCGAGGCGGCCAAGGGCGCCGACCAGCTGGTCCTGGCCCGTCGCGGCACCGGCGGCTTCAACCGGCTGATGCTGGGCTCGGTCACCAGCCAGGTCGTGCACCACGCCGACTGCCCGGTGACGATCGTCCCGGACTGAGCTAGGCCTGAACGCCGCCCGCCAGGCCACCGCGGCTTGGCGGGCGGCGAAAAGTTCTACACGGACATTGACAGCTCCCAGGCGTCAGTAGACACTCAACTCGTCCGCCCGCGTGTGATCCTGTTCGAATGTGATCATGCTCGGAGGGTCCAGCTGTGTCTGCCCAGCCAAGGAGCCCTGGTGAAGCATCTCCTGTCCGCCGCGCGCCCCCGCCACGCGATCCTGCTGGTCATCGCCTTCCTGTTCGCGGCCGGGGTCCCGGCGGTTCCCGCCCTGGCCCAGGCCGCTACCTCCACGGCCCCGACGGCCGCCTCAGCCCCGGCGGGCACTTCCGCCTCAGCCAAGCTCGCCTGCAACGTGGCCGCCGTCCAGTCCGCTCTCCACGTCCCGGACGTCACCGTGGTCACGGTCAGCCCGCAGACCAGCGGCAGCTACCCGGTGCCCGGCACCAGCACAACGCTGACCGGCCTGCCGGCCTTCTGCGAGGTCGCGCTGGCCCAGGCCGACGGGCACGGCAACACCATCAACATCACGGTCTGGTTGCCCAGCGACTGGAACGGGCGGTTCGAAGGCGTCGGCGGCGGCGGGTACAGCTGCGGCGTCAGCTACCCGGCGCTGGGCACCGCCATCCAGGCCGGCTACGCCAGTGCTTCCACCGACTGCGGCAACCACCAGGCCGACGGCAGCTTCGCCCTGACCAGCTCGGGCCAGCTGAACTGGCCGCTGATCACCGACTTCGCCTCGGTCGGCATCCACGACATGTCGGTCACCGGCAAGGCCGTGACCGCCGCCTACTACGCCAGCCAGCCGCGCTACTCCTACTTCAACGGCTGCTCGACCGGCGGCCGCGAGGGGCTGATGGAGGCCCAGCGCTACCCGGCCGACTACAACGGCATCGTGTCCGGGGCGCCGGCCATCAACTGGACCCGGTTCATCCCGGCCGAGATCTGGCCCGAGCTGGTCATGAAGGAGAGCAGCGACTACCTGCCCACCTGCAAGGAAGACGCGTTCACGGCGGCCGTGGTCAAGGCCTGCGACCCCCGCGACGGAGTGACCGACGGCATCATCAGCGACCCGGCCGACTGCCACTGGAACCCGGCCACCCTGGTTGGCACCGTGACCCCCTGCGGCACGATCACCGCCACCGACGCCGCCGTGGTGGCCAAGATCTGGCAGGGTCCGGTCAGCACCCGCGGGACCAAGCTCTGGTACGGGCTGGAACCGGGGGCCAGTTTCGACGGCCTCGCCGCCACCACCACGGTCAACGGGGTCACCGGCCCAGCACCGTTCTCGATCTCGGCCACCTGGCTCGGCACCTGGCTCCAGCAGAACCCGTCCTGGAACTGGCAGACGCTGACCTACGCCCAGTTCGACCGGCTGTTCCAGCAGTCGGTGCGGGAATTCTCCGGCGTCATCGCTACCGACAACCCCAACCTGTCCCAGTTCAAGCGGGCCGGCGGCAAGATCCTCATCTGGCACGGCCTGGCCGATCAGCTGATCTTCCCCCAGGGCACGATCAACTACTACCAGCGCGTCCAGCAGGCCATGGGCGGCCCGCAGCGCACAGACTCGTTCGCGCGCCTCTTCCTGGCTCCCGGCGCCCAGCACTGCGCCAGCGCCGCCGGCCCGGCCCCAGCCAACCCCCTGGCCGCCGTGGCCAGCTGGGTCGAGCACGGCCAGGCCCCGACCTCCATCCTGGCCACCGTCACCGACCCCGCCACCGGCGCCGTCACCCTGTCCCGCCCCCTGTGCGCCTACCCCCTGACCGCCCACTACACCGGCCACGGCAGCCCCTCGGTCGCCAGCAACTTCTACTGCGCCCCCGGGAAGCCCTAACCACCCTGCTTTCAGCAGATTTATTTACCGTGACCGGCCAGCACCGGCCGTACTCCGGTTGCCCGCTCCGGTACCGGTCCCGCTGACACCACCCCCGTCCTGCCCCCGGCGCCAACGAAGCCGCCGGGGGCGGGTCAGTGCAGCGGCTTGGCGCGGTTGATCAAATCGGTGTTGGGCAAGTTTGGATCGAAAGGCGGCCCGCACCGGCCACCCGCCCCGGTCGTCGTCTTTCCGGTGCTGACCGGCGGCAGCACAGGGCCAGCGGGCCATTGTGGTGCCGCTCCTGGCTGTTCCAGCCAGCCGATGACGCCCGTCGGTCCTTGCACCGTTTGCTCATCGCACTGGTCTGTGATCCGCCAGCAGCTCTCTACGTTTCCCTGAAAATCACGCGACCGTTTGAAGGCTGGATTGCTGCCCATAAAATTTGAATTCAGATTGCATAGCTGTTCCGATCTAACGTCTTTGTCGGGCACGTAGACGATGGTCCGGCTGTCGTCGATCAGCAGCTGCATCGTTCCGTTGTCGTCGGCCAGCACGAAGGCCACCGGCTTCTGCGACCGTGATGCGATTGGCCTGGTCAAGTTCGTGCTGATCGGATGCTTGAGGGTTACCACCACGGAGGGTGCCCAGGGCTGGTCGAGGGTGAGCAGCAGGAACAGCGCGAAGATGATGGCTGAGCTGATCAAGCTTGCCCTGGGCAGCGGAAAACCCTTCCTAAGTTCTACCCCAGGCCGTGGTACCCCGATCCTCGGAAAGAAGCGGGTGCCTCTGCGGAAGCCGAAAGCGATGAGCCTCAGGAGACTCGCGACCTGATCCCTTGTGAGGTTGTATGCGATCAGTTCAAACAGCACGAGGGCGATCGACAGAACCGCAGCCTCGAAGAAGTAACGCAATGGCGAAAGCAGGAAGAGGAAGATGGCTACGCCCGCGAACAGGGTGCGGTAGGGCTTGAGGCTCCATGCTTTGAAGAAGCTGGCGAAGAGCAGCCAGGCCGCCTCGACACTGATCATGGCCAGGAAGAAGTAGCTGTAGATCGAGATCGTCCCCAGCAGCACGGAGGCTGGTGCTGTCGAGGCCAGCGTCGCCACTACGTTGACGTTGTAATGGGCCGCGCCATACACCTTTATCAGCAGAACGCTGAACAGCAGGAGTGAGGACAGCACGGACACGCTGAGCAGGTCACGGGCGAGGGCATGCTCATCTGGTGCTGGATTCCCCCCGCTGGTGAAAGCGGCTTTCCCGCGTTTGCTGGCCGGTGTCATGCGCAGAGGGTACAGCCGGTAAACACTCCGGAGAAAAGCCTCAGATACCCTTCTGGCTGGAAAAAGACATTCGTTATGTCATGAATAATCAATTGCCGGAAACGGACATGGTTCATGAGGGTCGAGAGCGTTATAAAGCGAACATAGCTGCAGGTCGGGTGGGATTGATGGTCAGGGAGTGCCGGACGGTGGTTCGGGGCCGAAACCGAACAAGCCCACCAGGGCCGGGTCGGCCACGGCCAGGATGCCGGCGATGCCAGTCGGAGTGACCGTCAGGACGGCGACGCCGTACGGGTGGTGGCGGCCGTCGGGACCGCGCAGCCATACGGCCGCGGCCGGCTGGCCGTTGGCCGAGGTGGGGGCCATGCGCCAGTCGCCGGGGGAGAGGAGGCCGGCCACGGCGCCCGCCTTGGCCGCGTCGCCCGCGAACCAGATGGCCGACGGGGGTAGCTCCAGGGTGGCGTCCTGGCGGAGCAGCTCAGCCAGGGCGGCGGCGTCCGAGGTCTCGAACGCCTTCATATAACCCTCCAGCAGCCGCCGGGCCTGGGCCGCGGTGGGCTCAACGACCTGGTCGGCGGCCGGGCTGACCTGCTGGAGCCGGGTCCGGGCCCGCTGCAGCAGGCTCTTGACCGCGGGCACGCTGAGCTCCAGCATGGCCGCCACCTCGGCGGCGGGGAAGGCCAGCACGTCGCGCAGCAGCAGCACAGCCCGCTGCCGGGGTGGCAGGTACTGGAAGCTGGCCACCAGGGCCAGCCGCAGGCTCTCCCGGGTCACGGCCGCCGCGGCCGGGTCCGCCGCCGGGTCCTCGGGCCCCGCAATGACCAGCGCGTCCGGGATCGGCTGCAGCCAGAAGGCCGGGCCCTGGCCGTCGGCGGCTCCATGGGTGGAGGCGGATGCGTCGGTGGCTGGGGCGCCCAGGCCGGACGGCAGCGGCCGCCGGGACCGGGTTTCCAGCGCGGTCAGGCAGGCGTTGCTGGCGATGGTGTACAGCCAGGTCCGCAGGGAGGACCGGCCTTCGAACGCGGCGTAGCCGCGCCAGGCCCGCAGGTAGGTCTCCTGCACCAGGTCTTCCGCCTCGTCGGCCGAGCCGAGCAGCCGGTAGCAGTGGGCCAGCAGTTCGCGGCGGAACGGCTCGGTGTTCCGGGTGAAATCCGTATCGTCGGCCGCGGTGCGGGTCATCGAGGGTCCTCCGGGTGGTGTCTACGCGATCCGGGCCGGCCAGCCAGGCCCAGACCTTCGGTAGATATAAAGACCCGGAAATGACCGCGGAGGAATCGGTTCCGGCGTACTGAGCCCGTAGCTTGCCTTTTTGCAGCTTGCCGGTGGCGGTGCGGGGGAGCGCGGTGACGAAGTCCATCGACCGGGGCACCTTGTAGTGCGCGATGCGGTCGCCCAGGAAGGCCAGCAGTTCGGCCTCCAGGTCCGGGCCGGGCGCCGCGCCAGGAGCGGGCTGGACGACGGCCTTGACCGATTCGCCCATCTCGGGGTCGGGGACACCGATGACCGCGATGTCGAGCACCTTGGGGTGCAGGGCCAGCACGTTCTCGATCTCCTGCGGGTAGATGTTGACCCCGCCGGAGATGATCGTGAACGCCCGCCGGTCGGTCAGGAACAGATAGCCGTCCTCGTCGAGGTAGCCGATGTCCCCGGTCGTGGTCCAGGCCGGGTGCTGCGGGTGCTGGGCCTCCCGGGTCTTGGCCGGGTCGTTGTGATAGGTGAACGGCACCTTGTCGCGCTCGAAGTAGACCAGGCCGATCTGGCCGGCCGGCTGCTCGGTGCCGTCCTCGGTGCAGACGCGCAGGGTGCCCAGGCCGCCCTGGCCGACCGAGCCCGGCTTCTTGAGCCACTGCTCGGAGTCGATGAAGGTGACGCCGTTGCCCTCGGTGGCCGCGTAGTACTCGCGCAGGATCGGGCCCCACCAGTCGATCATGGCCCGTTTGACGTCGACCGGGCACGGGGCGGCCGCGTGGATGGCCACCCGGTGACTGGACAGGTCGTGGCCCAGGCGCTGCTCGTCGGGCAGCTTGAGCATGCGGATGAACATCGTCGGCACCCACTGGCTGTGGGTGATCCGGAACTCCTCGACGGCCTGCAGCGCCCGCACCGGGTCGAACGACGGCAGCACCACCACGGTCCCGCCCAGGGCCTGGACGAACGCACCGAACCGCAGCGGAGCCGCGTGATAGAGCGGAGCCGGGGTGAGGTACACCGTGTCCCGGTCGAAGCCGTACATGGCGCCGAACACGCTGACCAGCGGATCGCCTGGCTCATCCACCCGGCGATCCTGCAGCGGCAGCTTAATGGCCTTGGGCAGGCCGGTGGTGCCCGAGGAGTACAGCATGTCGGCGCCGACCCGGGAATCGGCCAGCGGCTCGGGCGAGCTGGCGGCCAGCGCCGCCTCGTAGTCCTCGTGCCCCGGTACCGGGCCGCCGAACGCGAGCCGGCTTTCGATGCCCGGGGTCTCGCCCGCCACGGCCAGGGCCTGCTCGGCCTTGGCCGCCGACACGACCAGCGCTCTGGCCCCGCAGTCGTTGAGGATGTAGCTGATCTCGGCCTGCTGGAGGTGGTGGTTGACCGCGGTCAGGTACAGGCCGCTGCGCAGCGCGGCCCAGTACACGTCGTAGTAGCGGGCGCTGTTCTCCGACAGCAGGGCCACGTTGTCGCCGCGGCGTAGCCCGCGCTCGTACAGCAGGCGGGCCAGCCGGGCTGACCGGTCTTCCAGCTGCGCATAGGTCAGGGTGTCGCTGCCGTCGGCCATGATCACGGCGGGCTGCTCCGGCGACGTCGCCGCGTAGGTCCCGGGGTACATGCCAGCCAGCGTTACGGACCGGTGCCCTGGCGTCAATCAGTCGCTCACAGCGGCGACCTGCTCGGCCGTGGTCTCCTGCTCAACCGGGGTCCGCAGGGCGCGGAAGACCGTGGTCTGCCGCAGCTCGAAACCCATCGCCTCGTACAGCCGGATCGCGCTCGTGTTGGTCGCCACCGCGTGCAGGAACGGGGTGTCCCCGCGGGCCCGGATGCTGGCCACCAGCACCCGGACCAGCCGGGAGGCGAACCCGTGCCCGCGCCAGGCGTCGTCGGTGCAGACCGCGCTGATCTCGGTCCAGCCGGGTGGCTTGAACCGTTCCCCGGCCATCGCGACCAGCGCCCCGTCGCGCCGGATGCCGACGTAGCGGCCGAGCTCGACGGTGCGGGGGAGGAACGGGCCGGGTTTGGTGCGTTCGGTGAGGTCCAGCATCTCCGGCACGTCGGCGGCCCCGAGCTCGATCACCTCGGCGCCGGGCTCGGTGCCCGCCACTCCGGCACCGACCAGCTGAACCCCCTGGCCGGCCCAGAGCGGCTGCCAGCCGCCCGGCGGGGTGGCCCGCTCCCCGGCCAGCGCCAGCCTGCCGCCGGGTCCGGCCAGCGCGGCCAGGTCGGCCCAGTCGGCCGGCTCCGGACCCGCGGGCAGGGCGGCGAACGGCACCACGTCGGGTGGGTAGCGCAGGGCCCGGCCGTGGCCTTCGGCGAAGCTCGCGTGCCCGCCGAGCAGGGACGACCGGACCGGGTTGTCGAGCGGGTGCGTCACCGGCTGACCTCGATGACGACCTTGCCCTGGGCGTGCCCGTCTTCGACCAGGCGCAGCGCCTGCGCGGCCTGGCCGAGCGGGAACGTGCTGGTCACGAACGGGTCCAGCGCCCCGCTGACCACCAGCTGGGCCACCGCGTCGAGGACCTCCTGGTTACGGGCCCGGGCCACGAACGTGCCGCCCAGCCGGGCCGTGGTGGCCCGGTCACCCGCGCTGACCAGCTTCGACCGGTCGGTGAGCAGGGGGGCCACCTCTTCCAGGGCCGGGCCGCCGGCCTGGTCGTAGATGCCGTCGATGCCCTGCGGGGCCGCGGCGCGGATCCGGTCGGCTACTCCCGGCCCGTACTCGACGTGGGTCACGCCCAGCGACTCGACGAAGGCCTTCTTGCCCGCGCTGGCGGTGCCGATCACGGTCAGCCCGTCGTGCCGCGCGATCTGGGCGGCGGCCACCCCGACCCCGCCGCCGACCCCGGTGATCAGGAGGGTGGCGCCGGCGGGCAGGGCCAGCTGCCGGACGCCGTCGTAGGCGGTGGCGGCGGCGACCGGGAGGGTGGCGGCGTCGGTGAACGACAGCGCCCCCGGCTTGTGTGCGGTCACGCTCACCGGGAGCAGGGCGTACTCCGAGAACCCTCCGGCGTCGGTATTGCCGAACACCGCGTCACCCGGCACGAAGCCGGTCACGCCGTCCCCGAGGGCTTCGGCCACGCCGGACGCCTCGCGGCCGAACAGCACCGGAAAATGCTCGGGCGGGCTGTCCGGCGTGCGCATGGCCCCGGTCCGGCGTTTCCAGTCGGCCGGGTTGACCCCGGCTGCGTGCACCGCGATCAGCAGCTGGCCCGGCCCCGGTTCCGGCCGCGGCACGTCCGCGAACGACTCGACCTCCGGGCCGCCGTGACCGTTGTACACGTACGCCTTCACAGTGCCTCCCTCATTGGGCCTCCCTCATTGGGCCTCCGTAGCAGGTAATCCCTACCGGAATAACGTGGTTTGGGTTTTAGTCTTAGTTATAGCTGGACTTCGAGGGACGGGAGCACGCCCTGAGCACCACCGCACCGACCCAGAACCTCATCGTGTCCGTGGCCCTCGACGGCGCAGGCTGGCACCCCGCCGCCTGGCGCGAGCCCCGGGCCCGCCCGGCCGAGCTGCTGACCGGCCGCTACTGGGCTGACCTGGCCGCCGAAGCCGAACGCGGGCTGCTGGACTTCCTCACCATCGAGGACGCGCTGAGCCTGCAGTCCAGCCGGTTCCGGTCCCCGGACGACCGGACCGATCAGGTGCGCGGGCGGCTGGACTCGGTGCTGATCGCGGCCCGGGTCGCGCCGCTGACCCGCCACGTGGGGCTGATCCCGACCGTGATCGTCACCCACACCGAGCCGTTCCACGCCTCCAAGGCCATCGCCACCCTGGACTACGTGAGCAGCGGGCGGGCCGGGGTCCGGGTCCGGGTCTCGGCCGCGCCGCACGAGGCCGCACACTTCGGCCGCCGCAGCTTCCCCCAGCTAAGCCTGCGCGACTACGACAACCCGGCCGTGCAGGAGCTGATCGGCGGCCTGTTCGACGAGGCCGCCGACTACGTCGAGGTGATGCGCCGGCTGTGGGACAGCTGGGAGGACGACGCCGAGATCCGCGACGTGGCCACCGGCCGGTTCGTCGACCGGGGCAAGCTGCACTACATCGACTTTGAGGGCGAGTACTTCAGCGTCAAGGGCCCATCGATCACACCCCGGCCGCCACAGGGCCAGCCGGTGGTCAGCGCGCTGGGCCACCGCACCGTGCCCTACGGCCTGATCGGCCGGTCGGCCGATGTCGGCTACGTGACCCCGCATGACCGTGACCAGGCAGCCACGATCCTGGCCGAGATCCGGGCCGCGCAGGCCGCGGCCGGGCGCGCCGGCGAGACGGTGCCGGTGCTGGCCGACCTGGTCGTGTTCCTCGGCCCGGACGCGGCCGCGGCCCAGGGCCGCCGGGACCGGCTGGACGAGGTGGCCGGCCGGGAGTACACCAGCGACGCCCAGATCTTCGCGGGCACGGCCAGCCAGCTGGCCGACCTGATGCTGGACTGGCGGACCGGCGGGCTGGCCGGGTTCCGGCTGCGCCCGGCGGTCATCCCCGACGACCTTGAGGCCGTCACCCGGGACCTGGTGCCCGAACTGCAGCGGCGCGGGGTGTTCCGTACTGGCTACGAGGCCAGCACGCTGCGCGGCCTGCTCGGTTTCGACCGCCCCGCCAACCGCTACGCCGCCGGGCCCGCCGGCCGGGCCGCCGCCGGGAGGAACTGATGCCCAAACAGATCCACCTCGCCGCCCACTTCCCGGGCGTGAACAACACCACGGTGTGGAGCGACCCGCGGTCCGGCAGCCACATCGAGTTCAGCTCGTTCGCCCATCTGGCCCAGACCGCCGAGCGGGCCAAGTTCGACTTCCTGTTCCTGGCCGAGGGGCTGCGCCTGCGCGAGCAGGGCGGCCAGATCTACGACCTGGACGTGGTGGGCCGGCCGGACACGTTCACCGTGCTGGCCGCGCTGGCCGCGGTCACCGATCGGCTGGGCCTGGCCGGCACGATCAACTCCACCTTCAACGAGCCGTACGAGGTGGCCCGGCAGTTCGCCAGCCTGGACCATCTGTCCGGCGGCCGGGCCGCCTGGAACGTGGTCACCTCGTGGGACGCGTTCACCGGCGAGAACTTCCGCCGCGGCGGCTTCCTGCCGCAGGAGGACCGGTACGAGCGGGCCAAGACCTTCATGGGCACGACCTGGGAGCTGTTCGACTCCTGGCGTGGCGACGAGATCGTGGCCGACCAGGAGTCCGGGGTGTTCCTGACCGACCCGGACCCGGGCCGGTTCGGGCATCACGACCGGCATTTCGACATCGAAGGCCAGTTCAATGTGCCCCGCAGCCCGCAGGGGCGGCCGGTCATCTTCCAGGCCGGGGACTCCGAGGAGGGCCGCGAGTTCGCCGCCTCCAGTGCCGACGCGATCTTCAGCCGCCACGGCACCCTGGAGGACGGGCAGAAGTTCTACGCCGACGTCAAGGGCCGCCTGGCCAGGTACGGGCGGACCCCGGACCAGCTGAAGATCCTGCCCGCGGCCACGTTCGTGCTCGGCGGCACCGACAAAGAGGCGGCCGAGATCGCCCGCGAGGTCCGCTACCAGCAGGTCAGCGGGCAGACCGCGATCATGTTCGCCGAACAGCTGTGGAACCGCGACCTGTCCGGCTACGACCCGGACGGCCCGCTCCCGGACGTGGACCCGCTGCCGGGGGAGAACACCGTCGCCCGCGGCCGGGCCAGCGTGCGGATGCACCGCGACCCGCTGGCCGTCGCGGCCCAGTGGCGGGCCGTGGCCGCCGAGAAGAACCTGTCCCTGCGCGAGGTGGTCATTGAGGTCACCGGCCGGCAGACGTTCGTCGGCTCGGCGGCCACCGTCGCCGACGAGATCAACCACCTGGTCCAGGCCGACGCCAGCGACGGGTTCATCCTCGTCCCGCACATCACGCCGGGCGGGCTGGACGAGTTCGCCGACTCGGTGGTCCCGCTGCTGCAGGAGCGCGGGGTGTTCCGCACTGAGTACGAGGGCAGCACGCTGCGGTCACACCTGGGCCTGGATCCGCTACCCACCCCGGCCGCATCCCCGCCGGCCGCGTCCGCGACGGCCGAGGCCCGCTCATGAGCCCGGCCCCGCTCGCGGTCTTGGACCTGGTCCCGATCAGCACCGGGTCCTCGGCTCCCGAAGCCCTGCGCAACAGCATCGATCTGGCCCGGCAGGCCGAACAGCTCGGCTACACCCGGTACTGGTTCGCCGAGCATCACCTCAACCCGGGGGTGGCCGGCACCTCGCCCGCCGTGGTGCTGGCCCTGACCGCCGGGGCCACCTCCACCATCCGGATCGGCTCGGGCGCCGTGCAGATGGGGCACCGGACCGCGCTGTCCACGGTGGAGGAGTTCGGCCTCATCGACGCCCTGTATCCGGGCCGGCTCGACCTCGGCCTGGGCCGATCCGGCGGCCGGCCCCCCGGTGGTGCCGGGAGCAAGGCGGCGCCCAGTGAGGCCTACCGCACGGAGAACGGGCTGCTGATCCCCAAGCGGGTGTCCCTGGCTCACCTGTTCAAATCGCCGCGCTTCGCCATGCAGAAGAAGCTGCTCCAGCTGCCCGAGGCCAAGTCGCAGGACTACACCGAGCAGGTGGGTGACGTGCTGGCCCTGCTAGGCGGCACCTACCGCACCGAAGACGGCGTCGAGGCGCACATCGTACCCGGCGAAGGCGCCGACCTTCAGGTGTGGATCCTGGGCAGCAGCGGCGGCGAGAGCGCCCAGGTGGCCGGGGCCAACGGGCTCCGGTTCGCGGCCAACTACCACGTCAGCCCGGCCACCGTGCTGGAGGCGGCCGACGGCTACCGGGCCGCGTTCGTGCCCAACGACGACCTGGCCCAGCCCTACGTGAGCGTGTCCGCCGACGTGGTGGTGGCCGACACCGAGGCCGCCGCCCGCGAGCTGGCGGCCGGCTACGGCGCCTGGGTCCGCAGCATCCGCACCGGCGCGGGCGCGATCCAGTTCCCGACCCCGGCCGAGGCCCGCGACATCCCGTGGACCGACGAGGACCGGGACCTGGTCACCGACCGGGTCGACACTCAGTTCACCGGCACCGCCAAGCAGGTCGCCGACCAGCTCGAGCAACTCCAGGAAGCCGCCGGCGCCGACGAGCTGATCATCACCACCATCACCCACGACCACGCCGACCGGGTCCGCTCCTACCGCCTGCTGGCCGAGGAGTGGTCCCGCCGCTGACCCACATCCGGGCCGCGAGCCAGCGGGGCGCCCGCGCCCCGTGTGGCCACTGTGACCCGTGAGCATCAGCCCGCCGCGCCGTCCCGGTCCCGTCGCCGTTGCAATGTACGCAATGGTCCCTCTGCGTACATAAGAGTGTCGGCAAAGGGACCATTGCGTACATTCGGGTCGCGGAGCGGGCCACCATTGCCGATCAGCGCGGCGTTTTGGGGCCAGCGGGATCAGGCGCCGCGGGACTCGGCCACGCGGCGCATCCAGTAGCGGAACCAGTCGGCGCCGAACGGCACGTACACGCGTACTGGCACGCCTCGGCTCACCAGGTCGGCGAGCACGTCGGGCCGGACACCGAGCAGGTGCTCGATCGGACGCGGGCCCAGGGCCAGCAGGAGCGCCTCGCGGAGCACGCCGTCGTGGGTGGCCAGCGCGAACGGTACGTCGTGCTCGGCCAGCCAGTGCGCGTAGCGCAGGAACGCCAGGTCGGTGGGTTCCCCGTAAGGCAGGGCCACCTCGGCCGGCTCGACGTAGGCGCCCTTTACCAGCCGGACGTGCACCCCCGCCGCGGCCAGTCGTTCCAGGTCGGACGGGGTGCGGTGGTAGTTCGCCTGCGCCGTGGCCCCCAACCGCCCGGCCAGCCCGCGCCCGGCCACCGTCTCGACGCAGCCGAGGATGGCCTCGGCGCGGCCGTAATCCTCGGCTCCGACCTGCAGGCGGCGGCCGACCGGCAGTGCGCCCGCGATGGCGGCCAGCCGGTCGGCGCACCCGCCCGGGTCGGTGTCCAGGGCCAGGTGGCTCAGGTCCACCGCCAGCCAGGTGCCCGGCGGCAGGCTGCCCAGCTGGTCAGCCAGGGCCAGGTAACCGGCGGTGACGCGGTCGGCCTCGGCCGGGTCCCGGACCAGCTCGCCGAACAGGTCCAGGCTGGCCGCGACGCCGTCCGCGGCCAGGTCCCGGGCCCGCTGGACCGCGGCCGCCGCGTCGGAGCCGGCCACGTACCGGGACGCTGCCCGCCAGGCCAGCCGCTCCCCGCGGGGGGCGCGGCGCACGGCCCGCTCCAGCCGTTCGCTGCTGGCCAGCCGGAACAAGATCGCGCGATCCACGGACATGATCGCCATCCTGGCCGGCTGAGGTCCCGCGCGTAAGGCCGGGCACACGGCCGGGCGCACGGGCTCCCACTAGGCGGCGGCCGGCTCGCTGGGAGCCAGCAGGGGCGAGGAGACCATGAAGTCAGCGCTGGCCCGGTTGCAGGCCACCGGGACATTCCACACCACGGCCACCCGCAGCAGGGCCTTGACGTCGGGGTCGTGCGGGTGGGGCGCGAGCGGATCCCACAGGAAGACCATCAGGTCGACCAGGCCCTCGGCGATACGGGCGCCGATCTGCTGGTCGCCGCCCAGCGGGCCGCTGAGCAGGCAGGTCACGGACAGGCCGAGCTCGTCGGCCAGCAGCCGGCCGGTGGTGGCGGTGGCGACCAGTTCGTGCCGGGCCAGCGTGGCCCGGTTGTAGGCCGCCCATTCGAGCATGTCCTGTTTGCGGTTGTCGTGGGCGACCAGGGCAATGCGCCGGACGCCAGGCGATGAAGCCGTCACGGGACTCCCTTCGGTCCGTCGGCAACGTGACGCTCCCCGGGCAGGGAGCACCAGCACCCAGGCTGCCCGGTAAGAACCGATGCGTCCAATGAGATTTTCCGACGTTATCGATGACGGACAATCATGAGTCGTCGCCCGGGCGGAAGCGGGCGGGTACGTTCTCGCTGGTCACGAGGCCCGTCTCCGCCGTCAGCTCGTCGATCACGCCGAACGCGGTGGCGATGCGTTCCGGCCGGTCGATGACGCTCGTCACCGCGGGCACGTGCCGGGCCAGCTGGAGCAGCCGGTCACCGTGCGGAGCATGGTCGCCGTGGAACCCCCAGATACCCAGCTGCGTGGTCGCCCCGGACAGCCCGGCCGAGCGCAGCCGCCGGACGATGGCCCGGTGGATGGGCTGGCCGTCGGCCCGGGCCGCCTCCGACGTGTACACCATCAGCTTCTGCCACCGCGGCTCGCGGTCGCCCGCCGCGGCCCGGTCCGGTGGCGGGCACAGCAACTGGCCGTCGCGCTTGCAGACGACCACCTTCTCCACCGTGACCAGCGGCCGGGCCAGCAGCCCGCCCAGTTCCGGCAGGACCCGGGTGATCCGGCTCTCGGCCCCGACCGCGATGACCATCATCGGCACCTCGGCGTTGCGGCTGAAGAACAGCGCCCGCTCCCGGCGGCCGTGCGCGGTCCCGTCCACCCCGAGCAGGGCGGTGGCCCCGTCGACGCCACGCCGGTGCAGCAGGTCGCACACGGCCACGAAGGCCGGCACCCGGTACACCCGTTCCTGCCGGCCCAGGTAGATGGTGACCTTGGCCGCCCCGCCGTTGCCCTCGGCCGCGTGGCCGTCCAGGTCGCCGGTCAGCAGCCGGGCCCGTTCCAGCGTGACCAGCCCGGATCCGGTCAGCCGGATCGCTTCGGGAGCCAGCGCCTCGATCCGCGCCCGCCCGTCCACCGCGATCGCGGTCAGCGGCAGGTCCTCGGACAGGCTCAGCGACAGGTCGGTACGCAGCCGGTGCTTGAGGCCGAACCCCTCGGCCCCGCGCAGCAGGATGCTCGCGGCCACCTCCTGCCGCCCGTACAGCCCGGCCAGCGCGTCGGCCACGAACTGGCCGCCGGACCGCTGCCGCTCACCGAAATAGCTGGTCAGCTTCAGCCCGTCGGTGATCACAGCCGCCCTCCGATCCAGTTGCCGAGCGCGGCCGCGGCCACCCCGAGGACCAGGCTGACCACGACGTTGGCGCTGGCCCGGCCCAGTTCGCGGTCTTCGGCGAGGCGTTCGGTCTCGAACATCCAGGTCGAGAACGTGGTGTAGGAGCCGACCGCGGCCGTGCCCGCCAGCAGGGCCTGATCCTTACCCAGGGCCAGTCCGGTCAGGAAACCCAGGATCACCGCCCCGGACAGGTTGATGACCAGCGTGCCGAACGGGAAGTTCCACCCGGACCGGGACGCCACCCACCGGTCGACTCCGAAGCGCAGCACCGACCCGGCCCCGCCGATGACCACCACCGCGGCCCACACCCAGACGCTCATGCGCGCACCCGGACCCGGCGGACGATGGCGGTGGCCAGGTAGATGGCGGCATACCCGGCGACGATGCTGGCCGCGGCGTAGGCCACGGCCAGGCCCCAGGCGCGGGCCTCGATCATCTTCAGGATCTCCACCTGCATGGTGGAAAACGTCGACAGGCCGCCGCACAGCCCGGTCCCCAGCAGCGGGCGCCGGTAGCTGGACAGCGGCAGCCGCTCCTGCAGCCGGGTCACGAAGTACCCGAGCAGGAACGCGGCCACGATGTTGACGGCGAACGTTGGCCAGGGCCAGGCCGTGGCCGGATGCGGGAAGGCCTCGGCCAGCCCGGCCCGCGCCAGCGTCCCGAGCGCCCCGCCCGCGAAGATCGCGCCGATCTCGCGCGCGTCAGACAATGCGCACGCTCCCTCCACCTTTCGCTCGCGGAAGAAGCCATCAGCCGCGTGGACGGCGGTTCGGGAGCCAAT
>DATDIH010000058.1:0-11046 GCA_036521155.1 Streptosporangiaceae bacterium
GCCCAGCCGGCCGACCACGGCCAGGCCCATCCGGGTGCCGGGCAGCGTGGTCAGGTCGAACGACTGCGAGACCAGGTCCTCGGCCCGCTGGCGTTCGCGTTTGCGCATGCCCAGGCCGCTGTCCTCGATCGTGACCACCACACCGACGTCCTCGTCCTCGACGTACACATGGACCTCGGAGCCGTGCGCCGAGAAGGCGGCCGCGTTGTCCATGAGCTCGGCCAGCGCGTGCATCACGCCCTCGGCGGCGTAGCCGGCCACCGCGGCGGCACTGACCGAGTGGACCCGGATGCGCTGGTAGGCGTCGATGCGTCCCATGGCCCCGCGCAGGATGGACTCCATCGGGATCGGCTTGGTCCAGCGGCGGCCGGACCGGCCCCCGGCCAGCAGCGCGACGCTGTCGGACAGCCGGCCCAGCTGGGACACCCGGTGGTCCAGTTCCATCAGGTCGGCGAACACCTGGCCCTCGCTGTGCCGGTTCTCCAGCTCCCGCAGCTCGGCCAGCATGCGCGTGGTCTGGGCCTGGATCCGGGCGGCGGCGCTGGCGCAGGCGGCCATGGCCGCGGCCCCGCGCCGTTCCGCGGCCGCGACCTCTTCGGCCACCCCGGTCAGCAGGCCGCGGACGGCGGCCTCGCCGGGGTCGGGGATCGCGGCCAGCGCATCGCCGGCCGAGGCGCCGTCATGCAGCTGGTCCAGGATCGCGGGCAGGGTCTGGCTGGACAGCTGGGCGACCGCGGCCTCCAGGCCGGCCCGGGCGGCCCGGTCGTCGGCGGCCCGCTGCTCGGCCGCGCCGACCTCGTAGGCGACCTGCTCGAGCAGGGAACGGACCGCCGGGCTGGCGGGCGACGGCATCCCGCCCACCGCGACGTCGGCGGGCACGCCCCCGGCCAGCCGCCCGACCAGGGCCGGTACGGCCACCTCGGCGACCTCGGCCAGTTCACGGCGGAGCAGGTCGGCGTCGGCCCCGGCCGCGCCGATCAGCCCGCGGGCGCGGTGGGCGGTCTCGGCGTAGTAGGCCAGGCCGGCCAGGGCGACGGAGAGCACGGCCGCGGCCGATCCGGCCGCCCAGGCCGTGGGGTGACGCGCCGAGTCCGGTGCGTTCAGGACCGCCCACCAGGCTCCGGCTCCGGTGGCGGCCAGGGCGGCCAGGAACACGAGCACGGCGTGCTGGGCGGCGGTACGGTCAACGCGTGGCGGGTCGGCCACGGCAGGTGCTGACATCGGTGCTGGACCTCGCGGGCGGTGCGGGCAGGGACGGCCAGTTCGCGGCGCTGGCACGGCCGCGATCACGCAGGCAGGAAGTACACGTGCGTAAGGCCTGCCATTGGCGCAGCGAACAGCAGGTATTAGCGGTGGCGCAGGTAACCAATTCAATGCGGAACCGCTGGCTAACCCGGGCGATTAGCACCTTGAGGACCATACCGGACAGGCCATTCTGCCGCAAGGACAAACGATTTTTATCGAAGGTTGCGATAACGGCTTCATGGCGCTGACCGGGCTATTTACCGGTGTTTGACCGGAAAGAAACCAACGCTGGCGTGATCGGCCCGGGAACGGCATCACGGGCTGTTACCGACATTGGCCGGAGCTTCAGCGGGAACTGCATTTTACCAGGTCCCGGCGCGGGGGCAAACCAGGGCAAGCCCCGATATTTTTGGCTGATAAAGAAGGCCTGACCATCGCTTTTCACGCAGCGTGATAGCGGCACCGGGCAGGCCCGGCCGGACCCCGATAGCCGAGCGAAATGCCGACGGTATTCACCCCGGCAATAGCGCCGGTCCACCCTGGCCGCGGCGGCGCGGCGGGGTGGCTGGGTCAGCGCCGGGTGGCGGGCCAGCCTGCGGTCCGGCACGACACCCCGTCCGTGGTGATGTCCCGGCCGGAGGGCAGGACGCAGCGAAGAGACCTTCCATATGGGTATGAGAGCCGGTCCCGGCGGACGCGGGCATTCCCGGGCGGGAGCGGGGTAGGCGTACCGGGAGGCTCAGGGGTGAAGGGGGCGCCATGAGGGAGGACATCCCGCCGCGGTCGTACGGGCCGCTCATCGAGACCACCGTGCAGGTCGTGACCTGGAACGTGTGGGGGCGGTACGGGCCGTGGGCGGAACGGGAGGCCGCGATCGTGGCCACCCTGCGCCGCGGGCCCGGACCTCGTGGTGCTGACCGAGGCCTGGGCCAAACAGGGTGACAGCCAGTGCGCCCGGCTGGCCGGGCCGCTGGGCCTGCCGCACCACGCGTTCGGCGGGGTCACCGCCGAGGAGGACGCGGCCGCCTTGTCCGGGGTGGGCATCCTCTCGCGCTGGCCGATCCGGGAGCAGGCTCAACTGGCCTTCGGGGGGGCCCGGGTCCAGTTCGCCGAGGTGGCTGGCCCGCGGGGCCCGATCCAGGTGTACGGGCTGGTCATGGACGCCTGGTGGTTCGACGAGAGCCAGGCCCGGCAGGACGCGGTGCGGAGCCTGCTCACCCAGGCCGGCCAGCAGCAGGACCCGCAGGTCCCGCTGGTCATCGCCGGGGACTTCAACGCCGACCCGGACAGCGACGAGATCCGCATGGTCACCGGGCGGACGGCGGCGCCCGCGCCCGGGCTGTCGCTCTATGACGCCTGGGAGGTGGCGGGGGTACCGGGGGCCGGTCATACCTGGTCCAACGCGAATCCGTGGGCGACCCAGTTGCTGTGGCCGGACCGCCGGATCGACTTCATCTTCTCGGCCGCCCCGCGCCGCGGTGGCGCGGGCCATCCCCGGCAGGCCGCGCTGCTGGGCACGGACCCCGTCGGCCAGGTCCAGCCGTCCGACCACTACGCCGTGCAGGCCCGCCTGCGCTACTGACCGGAACGGGTGGGCTGAGGTCAACCGCGCTGGCCAGCCGGAACTCGTCCGTTTTGGGTAATGACGCTGTGACGCTCGGTGACTTATGGTGCTGGAGTTGACACCTTCGCACCCGGCGGCCGCTTGCGCCGGGCTGAGCCGAGACGAGGGCTGACCCATGGCCAGTACGCACGAGCAGGCCGGCCCCCCGGTCTTCGAGGGATCCGGCCGGGCGGAATCGGCCCGGCACGCCGGGACCAGCGGCCGGGCGGCCAGCATGGTGGCGGGCGGGCTGACCGCCATGGCCGGGGTGCTGATGATGCTGTCCGGAGTGTGGAACCTCCTGGAAGGGCTGGCCGCCATCCTCAGGCACCAGTTCTTCGTGGTGCTGCCGAACTACGCCTTCAACGTGTCGGTGAGCGGCTGGGGCTGGACCCATCTGATCCTGGGTGCGGTCGTGGCGGTCGCGGGCCTGTGCCTGCTCCTGGACATGACCTGGGCCCGGGTCGCCGGGGTGTTCCTGGCCAGTCTGAGCGCGATCGCCAACTTCCTCTACATTCCATACTTCCCGGTCTGGTCGATCATCGTCATCGCTCTCGACGTGTTCGTGATCTGGGCCCTGCTCATGCCCAGGCGGCACCCGGCATAGAGTGCCGGTGTGGCTGAGGATGTGCGGCATTTCCAGGGGCGGGACGGGATCGAGCTGGCCTACCGGGAGACCGGCCAGGGGCGGACGCTGATCCTGCTCCACGGGTTCACCGGCACCGGGCGGGCCAGCTGGATCGGAACCGGGCTCGCGGACCGGCTCGCCGAACGCGGCTACCGCGTGGTCATGCCGGACATGCGCGCCCACGGGGAGAGCGCCCGGCCGCACGACGCCGCGGCCTATCCCCCCGACGTGCTGGCCGACGACGGGCTCGCGCTGATCGACGAGCTGGGGGTGACCGACTTTGACCTGGCCGGATACTCGCTGGGGGGCCGGACCGTGGCCCGGCTGCTGGCCCGCGGGGCCAAGCCCGGCCGGGCCGTGATCGGCGGGCAGGGCTTCGAGGCGGTGGTGCACACCGAAGGCCGGGGCGGCCGGCTCCGGCGCATCCTGACCAGCTTCGGCACGTTCGCGCCGGGGTCGCCGGAGCAGGCCATGGAGAACTGGATCACGTCCAGCGGCGGCGACCCGGCCGCGCTGGTCCGGGTCCTCGACACCTTCGTCGGTACCCCGCCGGAGGTGCTGGCCACCATCGACGTGCCGACGCTGGTGCTGACCGGGGCGGGTGACGGGCACAACGACACGGCCCGGGCGCTGGCCGAGGCCCTCCCCCGCGGCCGCTACATGATGGTGCCGGGCGACCACCTGACCGCGGTCGGGACCCCGGAGTTCGAGACCGCGATGATCAGCTTCCTGACCGGGCCCGAGCCGGAACTGGCGGCCGGTTAGTCCGAGGGCTGCTCGACCAGCTGGGCCAGGTAGAGCTGCTCGCCGAGCGTCTCCACCAGCTTGAGCTGGGTCTCCAGGTAGTCGATGTGCCCCTCTTCGTCGGCCAGGATGTCCTCGAAGAGCTTGGCGCTGGTGATGTCGGAGACACTGCGCATGTACTCACTGCCGCGGCGGAGCCGGTCGACCGCCTCGACCTCGACGGCCATGTCCGACTCGAGCATCTGCGTGATGTTCTGGCCGATACGGAGCGGGAACAGGCGCTGGTAGTTGGGCAGCCCGTCCAGGAACAGGATCCGCTCGGTGAGGATCTCGGCGTGCCGCATCTCGTCGATGGACTCGGCCTTGGTGTGCTGGGCCAGCTTCACCCAGCCGAAGTTCTCCTGCATCTTGGCGTGCAGGAAGTACTGGTTGATAGCCGTCAGTTCCGCGCTGAGCTGCTCGTTCAGGAACTCGATGACCTGCTTGTCGCCGCGCATTCGCCCACCCTAGTGAATGAAGCTGGATTGGGTAAGGCAACGACACCCGGCGGCGGCCCGGGCCACGCCGATCAGGCGACCCGGAGCGCGGCCAGCGGGCAGCCGGCCCGTTCCTCGATCAGGCCCTCGATGCGGTCATGGCAGGTGCCACAGCCGGTGCCGGCTTCGGTCGCGTCCGAGACCGCGTCCACGGTCTCCGCGCCCGCATCGATCGCCGCGTTCACGTCGTCGACGCTCACGGCGCAGCAGATGCACGCGAACACGCTGGGGCCCAGTCCTCTCCGTCGCGAGCCGCCCGGTCCTCCGGTCGGCGGTCAAAGCTATGGTTAGGCTAACCTAACTCTGGCCAGAGGGAAAGGGTTCGGGGAAAGGTCGGGCGGCCGGCGGGACGGCCGCCGGGGTGGTGGTCTCGGAGAGGCGGCCGGGGTAGAAGGTGCGGGCGGCCTGAAGGAGATCGTCCAGGCTGGGCCACCAGGGGCCGTGGGCCAGGGAGCCGAGCGCGGTCAGCACACCGGCCGCCTGTTCAGCCGGCTCGGCGGCGGGGACGAAGACCACGCGGTGCGGGCGGGCCGCGCGCAGCGGGCCCAGATAGAAGTCCTGGCCGGTCTCGCCGGCCTGATCGGTCTGGCCCGGCTGCCCGGGCTCGTGGCCGGGCTCGTGGCCGGAGGCGGCGACCAGGTAGTAGTCGGGCAGCTCGAACTGGCCGGCTCGCCAGGCGGCCAGGGCGGTGGCGGCTTCCTGCTCGAAGCGGGCCGGCCCCTGCGGGTGGGCCAGGTCCCACATGTCCTGCCAGCCCCCGGCCACCGCGGCCAGCGGGTCGGCGGTGACCAGGGCGTAGGGCGAGGTGGCGCTGGACGCGCGGCGCAGCGCTCCGGCGGCGGCGGTCAGGCCGTCGGTATCGGCGGCTCCGTCCGGGTCGGCCGGGCGGACCAGGGTCACGTTCATCGACCGGCCCACGGTGGCCAGCACCTCGGGTGGCGCCGGGCTGGCCAGCACGATCACCGTGCAGGAGTTGTGTCGCATCGGCTCGATGCTAACCGGGTCCGGACGCTGGTCAGCCGGGCTCCCGGCCCGGGTACCCGCGGAAGCCGCCCCTTATGTAGACGCGCCGGTGCGGTGGCTCGGCCAGGCCGCCCGCGGGCAGGGTGGCCGGGTCGACCCCGACTCCGAGCAGGGTGCGGCTGACCTTCTGGCTGCTGTCGAGCAGGTCGTCGAGGGCGCGGGACATGTGGGCGCCGGTCACGGCGGGCAGGCTCGGGTCGTCGTGCAGCGCCTCCAGCACACTGCGCCGGATCAGCTCCTTCAGGAACGACGCCGTGGTGCCGTCGGTCCGCTCGACCGCCTCGCTCAGGTCCGCCCCGGTCAGGGCCAGCGGCACGCCCCGGCCGTACAGGGCGAGCAGTTGTTCGCGGGCGGGCGCGTCGGGCAGGCTGACTTCGACGGCCACGTCGACCCGGCCCGGCCGGGCAGCCAGGGCCGGCTCGAGCAGATCGGCCCGGTTGGTGGTGAGCAGGAACAGCAGGTCGGCGTCGGGCGCCGCGCCGTCCATGGCGTCCAGCAGGTCGAACAGCACGGGGCTGGAGGCCGGGCCCATCGACCGCTCCTCGGCCACCAGGTCCACGTCCTCCAGCACGATCACGGCCGGCAGCAGGCTGCGGGCCAGGTCGGTGACCGCGCCCACCGCGTACAGGGTCCGGCCGGTCAGCACCAGCCGGGTATAGCCGTCCATCTGGCCCAGCAGGTAGCGAACGGTGTGGGTCTTGCCGGTGCCCGGCGGCCCGTACAGCAGCAGGCCGCGCTTGAGGTGCTGGCCCGCGGCCAGCAGGGCGTCGCGGTGGCTGGCGACGCCGAGCGCGTGCCGCTCGATCCGGGTCAGAACCGGGTCGGGCAGGACCACGTCGTCGCGGCCGAGCCCGGGCGGGGTGGCGAAGCTGAGCACCACCGCGCCCCGGGCATCCAGGCTGGCGTCGAGCAGGTGGCCGCGGTAGACGTTGAGCTCGGAGCGCAGCCGGTCCAGGTCGGCCTGCAGGGCCTGGGCCCGGTCGACCGGCAGGCCCGCCACCTCCACCAGCAGGTCCGGGCGGTGCTCGCTGGGGCCCTGGACCATGACCACGTAGCGGCCCTGGTCGTCGGTGACCAGCAGCACCGCCAGCCGCAGGCAGCCCAGCGTCGACGCCGGGCCGTTGGGCAGGTCGACCAGGGCGGGCGCGGTCAGCCGCAGCGGCGGCAGCGCTTCCCCGGCGATCATCTGCTGCAGGCTCACGTCGCCGTAGTGCGGCGGCATGGCGATGCCCTGGACGTCCACCGTCCGGCCGGGCCGGGCCGACCAGGCGTCCAGGGCGGTCTGCAGGTTCACGTGCTCGTACCGGGGCAGGTCGCGGGTCAGCACAGAAAAGCGCTGCCCGTCGGCGCCCAGGTGGTCGCTGACCAGCGCCGACACCTCGTTCTCGGGCGCTCCCCAGTCGGGCGTGGAGTGCACCCAGTCCAGGAACCGGCGGAACGCCTTGGCGAACTCACGCGGCTCCTGCGCGGACCCGTCACCGGGATCAGGCGTCACAGCTCCCATTGAACTCGCGGGCGAGCCCGGGCGCGACTGAGTTTTTGGTCAGCGCGGGACGGCCAGAGTGCGGCGGAGCCAGGCGTTGCGGGTCCCGATCATGGCGTCGGCCAGCGCGGTGCCGGGCGCGGACTGATCGAAGCCGTGGTAGCCGCCGGGCCAGACGTGCAGCTCGCAGGATCCGCCGTCGGCCCAGATCTGGCTGGCGTAGGCCACGTCCTCGTCGCGGAACACCTCGGCGCTGCCCACGTCGATGAACGTGGGCGGCAACCCGGACAGGTCGGTGGCCCGGGCCGGGGCCGCGTAGACCGGGACGCCGGCCGTACGGCGGCGATCACCCAGGTAGGCGTCCCAGCCGGTGTCATTGCTGGTCCGGTCCCAGGGGCCGAAGCCGTCGAACTGATAGCTGGAGGTGGTCTCGTTGCGGTCGTCGAGCATGGGATAGATGAGCACCTGGGCGGCCAGGGCCGGGCCGTTCTCGTCCCGGGCCCGCAGCGTCACCCCGGCGGTCAGGCCACCGCCCGCGCTGGCCCCGGCGATGGCCAGCCGGGCCGGGTCGTAGCCGAGCTCGGTGGCCTGGGCCGCCGTCCAGAGCAGGCCCGCGTAGCAGTCATCGAGCGGGGCCGGGTACGGGTCTTCGGGCGCCACCCGGTACTCCACGCTGACCAGCACGCCGTCCAGGTCGGTGACCCAGTCCAGCACCTTCGGGATGCCCGCCCACCGGTCGGGCATGATCATTCCGCCGCCGTGGATGTAGTAGACCGCGGGGCCGCCGGGGCGGCGGTCCGGCCGCTCCAGGATCGTCACCGTCAGGTCGGGCGCACCGGCCGGCCCGGGGATGGTCCGGTCCGTGGCCACGACCGGGCGGTCCCCGATGATCTCCGCGGGCGTGATCGAGGGCTCGGCCCGCCGGACCGGGATCAGGTCCGGGGTGATGCTGACCGGAGGCTCAGGCCAGTCCGCGAGGGCGGCGGCCAGTTCGGCATCGTAGGGCGGCACGGGCCGGGACGGCGCTTGGTTGTCCGTGGTCATCGGGGGCTCAGATCTCCTTCGGGGCGGGACGGGTACCGCTCGGCGATCTCGGAGGCGCCGCGTCCAGAGCGGCCCGCAACGAGGCGACCTCGGCCGGGTCCATGCCGCCGACCAGGCGAACCAGGGACGCGGTGGGGTCCGGGGTGACCGACAGGGCCTCGGTGAGCAGCCGGCCCACGTAGTCGTCGCGGGACCGCACGGCGTGGTACCAGTAGGCGCGCCCGGTCTTCTGCCGGGCCAGCCAGCCCTTGTGGTACAGGTTCTCCATCACCGTCTGCACGGTGTTGAAGGCCAGCGGGCGGTCCTGGTTGAGCCGGTCGGAGACCTCGCGGACCCGGACCGGGGCCGCGGCCGCCCACACCACATCCATGATCGAGGCCTCCAGGTCACCGAACCGGGCCATGGCACGCCTCCTCACACCGGGCCATTTGCGGACATCTCAGGCGAACCACCCTATGACTTAAGCACCTTAGGTAACAAGGTATTGGGGCCCATGCGCCTAAATACCTAATTACCTTAGGTGTTAAAGTAACGATGGTGCCAGCCGGAGGACGGCGCTGGAAGGCGCTGGAAGGGGACAAGGTGACCGAGGAGACTCAGCCGCTGATCCAGGCGCTGGCCCGGGTGCACGGGAGCCTGACCGAGATCGGCACGGTGTGGCGGCGGGTAGCGCCGGACCGGCCCGGCCTGCCCCTGGCCCGGCCGCTGCGGCTGGCCGACGCGGTCCACGACGTGATGGCCGCGGTGGGCACCTTGGGCACCTTGGGCACCTTGGGCACGGACCCGGCCAGCCTCCCCGCCCGCCTGGCCAGCCTGGAGCGGGACCTGGCCGCGGCGGCGGCGCTGACTGACGTCCCCGGCGCCCCGGCGGCCGGGGACGCGGGCCTGTGGGAGTACGCCCGCGTCGCACTGGGTCAGGCCCAGGAACTGGCGGCCAGCCTTACCCGTCTGCCGTTGGCCAGCTGACCCGGCTCAGACGGGCGGTCCGGCCGCGCATGAGGGATCGCCAGCGCCGCCCCGTCACTGACGGCGCCGGCGATCCGTTTTAGCGGGTGGCCGGATCTGGCCCGATCAAGGCCGCAAGGTGTCCTTGGCGTGCTCACCCGCCTGCTTGAGGTGGCCGCTGGCCTCGTCAACCCGGCCTTCGGTGGCCAGCCGGCGGTCTCCGGCGGCCCGGCCGGTCAGCTTCTTGAGCTTGCCCGCAAGCTCCTGGGCGGTGTTCCTGGCCTTGTCCATCACGGTCATCGACGGCCTCCTTTCGAGCCTGCGGCCAGTCCACCGCCGTCGGCTGCAGGCGCGGTGAAGGGCTTGTAGAGCCCGTGTGGAGACGCCGGCGCGTCCAGCGCTGCGCCGGAGGCTGACCCAGCAGCCGCCGGCCGCCGGCCTTGGGTTCAAAGCGGCGTAGCTGAACCGTTAATGTCTCTGCGGCCGACGGCCCGGTCGGCCGCGGCCGGCCGGGCCATTCAGCCCAGCGGCTGAGAACTATTTGCCATCTCTTCTGGCTAAATGCCGGTCCACCGTGCGCACGCTGCGCAAACTGACCGGATCCGGTCAGTTTCGGCTTTAGTCAATATCTTTTGCTGCAACCGTTCTCAGCTATCTGGCAGACTACGTAATTGCGTCACGCACTTTCGCTGCAATTGCACGAGTGGGGGGACGACGACATGGACCGGTCTTCGGCCCAGGCCGGAGGGTACATCGCGGTGCGGTGGCTGAACCGGCATGCGCTGGTCACCTTGCCCACCCGGATCGATCAGTCCAACGCCGAGCCGATCAGCCGGCAGCTCCTGGCCCTGGTGAGCCGCGACCTGCTGGTCCTGATCGTGGACCTGAGCGGGACCACCGACTGCGGCCACGCCTGCGGCGAAGCCCTGACCCGGGTGTACCAACGGGCCATGATCACCGGAACCGACCTGCGGCTGATCGCCGGCCCCGGCAGCGGCAGCGCCCGGCGGATGCTCCTGATGACCGGCCTGGACCGGGTGACACCGATGTACGACTCGGCGGCCGAAGCCGTGGCCGCGACCCTGCCCGCGGACGGTCCGTCCGCACGGACGGACCGCGGAACCTCGCCGCCCGCCAGGCCTTCCGACATGCCGCCCGGCCGGGACGCCGAGGTGGAAATCGCCCTGCTGGACCGGGACGGGATCATCGTCTGGGTCAACCAGGCCTGGCAGGCCTTTGCCACCGCCAACGGCGGGAAACCGGCCAGCACCGGGCCGGGCGTGTCCTACCTGGACGTCTGCGCCGCGGCGCGGGACGACCCGGTCGCCACGCGGGTCCGCCGGGCCGTCCGGCAGGCCCTGGCCGGTGATCTGCCGGGTTCATTGACCGTCGAGGTGCCGTGCCACAGCCCGGACACGGCCCGCTGGTACGACATGCTGATCTCGCCCCGCCGCGACGACGACGGGCAGGTGGTGGGGGCCACCGTCACGTTGTCGCTGGTCCGGTCCCAGACCTTGAGGCCCGCTTAGTCCGATCCCCGGAACCGGGGCTAGGCCGATCCCGCGTTGTACCGCACACTGACAGAGTGACCTCGGACGACGAAGATAATGTCGGGGGGCCGGAGGCCATCACCCTGGACGACGTGCGTCAGCGACTGGAAGGCCGCTGGGACTGCCGGGCCATCACGGCCGGATTCGTAGGAATTCCGCGGCTGGACGCCGGCACCCCCATACCTCGCTACGGCCGGACCCCGGCCGAACTGCTGGACAACATCCAGCGAGCCGAGCAGCAGTAA
>DATDIH010000059.1:0-13036 GCA_036521155.1 Streptosporangiaceae bacterium
CGGGAGGGGGCTCCTCAGGTCAGGGGTTCAGCTGGGCGCCGGCCAGCTGGCGGCGGGAGGTGACGCCGAGCTTCCGGAACACCTTGCGCAGGTGATAGTCGATGGTGTTCGGGCTCAGGTAGAGCTGGGCGGCGATCTCGGCGTTGGTGGCACCGCCCGCGGCCAGCTGGGCCACCTGAGCCTCCTGGGCGGTGAGGGCCTCGCGGTCGCTGGTGGTGGCCCGGACCGGCACCGACTCCCCGGCCGCGGACAGCTCGCGGCGGGCGCGGGCGGCGAAGGCCCGGGCCCCCATCTCGTCGAACCCCCGGTAGGCCGCGCGCAGCGGTTCACGGGCGTCGCGCGGACGTTTGATCCGCCGGAGCCACTCGCCGTAGACGAGCTGGCTGCGGGCCAGGTGGACCGGGCCCCGGGCCTCGCGGTGGTGCCCGATCGCGTCGGTGTAGAGCCGCTCGGTGTCCGGACCCGGGCCGTTCCCGGCGGCCAGCGCCCGGGACCGGGCCAGGAAGCCCAGGGTCAGCGGGGACGGGCTGGCCGCGGCCAGCCGGTCCAGCTGGGCCAGGGTCTGCCGGGCGGCGTCGTGGTGGCCGGACCGCTGGGCGGCTTCGACCAGGTCGGGCAGGACGAACTTGATCTGGGAGGAGTCTTCGACGGCGGTGGTGAAGCTGGCGTAGGCGGCGTCGTAGCGGCCCTGCCCGAGCTCGATCACGCAGCGCGCGTAGTCGGCGAACACCAGCTGGTAGCCCTGGCCCTCCCGGCCCGCCTCGCCGGCCACCGCTTCCAGCAGGCCGGGCACGGGCCGCGACTGGCCGCGCCAGGCCGCCATCAGCAGGGCCCCGATGTCCCAGCGCCGCCCCCGGGCCTCGGAGATGGCCGCGTGCTCGAGGAAGCAGCGTTCGGCCTCGGCCAGGTAGCCCGCGATCAGGTAGGACAGGCCGGCGTGGCTCAGGGCCAGGGTCAGCGGCAGCACCGCGCCGTACCGCCGGGCCTCGGACTCCATCCGCTGGGCCAGCTCGTCCAGCCGGGCCTGGTCGACCAGGATGGTGGCGTCCGCGCAGGCCGCGGCCAGCCACTGGAACCGTTCCGGCGACCCGGGCGGATCGGACCGCACGGCGTCGATGGCGGCCCGCAGCCGGGGCGCGGCCGCGGCCAGACCCTGGAGCTGAAGGGTGGTGTCCGCATCGAGCAGCAGGTCGCCCGGGGTGGCCGGTGTCCCGCCGGGCAGCGGCAGTGACCGGGCCAGCCGGGCCACGTCGGCGCGAGTGGTCCCGTCCGGGGCCAGCTGGCCGTTGATCTGCGCTTCGACCACCGCCTCGACCAGGATGTCGCGGGCCAGCCGCAGGTCGGCCGGGCCCAGGCCGGCCGCGGCGGCCAGCATGGCCGAAGTGGCCTTGGCCGCCTCGTGCTGGGCGTGGTAGACGCGGCCCTGCACCCGCTGGGCCAGGCCGCGGTCGTGCTCGCCGGCCAGGTCGCCGCCGGCCTGGTCGAGCAGGGCCTGGGCCTGACCGAGGGCGCCCGCGCCGCAGCTGGCCTCGGCCGCGTTCAGCAGCCGCCGCCCTCGCTGGGCCGGGGTGACGCTGAGCGCGGCGGCCCGCTGGAACGAGGCGGCCGCGGCCGTCCAGGCCCCGCGCTGCCGGGCCCGGTCCCCGGCCTGCTCCAGCTGGCCGGCCACGTTTTCGTCCGGGCCGCTGGCCGCCATGGCCAGGTGCCAGGCCCGCTGCTCGGGATGGGCCGGGCCGGTGGCGGCGCCGAGGCTGGCGTGCACGCGCTGCCGCTCGGCGAACGAGGCGCCGTAGTAGACCGCCGAGCGGATCAGCGGGTGCCGGAACCGCACCGTGTCCCGGATGGTCAGCAGGTGCCGGGCCTCGGCGGCCGCGCCGGCCTGGGCGGTGAACCCGAGCTCGGTGCCGGCCTGCCACAGCAGCTGCGGGTCGCCGGTCGGGTCGGCCGCGGCCGCCAGCAGCAGGGCCCGGGTGCTGGCGGGCAGGTCCCGCACCTCCCGCAGGTAGCGCTGTTCGAGCTGGCGGCCGATGGGCACCGGATCGGGCAGCGGCAGGTCACCGGTCAGCTGGCCCGGCTCGAGCTGCTGGCCGATCTCGATCAGGGCCAGCGGGTTGCCCCCGGTCTCGGTCACGATCCGCCCGGCCACGGCCGGGCGCAGCCGGGGCCCGGCCGTGGCGGCCAGCAGTTCGGCGGCGTCCGGGCCGGGCAGCCCGGCCACGGCCAGCTCGGGCAGCCCGCCCAGCAGCCCGGGTGATGCCGCGGGCTCGCGCACCGCGAACACCATGGCGATGGAGTCCGCGTACAGGCGGCGGGCCATGAACGCCAGCGCGTCGGCCGACTCGCGGTCCAGCCACTGGGCGTCGTCCACCAGGCACAACAGCGGCTGGCGGGTGGCCTGGCCGGACAGCAGGCTCAGCGCGGCCAGGCCGACCAGGAACCGGTCCGGGGCCGCCCCGCCCCGCAGGCCGAAGGCCAGTTCCAGCGCGGTCCGCTGGGGCGGGGCCAGGTCGTCGCGCCGGTCCAGGTAGGGCCGCAGCAACTGGTGCAGGGCCCCGAAGCTGAACTCGATCTCGGTCTCGATGCCGTCGACCCGCAGGACGGTCATGCCGCCGGCGGCGGCCTGGGCGTAGTCGAGCAGGGACGTCTTGCCCACCCCGGGCTCGCCGCGCAGGACCACGGTCCCGCTCAGCCCGGCCCGCGCGTCAGCCAGGATCCGGTCCAGCCGGTCACGCTCCGGGCCCCGCCCGAGCAGGCCATCCACGAGGTCAATCTACGGCACACCGGACTGCGCGATTCCCGGGTCGCCCGGCCGGCTGGGCCGGCCTTCCCGGCCCTGCGGCCGACCGCGATACTGAGACCCGGACCCGGCCGTATGGTGCTCGTCCTGGCCGGGCCCTGACCGGGCCAGGCAGGAGGTGGGGCCATGACCGAGCCGGACGGCTGGGCCGGGGCCCGGTACGTGGCCATGGGCAGCTCGTTCGCGGCTGGGCCGGGCATACCGCGCCGGGTCCCGGACAGCCCGCGGAGGGCCGGACGTTCCACCGGCAACTACGCCCACCTGGTCGCGCGGCGGCTCGGGCTGGACCTGGTCGACGTGACCTACTCGGGCGCGACCACCGGGGAGTTCGTGGCCAGCGTGAAGCGCCCGGCCCAGGTCGCGGCGGTGACCGGGTCGACCCGGCTGGTCACCGTGACCGGGGGCGGCAACGACGTCGGGTTCGCGCCCCGGATCCTGTTCTCCAGCCTGCCCGGACCCCTGCGGTCGCTGCCTTCGATCCGGCGCCAGCTCGGCTCGTTCGCCGACCCGGCCCGGACCGAGGAGCGGTTCGGCCAGCTGCGGGAGAACCTGCGGCAGCTGGCGACCCAGGTCAGGGAGCGAGCCCCGCGCAGCCGGCTGGTGTTCGTGGACTACCTGACCGTGCTGCCGCCGGACGCGAGCACCCCCACCGGCCGCCTCCCGGCCGAGGTCGCGGACTGGGCCCGGGGCATCGCCACCCGGATGAGCCAAGTCACCCAGGAGGCGGCCGCCGAGGCCGGCGCCCTGTTCGTCCCGGCCGGCGCGGCCAGCGCCGATCATCACGCCTGGTCGGCCGGCCCGTGGACCAACCAGTTCCAGCTGCGGTTCCACGACGGGGCCGCCTACCACCCCAAGGCCGCGGGCATGGCCGCCGTGGCCGGCCTGGTCACGGATCTGCTGGCCGCTGCCCCCGGCTGAAAAATGAGCCCGCGGCCCACTGGGCCCGAACTGGAAATCGATGCTCTAGGAGAAGACCTTCGATATGAAAAATGCGCTCATCCTGGCGGGCGGCGGCGTAGCGGGCATCGCCTGGGAACTTGGCGTCCTGCGCGGTCTGCAGGACTCCGACCCCGCGCTGGCCGCCCGGGTGCTGGCCGCGGACCTGGTCGTGGGCACGTCGGCCGGTTCGGCGGTCGCTGCGCAGATCACCAGCGGCGTGCCCCTCGATGACCTGTACGGACGGCAGCTGTCCGAGACCTCGGCCGAGATCGAGGTCCAGCTCGACATGGAACAACTGCTGGCCCGGTTCACCGCCGCGGTCTCGGCCACGGCGTCGCCGGACGAGGCGCTGCGGGCCATCGGCGCGCTCGCGCTGGACACCGAGACCGTGGCCGAGCCGGTGCGCATGACCGCGGTCGCGGCCCGGCTGCCGGTGCCGGACTGGCCGGACCGGCTCATGCTGCTGCCCGCGCTGGACGCGCTGACCGGCCAGCTCACCGCGTTCAGCAAGGACTCGGGGGTCGCGCTGGCCGACGCGGTCGCGGCCAGTTGCGCGGTGCCCGGCATCTGGCCGCCGGTGACCATCAACGGCCACCGCTACATCGACGGCGGGGTCCGGTCGCCCACCAACGCCGACCTGGCCGCCGGCTACGACCGGATCCTGATCATCACCCCGGCCGACCCGGACCAGCCGGTGCCGTTCGGCGCGCTGGACGAGGAGATTGAGCGGCTCAAGCCGGGCCGGGTGCACGTCGTACCGGCTGATGCGGCCTCGCTGGCGGCGTTCGGCACCAACCCGCTCTCGCCCGCGACCCGGGGACCAGCGGCCCGGGCGGGTCGTGAGGTGGGGCGGGCGCACGCCGCCGAGGTCGCCGCGCTCTGGGACTGACCGGGCATCGCCTTTGCCGGAACTACGACGGTGCACCGGTATTGATGCGTTGCCACGTATGAGAAATGGGCGAGAGCAGATACCACTTCTTTGTGTTGATCCAGTCGCGGATGTTCTCGCTTCCGGAGCACGAAGGCAGGGCACTCCAATACTGCCACCCGTCGGCCGCTGAACATCTGGTGAGGGCGGATTGCAGCGCACCCCACGTATGCGGACCCACGATGCCGTCGACCTGCAGATCGTTGAGGTCCTGGAAGCACTCCACGCCGTTGAATGTCTTGGGGCCGAATTGGCCATCCACCGTGACACCGTCCGGTACGCACACCTCCTGGTCCTGCACTATCAGCTGGACCACCTCCACCATGTGTGAGGCGTCTCCCTGCTGGACCGTACAGTTGCTGCTCCAGCTCCCCGTCGCGGCCGTGTTACAGCTAGCCGCGGAAGCGGCCCCCGGCACCGCTATCACTGAGAAGCAGCCCAGTACGCCGACGGCCAGCCCGGCGCCAACACGCCGACTCGTCAGCTTGGGCGTGGACATGCTGGTGATCCTCGAGGCGAATCCTGCGCTCGCCACCCCGAACGGAACGATCAATTTCCGGAGTACACCCACGGCAATCCCCTGTCTTTAGCTGCCTGATTACTTGACGAACCCGTGCAGTCTTGCGAAAGGTGCTAGCGGCCCATTAACATCCGGTCATCACCGGGGTCGGGGGACCTAAACGGGAGTGATTGCTGTGACAATTGTGACGGGGGCTTCTTTCTGTGTGCTCGGGCCGTTAATGGTCCACAGTGCCGACGGCGAGGTGCGAATTTCTTCGGGGAAACAGCGGGCGGTACTGGCCGCGCTGCTCCTCCGGGCCAACCAGGCGGTGGCCTTGGACGAACTGATCGAGGTGCTGTGGGGCGCCGACCCGCCAGCGTCGGCCCGGGTTGCTGCCCAGAACTACGTGATGAGATTGCGGAAGACGCTGGCGGCCGCGGTCGGCTCGCGGATCAGCACCCAGCCAGCGGGCTACCTGATCCGCCTTGACCCCGCAGAGCTGGACGTCGCTGAGTTCGAACTGCGGGTGGCGGCCGCCCGCGCTGCAGTGCGGGACGCCTGCTGGGAAACCGTGGCCAGCCAGGCACGAGCGGCGCTGTCGCTGTGGCGGGGGGAACCGCTGGCCGGGGTGGAGTCGGACGTGCTCACCCAGCGGGAAGTGCCCCGCTTGACCGAGTTGCGGCTGCAGGCGCTGGAAAGCCGGGTAAACGCCGAGTTGAGGCTGGGCCGGCACGCGGACCTGGTTGCTGAGCTACGGCGCCTGACCGCCAACTGGCCGTTGCGTGAGCACCTGTACGCCCTGCTGATGCGTGCGCTCTACCAGGACGGTCAGCAGGCCGAGGCGCTCGGAGTCTTCCGGGCGGCCCGGGACCTTCTGGTCGGCGAGCTGGGGATCGAGCCGGGTCACGAGCTGCGGGACCTGCAGCAGCAGATTCTGGCCGGCGATGTGCCGTCTGGTCCTCTCGCGGCCGATGCGGCGGCCCGGGACGCGGCCGGCGTGAGCCCGACGGCCACCGTCCCCATGGCGGCGGAAGTGACGCGCCCGGCCCGCCGGGTGGTGCCGCGGCAGTTGCCCGCCGCGGTGGGCTGTTTCACCGGTCGCACGGCTGAACTCGTGGCCTTGGACCGCCTGCTCGACCGGATGACCGAGGCCGGCCGTCCGGCACCGAGTGAGGATCCGGCGGCCGGGGGGAAGGCCAGCTCGACCGGGGCGACGGTGATCACGGCCGTCAGCGGGACCGCCGGGGTCGGCAAGACGGCGCTCGCCGTGAACTGGGCCCATCAGGTTGCCGGGCGTTTCCCCGATGGGCAGCTGTACGTGAACCTGCGGGGGTTCGACCCGTCCGGAGTGCCGGTCACGCCAGGCCAGGCGATCCGGCGTTTCTTTGACACTCTGCGGGTAGCGCCCGAGTCGGTTCCGGCGACGCTCGACGCCCAGGCGGCCCTTTTCCGCAGCCTGCTGACCGATCAGCGCATGCTGATCCTGCTGGATAACGCGCGTGACGCTGATCAGGTGCGCCCGCTGCTGCCCGGCTCAGCCGGATGCCTGGTTCTCATCACCAGCCGTAGTGAGCTGGCCGGGCTGGTTGCGGCCGAAGGAGCGCAGCCGATCTTTCTCGACGCGCTGACCATCACGGAGGCGCTCGCGATGCTCAGCGATCGCATCGGGGCGGAGCGGGTCACCCGCGAGCCGAAGGCCGTCGAGGAGCTGATCACGTGGTGCGCCCGTCTGCCGCTGGCGCTTGCGGTCGCCGGGGCCCGGGCCGCCACCCACCCGAACCTGCCCATCGCTGCCCTGGCCGCCGAGCTCAGGCAGACCGACCGGTCGCTGGACGCGCTGGACGCGGGCGAGACGGCTACGAATGTCCGCGCGGTCTTCTCCTGGTCTTACCAGGACCTCACCCCGGGGGCGGCGCGAATGTTCCGGCTGCTCGGGGTGCACCCGGGGCCGGACATCGCCGCCCCCGCTGCGGCCAGCCTGGCCGCCATCCCGCTCGCGGAGGCGACCAGGATGCTCCGTGAGCTCAGCCGAGCGCATCTGCTGGCCGAGCACGTTCCGGGCCGTTTCACGTTTCATGACCTGCTGCGGGCCTACGCGTCTGAACAGGCCCGAACGGTGGATAGCGGAACCGACCGCCGCGAGATCATGCACCGGATGCTCGATCACTATCTGCACACAGGGGTAGCCGCCGTGCCGCACCTCGATCAGGCTCGCGAGCCGATCAGTATCACGCCGCCTCACGGGGGGACCCAGCCAGAAAACCTGACCAGCTACGAACAGGCGTGGGAATGGTTTGAGGCTGAGCACCAGGTGTTGCTCGCCGCAGTCAACCAGGCCGCTGACGGTGGATTTCTGGCCTACGCGTGGCAGATCGCCTGGACCCTGGAGATCTATCTGTTCCGGCGAGGGCACTGGGCGGCCCTGGAAGCTGTCCAGCGCACGGCTCTGACCGCCGCCATGCGGCTCGGCGACCGGACAGGTCAAGCGCACATTCATCGCGCGCTGGGCTGGGCCGATGTTGTGATCGGCTCATACCAAGAGGCCAACGATCACATGGGCCAGGCCATCGAGCTGTTCGGCGGACTCGGCGATCAGGTGGGCATGGCCAGAGCTCACGTCTTCGCCGGCATGGTATTCGCACGCCAGGCCCGTTACGAGGCAGCGCTCACGCAGGCGCGGATCGCCCGTGACATGTTCCTGGCGGCGGGTCACCGGGCTGGCCAGGCCGGCGCCCTCAACAACATCGGCTGGTATCGCCTGCAGATGGGCGACTACTGTGAAGGACTCCGCTGCTGTCAGGAGGCCCTCGGTCTGCTCGGTGAGCTCGGTTACCGGTACGGCCAAGCCCACGCTCTGGACAGCATCGGCTATGGCTACCTGATGCTAGGCGACCATCGCCGGGCCGTCGCGCGCTATCGGGAGGCGGTCGAGGTGTTTCGCGTGATTGGCGATCGCCGTCGTCAGTCCGACACTCTCGCCCGGCTCGGCGATGCCTACCATGTCTCCGAGGAACTGGGAGCGGCCCGCGAAGCCTGGAAAGAGGCGCTGAGCATCCTGGACGAGTTGCGTCATCCCGATGCTGAAGAGATCCGTCACAAGCTGGGAGAAATCAATGCCCGGTGCCCGTCCTAGCTTGCCGATGGACGGGCACCGGGTGGCCACAGGAATCTCAGATATTGATCGTGACGTAGCCGATCTTGTTGTAGCCGCCGGAGCCGCTGGTCGCCCAGGCAGTGATGGCGTAAAGACCGCCTCCGTACGGAACGGTGAATATGTGGCCGATGCCGCCGGCCTTGTTCGTGTTGTTCTTGCTGTTGTAGGTCTTGTGATTGGGCGTCTGCAGCTCGAAGTGCCCGTAAAAAGTCTGCAGTTCAGCCCATGCCTCGATCTGGATATCACTGCCGTTCGGGCTGATGCTGTAGATCTGGGCGCAGAGATCTCCCGAGCACGGATCCGAGCCGCCGACCGCCACGTGGGCCTTGAGGGCGTGCTGGCTGACCTCTGCTGATGCTGGGACCGCGCCCAGGCCGGCCAGCGCGCCGAGCGCCATTAGGCCGGATGCCGCGGTGACCGCGATACGCCTAGGAAACATTGTCCGCTCCTCCCGTTGATGGACAGCGAATCTACGGACAGCCTCGTCGACCGGCCTAACAGCCGGTCATCTTTTGATCATCACCGCAGGTGACGGAAAAATTGCCAAAAGGAAGGTGTGGCAGCCCGCTGGTCACCTCCATTCCCCCGCGACTTTTTCGCGCAGGAGGGGGCGGCGGTGGCCGTACAAGGCCGAGACGCGGACAGAGTCGCTTCGGTGACGAAGGGCATCGAGGCGGCGGGCGGGCACGCCCTTCTGGCGCTAGCGGCCAAGGGGCCGGCGGGCGCGATACCTACTTGACGCGGCCCGGGATAATTTCATTTCATTCATGCGTACCGTCTGACCGAAAAAGATGACTTGAGAACAGGGATGGGCATGGATGAGCTGAAAGGCGAGATCGCGCTGGTGACCGGGAGTTCGCGCGGGATCGGGGCCGCGATCGCGACGCTGTTCGCGGCCGAGGGGGCGGCGGTCGCGGTGCATGGCCGGGACGCGGACCGGGTGGCTTCGGTGGTGAAGGGGATCGAGGGGACGGGCGGGCGCGCCTTCCCGGTGGTGGCCGACCTGACCCGGTACGCGGAGATCGAAGCCATGCGGGCGGCCATCGAGGAGAACCTCGGGCCGGTCAGCGTGCTGGTGGCCAACGCCGGCGGCAACCCGGTCCGGCCGGGGCCGATCGAGGAGATCACCGAGGACGGGTGGCGCGACTCGCTGGAGGCCAACCTGACCACCACGTTCCTGACCATCAAGGCGTTCCTGCCCGGCATGAAGGAACGCGGGCGCGGGACCATCGTGACGATGTCGTCGGCGGCGTCGCGGCGGCCGACCGTGATGTCGCCCGCGGCCTACGGCGCCGCCAAGGCCGGGATCGAGGTCCTGACCCGGCAGGTTGCCGAGCAGGCGGGACCGGCCGGGGTCCGGGCCAGCTGCCTGGCCCCGGAGTCGATCATGACCGAGCGGAACCGGGCCCAGATCCCGGCCGCGGTGCAGGAGCAGCTCAGGGACGCGCACCCGGTCCGGCGGCTGGGCACACCGGAGGACGTGGCCCAGGCCGCGTTGTTCCTGGCCTCGGAGCGGTCGTCCTGGATCAGCGGGATCACCGTCGACGTGGCCGGCGGCGCCGTGCTCAGCTGACCGGGCCGGGGCCGCCGGGGCGGTCAGGCAGGCTGCTCGGCCTGGAGTTCCTTGACCATCCGCAGCGCGTCGTTGACGTGGCCATCGATGTTGGTCATCGAACTGAACACCTGCCGGACCACACCCGACCGGTCGATGACGTAGGTGACGCGGCCGGGGATCACGCCCAGCACCCCGGGCACTCCGTACGCCTTGCGGGTCTTGCCGCCCTGGTCGCTGAGCAGGGTGAAGGGCAGGCTGTGCTTGTCCGCGAAGCCCGCGTGCCGGTCCACCGAGTCCGAGCTGATCCCGATCACGTCCGCGCCCGCGTCGGTGAACACCTCGTACTGGTCCCGGAAGGCGCAGGCCTCGGCGGTGCACCCGGACGTGTTGTCCTTGGGGTAGAAGTACAGGACGGTCACGCGCTCGCCGATGTGATCCTGGAGCCGGAAGTTCTCCCCGGCCTGGGTCGGCAGAGTGAAGTCGGGGGCCTGATCGCCCACCTGGATGCCACGGGCCACGACGGCCTGCCTCTCGCTGCTCTGCTGGTGATTACTCGTCAGTACTTAATACGAAGCCGATCAGGCAGCGGATTCTTCCGGGCTCAGCGGATGCGGGCGCCGACCGGGCCCAGGCGGTCGAACTCGGCCCGGTAGTACTGGCCGGGCTTGATGTCGACCGCGCCGTGCAGGGAGCCGGTCATGATGAACTGCCCGGCCCGCAGATAGCCGCCCAGTGGGTGCAACGTCTGCACCAGCCAGGCCACCGCCTGCAGCGGGTTGCCCAGGGCGGCGGCGCCGGCGCCGGTGGCGATCAGCTCGCCGTTGCAGGTCAGGACCATGCCCAGCAGACGCAGGTCGAGACCGGCGGCCGGGGTGACGGTGGGGCCGAGCACCACCGCGCCGCTGCTGGCCAGGTCGGCGATGGTGTCGGCCAGCTTGATCTTCCAGTCGGCGATCCGGCTGTCCACGATCTCCAGGGCCGGGACCGCGCCGCTGATGGCCGCGGCCACGTCCAGCGCGGTGCAGTCCGGGCCGCGCAGGTCGGTCCGCAGCACCAGCGCGATCTCGGCCTCGATGCGCGGATAGATGTAGTCCCCGGCCGTCACACTGTCGCCGTCCGCGTGCACGTGCGACGACAGTATGGGGGCGAAGTCGGGGGAGTCCACGCCGAGCAGCTTCTGCATGGGCGCGCTGGTCAGGCCCAGCTTGTAGCCGACCGCCCGCTCGCCGTCGGCGGTCAGCGCTTTCACCAGTTCCTGCTGGATCCGGTAGCCGTCGGCCATGGTCAGCCCGGGCCGTTCCCCGGTCAGCGGCGGGATCGCGATGCCGGTCTGCCGGGCCTGGTACAGGTCCGCGGCCAGCTTGCTGACGTCGGCGTCGGTGAGAGTCGTCCGGGGGCCGTCTGCGCTCATGAGCAGCAATCTAGACCAGAGGGGAAAGGCGGGGTCCCGCGGACCGGCTCCGCGGGACCCCATCCCCTTAATCGGTGTGCACGCCGAACTCCCAGAGGCTGTAGCCGTACTGGGTGGCCCGGGCGGTGCCGTACATGCGGATGTAGCGGCCGGTCCCGGTGACGTTGAGGGTCTGGTTGCTGCCGGTGCCGCTGGTGGTGGAGTAGATGGTCGTCCAGTTGGTGTTGTCGGTCGAGGTCTGGATCTGGAACGCGGTCGCGTACGCGGCCTCCCAGTTCAGCACCACCTGGCAGATGGACTGGCTGGAGCCCAGGTCAACCTCGAGCCACTGCGGGTCGGAGAAGCCGCTGGACCAGCGGGTACCGAGGTTGCCGTCGGTGGCCGCGGAGGCCGGGAACGTCGCGCTCTCCAGGGACGACGCGGTGGTGGTCTTGTTCAGGGCCGCGTCGGCCGTGCCGCAGGTGCCGCTGCCGCCGCCACTGGAGGTGCCGTAGACGCCGAACTCCCACAGGCTGTAGCCGTACTGGGTGGCCCGGGCCGTGCCGTACATGCGGATGTAGCGGCCGGTCCCGGTGACGTTGAGCGTCTGGGTGCCACCCGTCCCGCTGGTGGTCGAGTAGATCGTCGTCCAGTTGGTGCCGTCGGTGGAGGTCTGGATCTGGAAGGCGGTGGCGTAGGCGTTCTCCCAGTCCAGGCTGACCTGGCAGATCGACTGGCTGGAACCGAGATCGACTTCGAGCCACTGGGGGTCGCTGAAGGCGCTGGACCAGCGGGTCCCGGTGTTGCCGTCGACCGCGTCGGCGGCCGGGTAGGCGGCACTCTCGGTCGAGGACGAGGTGGCCGTCTTGTTCAGGGCCAGGTTGGTGGTCCCGCAACTGCCGCCGGTCCCGCCCGCGCTGACCGTCCAGGTGAACGAGGTGGAGCCGGTCGCCCCGGTGCCGTCCCGGGCGGTCACGGTGACGTTCGACGTGCCCGCCGCCGTCGGCGTCCCGGAGATCAGCCCGGTCGAGGAGTTGATCGACAGCCCCGCGGGCAGGCCGGCCGCACTGTAGCTGAGGGTCTGCCCGGAACCGGAGTCGCTGGCCTTGATCTGCAGGCTGGCCGCCGTTCCGACGGTGGAGCTCTGGTTGCCCGGGCCGGTGACCGTGACCGTGTTCCCGGTCCCGGTACCGCCGCCGGTGGGCAGGGTCCACTGCTGGTCGGTGGCATCGGTGCAGGTCTCGATGTCGAGGCGGGCGCTGGTGTTGCCGCCGGGATCGGTGAGACACAGCCCCGAGCTCGGGTTGACCAGCTCGCCGTTGGACTGATGGGTCCAGCCCTGGGCGGCGGTGGCGTTACACGGATACCAGTCGACGTCGGTGCCGCTGGTGGTGCCCGCGCTGACCACGTCCAGGCAGCCGCCCTGGGTGCGCAGGGTCCCGTCGGTGTACGGCGACCACTGCTGACCGGCGCTGCCGTTGCAGCCGCTGAGCACGATCGGGTTGCTGGCGGTGTTGAGCGAGTTCTGGTTGGCCAGGCACTGCCCGTTCAGCCCGGTGAGCTGGCCGGTCGCGCTGGCCGTCCCGGTCGGGGTGGAGTTGCCGCCCTGCTCGTACACGGCGACGTACCCCACGCTCATCGACGCCCCGGAACTGGTGGCCGAGGTCGGGGTGGTGCAGCCGCAGATCCCGTCCGGGTAGTTCCCGCCCATGGCCAGGTCGAAGATGATGAAGAATCCGTGGTCGATGGCCTCCTGCCAGGCGGTCGTGCC
>DATDIH010000060.1:0-20873 GCA_036521155.1 Streptosporangiaceae bacterium
AACCACCGCGCGTATTCCTCGTTCAGGCCCGCGAAGTCGGCCGGGTTGGTGAGCAGTATTCCCACCTCGATGACGTCGTCCAGACTGGCATCACCAGCCTGGAGAATGGCCTCACAATTGGCCAGCGCCTGACGCGTCTGATTTTGGATCGTGCCTCCGGCCAGGCTGCCGGTGCCCGGGTCGATGCCGACCATGCCCGAGATGAACACGTGCGGCCCGGCCTTGACCCCCTGGCTGTAAAGCGGCGAACTGGGCGCGTTCGCGGTGGTGATGATCTGCCGTGGCATGACGGCCCTCCCGGTTTTCAGCGCGCATCAAGGCGATACAACAGGATCGCAGGTTTCACTGCTGCGGTGGCTGATCAGCGCCGTCGTCCCGCTCCGCGGTGGAGACCGCCACGGGCACCAGGAGGCAGCCCGGCGAACGCCCAAGTTGGCACTCCCAGATCAGCACTGTAGGGTAACGCCGTAGGTCTACATTGTAGACAGGCGTACGAGGTGCAGGCTCGCCGCAATCGGTGGCTACCTGATCGTGCGCCAAGGGAGATGACCAGTTTCGTGACTATGACCATGAACCGCGAGGTCGAGAGCTTTACCCGCGCACCGCGTCAGCTGTTCATTGACGGTAAATGGGCCGACGCAGCTTCCGGCAAGTCGTTCGAGACTCCCGACCCGGCGACGGGCGAGACCCTCGCCCATGTCGCTGAGGGCGACGCTGAGGACATTGACCGGGCAGTACGAGCCGCGCGGAAGGCATTCGAATTTGGTCCGTGGTCGAAGATGTCGCCGTCTGAGCGCGGCCGGATCATCTGGCGGGTCGGTGACCTGATTCTGGAGCATGCCGACGAGCTCGCCCAGCTCGAGTCGCTCGACAACGGTAAGCCGTTCGCGGTAGCGCGCGGGGCCGACGTACCGCTGGCCGCAGACCTGTTCCATTACATGGCGGGCTGGGCTACCAAGATCGAGGGCAATTCGATCAATATCTCGGTGCCGTACATGCCCGGCGCCAACTTCCACTCCTACACGCTGCGCGAGCCGCTGGGCGTGGTGGGCCAGATCATCCCGTGGAACTTCCCGCTGCTGATGGCGGCCTGGAAGCTCGGTCCCGCGCTGGCCACGGGCAACTGCGTAGTGCTCAAGCCGGCCGAGCAGACCTCACTGACCGCCCTGCGGCTGGCCGGGCTGATGGCCGAGGCGGGCGTGCCCGACGGCGTGGTGAACGTGGTGACCGGCTTCGGCGAGACCGCGGGGGCCGCACTGGCCGCGCACCCGGACGTGGACAAGGTCGCGTTCACTGGCTCCACCGAAGTGGGCAAGCTGATCGTCGCCGCCGCGGGGGCCAGCAACCTGAAGAAGCTGACCCTGGAACTCGGCGGCAAGAGCCCGAACATCGTCTTCGACGACGCAGGGCCCGAGGCTATCGAGGGCGCAGCTAACGCGATCTTCTTCAACCACGGGCAGTGCTGCGTGGCGGGATCGCGGCTGTACGTCCAGGACAGCAGGTTCGACGAGGTCGTCGACGGTGTGGCGGCGATTGCCAAGTCGATCAAGATGGGACCGGGGATGGAGCCGGAGACGCAGATGGGCCCGCTCGTATCGGAGGAGCAGTTCCGCCGGGTCAGCGGGTTCCTGCAGTCCGGCAAGGAGGACGGCGCGACCGCGCTGGCGGGCGGTGGACGCCACGGTGACCGCGGTTACTTCATCGAGCCGACGGTGCTGACCGACACCCGGCCGGACATGAAGGTGGTTCGCGAGGAGATCTTCGGGCCCGTTCTGGTCGCGGCGAAGTTCAGTGATCTCGACGAGATCGCCAGGGTGGCCAACGACTCCGAATACGGCCTGGGCGCCGGCATCTGGACCAAGGACATCTCCAAGGCGCACGCGCTGGCCAAGAAACTGCGGGCCGGCACCGTCTGGATCAACTGTTACAACGTCTTCGACGCGGCACTGCCGTTCGGCGGCTACAAGCAATCCGGCTGGGGCCGCGAGATGGGCCATGAGGTCCTGAACAACTACACCGAAGTCAAGGCAGTCACCATTCAGCTGTAGACAAGTAAGCACCAACGCTGGCCGGGCCGACAGGCCCGGCCAGCGAGTCATCGGTGCGATGGCGTGATATCCCAGCCCAGACGCTGCTGGGGCGAGATAAGAGAGGGTGCTGCGATGACCCCGCCGTCCGTCGAACGCGCCGCTGCTGAGTCCGGCGCGAATGGTGACGGGAAGATCACCCGGGACGTAGTTCTGGCCGCTGCGCTGGACATCATCGACCGCGACGGCGCCGACGCCCTGTCCATGCGGCGGCTCGCCCGCGCACTCGACCGGGACCCGATGATCTTGTACCGGCATGCCCCGAACAAGGCGGCCCTCCTCGACGGTGTCGTAGAGACGGTCCTGGCCCAGCTCACGGTCGACGCAGCCGACCCTGACTGGGCCGGCCAATTGCGCTCGGTCGCCCGCAAATACCGCGCCCTCGCCCTTGCCCATCCGCATGTGGTACCGCTGCTGGTCACGCGGCCGCTGGCCACACCGCTGGCCCTGCGCCCCCACGGCACGCTACGCCCGCTCGAAGACGTGCTCGAGCTGCTCACCGGCGCCGGCTTCACCGGTCCTGACGCACTGCACATTTACCGGGCCCTGTTCGGCTTCCTGCACGGCCACGTACTCAACGAACTCCAGGAACTCGTTGACAACCCTGACGAGACCGACGACCTGCTACGGCTGGGGCTGCACCGGCTGCCGATCGGCGAGTTCCGCCTGCTGCGCAGTCTCGCCCCCGTGCTGGCGAGCTATGACGGCGCCGCCGAACTCGAACGCGGTCTCGACATCCTGCTCACCGGGCTTACCGCCACCCTTACGCCACAGTCCGCCAGCCCAAGGACCGCGCACCCCGGCTGAGCCAACGGCCTCCGGCGATAGCCAGTCCTATCGCTGGCGCCGGGGGAAGAGCAGCGCGGTGACCGCGGCGCCGACGGCGAGCAGGATGGCCAGGAACGTGAACGCGGTGACGTCGCCGTGCACGGTGGCGGACGGCAGGCTGACGTGCGGCCGGTGGCCGGCCAGGTACTTCGCGGCGGCGCTGGCGGCGATGGTGTTGAGCAAGGCGGCCCCCAGTGAGCCGCCGACCTGGTTACTGCTGTTGACCAGGGCGGCGGCGACCCCGCTGTCGGCGGGCCGGGCGCCGGCCGGGCCGAGGCCGAAGGCGATCGTGACGACGGCGCCGGTGCCGAGCCCGAGGAGGACCAGAGCCGGGGCCACCCGGGTGCCGTAGTCGCCCTGGACGCCCAGCCCGGTCAGCCAGACGGCCGCCCCTGCCTCCAGGATCATGCCGACGGGGACGATCACCTTGGGCCCGATCCGTTTCAGGCCGACGTTGCTCACGAAGTTGGCCGCGATGACGACGCCGACGATGAATGGCAGGAAGGCCAGCCCAGCCCGCAGCGGGCTGAAGCCCAGGACGCCCTGGAGGTAGTAGGTGATGAGGAGGAACGCACCGATCAGCCCGATACCGGAGATGAGCGCACCGAGGTAAGCCGGGCCGCGGGTCCGGTCAGCGATGATGCCGAGCGGCACCAGTGGATGCGCGACCCGGCGCTCCGCCACCACGAACGCGCCCAGCAGCACCACTCCGGCCACGATCGGGCCCACGGTCGGCGCGGCGCCCCAGCCATCGGTCGCCGCCTGGCTGAAGCCGTACACGATGCCGACCAGGCCACCGGCGGCCAGGAGGCTGCCGGGCACATCCAGCCTGGCCCCGGGGTTGCGCGGCTGGTTCCTGATCAGCGGGACGGCGCCGGCCAGGGCGAGGACGGCGAAGGCGACGTTGACGTACAGGCACCAGCGCCAGGACAGGTATTCGGTCAGGACACCGCCGAGGATCAGTCCGATCGCGCCACCGCCGCCGGCGATCGCGGTGTAGATGCCGAGCGCCTTGCCGCGCTCGCGCTGGTCGGTGAAGGTCGTGATGAGCAGGGCCAGCGCGGACGGCGCCAGCAGGGCACCGAACGCGCCCTGCACGGCCCGCGCGGCGATCAGGGCACCGAAATCCGGTGCGGCGCCGCCGAGCGCCGAGGCGGCCGCGAACCCGGCCAGCCCGGCGACGAACGTCCTCTTGCGGCCGAGCAGGTCCGACAGCCGGCCACCGACGATGAGCAGGCCCCCGAAGGCCAGCGCGTAGGCGGTGATGACCCATTGCCGGTCGGTGATGGAAAAGCCCAGCGCCCGCTGGGCGGAGGGCAGCGCGATGTTGACGATGGTGGCGTCCAGCACCACCATCAGCTGGGCTATACCGACGACGGCCAGGACCAGCCAGCGGCGTCTCCCTGACTCGGGTTCAGCTGGTGCCGTGGGCACAGCCGGGGCAGACCCCGACGGCGCGGGCCAGGAAGCTGATTCGGGCATGGCAAACTCCAGGTGAAAGGTCTTGGGGGAACTAGCTGGCCGTCGTCAGGCGTCGAGGGTGCGGGGCAGGCCGAACCGGGCCAGGTTGCTGTTGTCGAAGCGGGTGATCGCGCTGATCTTGCTGCCGCTCAGGGTGAGAACCAGGAGGCCTTCCGCGTGCAGGACGTCGGCGCACGGGTCGTGCACATAGATGCCGAAGGCCGGCTGGCCGTTGGCGCGCGTGGCCACGAGCCGGTAGCGGAGCCCGCGGCCGAACAACAGGGACAGCCCTCGTACGGCTACGTCGCGGCCCTGGTACTCGAAGGGCGCGGGTGGCATCCGCAGCCACACGTCCTCGGTCAGCAAGCTGACGATGCCGGGGACGTCGCCCGACGCGTAGGCCTCGGTGAGCTGCCGCACCAGTTCGCGCTCGGCTGGTGAGCCCGGAGCCGGTGGCGGTTCGTGGCCGGCTGTGCCGGCCGTCCGCCGGGCCAGGGTCGACCGCGCGCGCTTGAGGGCACTGGCCACCGACTCGATCGAGGCTTGAAGCATTCCCGCGGTCTCAGCCGTGCTGAAGCCGAGCACATCTCGCAGCACGAGCACGGCGCGCTGGCGGGGCGGGAGCAGCTGCAGCGCGGTGATGAAGGCCAGGGAGATCGCCTCTGTGCTCTCGTACCGGGCCTCCGGCCCCAGCTCAGGCTCGGCCACCTGGTCGAGCAGCAGATCGGGATACGGTTCGAGCCACGGCACGTCGCCCACCCGCGTCGGCTCGGGCGGGTCGGGCCACGACTGCGGGGCGTCCATCGTCAGGCTCCGGCTACCGGCGCGCAGGGTGTTCAGGCAGCGGTTGGTGGCGATCCGGTACAGCCAGGTGCGGATGGAAGCCCGCTCCTCGAAACTGGCCAGCCCGCGCCAGGCGGCCAGCAGGGTCTCCTGCAGAGCGTCCTCGGCGTCCTGCGCGGAACCGAGGATCCGGTAGCAGTGGACCTGCAGCTCGTGCTGATAGGGGTCCACCAGCTCCCGGAACGCGTCCTGGTCGCCGCCCCGGGCCCGGGCCGTCAAGTCCGCCGTCACGGTGTGTTCCTTCCATCCGTCCGGTTCCTTCCCCTCCGGTCAGAAGTACTGACACCGCTCGGCGCAGGAATCGGGCGGTCTTCACCGCCCAGGGGGGAAAACCGCAGGATCCGAACGGAGGCTAACCGCATTCCCCCTGCTGGCCCGGGCTCGTAGCGTTTCCGGCAAGGGTGGACGGACCGTTCGGAGGACGTGATGGCTACAGATCGACACGCAGAGATCGCGGCTTCGGCGGCCGCTCTGCAGGATCTTGGTCCCGGGTATGACCAGGCGCTGGCCGAAGGTCTCGTGGAACGCATCGGGGCGGAGATTGACCAGCGGATCGCGGCCGGGATCGACGACCGGGTCACGGCGGAGGTCGACAGCCGGATCGTGGCTCAGCTGGACAGGTACGCGGGGTGCAGGCACCAGCGGCGACAGGCCCGGCGCATGGCCCGGGCCGGGCGAGGCGACCGCTCCGGAGGGCCGAGCATCGTCCTCGCCCTCGGATCCACGCTGTCCGCCTTGCTGATCACCGCGATCGTCCTGAAGGGATCGCCGGGCGGGGCCTCCATCATGCTCATGGCCCTGATCTGGGTCATTGTCGGTGTCATCAACGTGGCTTACGCGTTGCGCAAGCACCCCCAGCAGTGACGTTCATGCGGTGCGGACTTCCTCGATCCGGACCGGGCGGTGCTCGCGCAGCGACAGGGTGCAGGCCTCGGCCACCCAGCCGGTCTCGAGGGCATCCAGAACCGTGCACGGTGACCCGCGCCGGCCGGCCACCACGTCGGTGAACGCGGTCAGCTCGGCCCGGAACGCCTCGGCCAGCCGGTCCATGAAGAACGTGAACGGCTTGCCGTCCGGGAACGACACGCCCGGCTCAGCCGACCGCAACGGAAGCCCCGGTCCCAGCCCGGCCGCCAGGCTGTCCATGGTGCCGTGCACCTCCAGCCGCACATCGTGGCCGCGCGCGTTGTACCGGGTGTTGGAGACGACGGCGAGCGCGCCGCCGTCCAGGGTCAGCACGGCCGAGGCGGTGTGCACGTCGCCCAGCTCGCCGAACCATTCCGCGTCCTGGTTCGTACCCGCGGCATACACCTCGATCACTTCCTGGCCGGTCACCCACCGGACGGCGTCGTAGTCGTGCACGGCGCAGTCACGGAAGATCCCGCCCGAGGCGGCGAGGTAGGCCCGGGACGGCGGAGCAGGCCCGCGGCCACGCACAGCTCGATGAGCTCGGCATGCAAGCGGGTGGGAGCGGCAATGACCACCCCGTCGATCCCGGATGACAGCACCGCCGCCGGGCTCCCGGCGATCCGCCCGCCGAACCGTCCGGCGACCTGTTCGGCCAGTTCCGGCACCGGGTCGCTGAGGACCAGTTCCTCGACGGCGGGCAGGCCAGCGAGGGTTTCGGCGTGAAATGCGCCGATCCGGCCGAGGCCGAGCAGCCCGATCCTCATTGGTGCTGGATCTGCCGGGGAGAGGCCAGCAGCTTGCGCAGGTAGTCAACGCTTTGCCGGACGTCCGCGACCGGGCCTTCGCCGCGGGGTTCGCCGGTGAGGATGGTGTCCTGCTCCAGGGTGTACCAGCCGTCGTAGTGCCGGTCGCGCAGGTAACCGACGATGGCGGCGAAGTCGACATCGCCGCGGCCCAGGGGCCGGTACATGCCGCACCCGACGGCCTCGGTGTAGCTCAGCCGGCCCGACCGGACCCGGGCCGCGATCGTGTCGTCGACGTCCTTGAAGTGGGTGTGGGCGATGCGTTCCGGGGCCTGCCGGGTCAGCTCGGCCGGATCGGTGCCGCCGATCAGCAGGTGTCCAGTGTCCAGGCACAGCGATATGCCCGATCCCTCGAGCACTCGCTGGACCTCCTCGCCGCGCTCAACCATCGTGCCGACGTGCGGGTGCAAGACGGCGCGCACGCCACGGCCGGCGGCCAGGGCGGTCAGCCGGTCCAGGTTGCCGAGCAGCGTCTTCCAGCCTGATTCGCCCAGTTCAGGGCGGCTGTCGTAGCCGTCCTGGCCGGTGGCGGCGGACAGCACGAGCACGTCGGCGTGGGACGCGTCGTAGCCATCCAGCAGGCGGTCAATCCCGGGTGCCGGGTCGTGGCGAGGTTCATGCAGCACGACGGGGGTGAAGCCACCGACGGCGGTGAGGTGCCGGGCGGCCAGCATCTCGGCCAGGGCCGTCGGGTCGGCGGGCAGAAACCCGTCCGGTCCGAACTCGGTGGCGGCCAGCCCGACCTGCTGCATTTCGGCCAGGACACGCTCGGGCGGGAGCTGGTGGCCCCAGCCTGGTACCTCGCACACACCCCAGGAGATGGGCGCACCCGCGATCTTGTCGGCCAAGCTGGTCATCGGTGGATCTCCTTGGTGCGGCGGTGGGTGAGCCAGGCTGGGTCGGCGACGGCCTGCGGCTCGCGGCCAGCGAGCACGTCCAGGACGCCCCGGGCGGCGGCCGTGAAGGTGGCCGCGGTGGCCCGCTGGCTCAGCCCCATCACGTGCGGGGTGAGAACGACGTCCGGGTGGTCGTACAGCGGATGCGGGCTGGGCGGCTCGGGGTCGAATACGTCGAGTCCGACCCCGGACAGCTGGCCGCTGGTCAGGGCGCGCCAGACGGCATCGGTGTCGATGAGGGCGCCGCGGCCGCAGTTGACCAGCACCGCACCCGGCTTGACCCGGGCCAGAAAGGCGTCGTCGACCAGATGGCGGGTCTGGCCGGTCAGCGGGAGGTGCAGGCTGATGACATCACTGCGCCGGGCGAGGTCATCGAGGCTGGTGCAGCGCACGTCGGCCGGCGGCTCGCTGATCGGGTCGTAGGCCAGGATCCGCATTCCGAACGCCGCCCCCAGCTCCGCGGCCCGCTGGCCGATGCGGCCGTAGCCGACCACGCCCAAGGTGGCGTCCCCCAGGTCCCCGACCGGGACGTCGGTGCGCTGGGCCCAGCGGCCCTCGCGCACCAGCGCGGTGAGCGGGCCGAATCGCTTGACCAGGTGCAGCGCCATGCCGATCGCGCCCTCGGCCACCGCCGCGGTACCGGCGCCCGGCGTGACCACCACGGCGACGCCCCGGCGCGTGGCGGCGGCCACGTCGACCAGCTCGACGCCCACTCCGGTCCGGGCCACGACCTTGAGCGCGGGGGCCTGGTCGAGCAGGGCCTGGTCGACCCGGGCGTCCGCGCGGACGATGGCGCCCGCGGCGACCCCCAGGTCGGCCGGGCCGGGATCGGGGACGAACCGGCAGTGCCCGTCGAGCACCCCGGCCACCAGCGCGGGGTCGACCGAGCCGAGCGCCACCACGACCGGCAGGTGTCCGGTCATTGGGCGTGCCCGAAGGTGGCGCCGGTCACCGGTGTCACCTTGTGCCAGGCTCCGTCCTGGGCCGAGACCGCCGTGGCCGAGATGACCTCGGCGTCGGCCAGCGCCTCCTCGATGGTGGAGTTGCGCTGTTCGCCGCCGTTGACCGCGACCAGGAACTTCTTGGCCTCGATGACCTTGAGGTCGTCGTAGCCCATGCTGTGGCCCGGGCCCGGCTGGAACCGGGCGTAGTCGCCGAGCTGGGCGTTGCCCAGGACGGTGGTGTAACCGGCGTTGGCCCCGCCCCGGCCCAGGCAGAGCCGGAACTCGTTCATCCGCTCGAAGTTCCAGGTCGCGGAGCCTTCGGTGCCGAAGATCTCGAAGCCGAGCCCGCACTGCGGGCCCACGCTGACCCGGGACGCCTCCAGCGTGCCGACGGCCCCGGCCGTGTGGGAGCCGGCCGCGAACCGGACCAGGGCCGCCACGTAGTCGTCGTTCTCCACCTCGCCCAGCTCGCCATTCTCGATCACGGCGAAATGGGTGGCCGCGCCCATCGGCAGCACGGGACGCTTCGTGTACACGGTGGACAGCAGCGAGCTGACCTCGCTGATCGGCGCCACTACGTACTGCATCAGGTCGACGACGTGGCTCAGGAGGTCCCCGAGCGCTCCGCTGCCGGCCTGGTCGCGGCGGAACCGCCAGGACAGGGCGCCGTTGGGCTCGGAGGCGTAGCTGTTGAAGAACACCGCGCGCACGTTGGTGATCCGGCCCAGCTCGCCCGCCGCGATCAGTTCGCGGACCCGTTCCACGGCCGGGGCATGCCGGTAGTTGTAGCCGATGGACGTCACGACGCCGGCCGCCCGGACCGCCGCAGCGATCTCGGTGGTCTCGCTGGCGTCCCGCCCGACCGGCTTCTCGATCCAGAACGGCTTGCCGGCCCGGGCCGCGGCGACGCCGATCTCGCGATGCAGCATGTTGGGGGCACAGATGGACACCACGTCGACGTCGGGGTCGGCGAGTACGTCGCGATAGTCGGTCCCGGCCGCGGCGTAGCCGAGTACCTCCCGGGCGTAGTCGGCGCGGTCCGGAGCGGTGTCGGCCGCGCGCACGAGCCGCGGCTGGATCTTCAGCTCGGGGTAGACCTGCGGGATGGCCTGGTAGGCGCGGCTGTGCAGCTTGCCCATCCAGCCCACGCTGATCAGGCCGATGCCCGGCCTTGTGTATCCGTCGTCGGTGGTCCTCATAGCGGCGTCCTATCGGTCACTGGAGCTTGAGTGCGGTGCGGGCCTGGCCCAGCTCGGCGCTGACCACGGTCGCGAGCAGGGTGGCGTCCGAGCCGATGCCCACGAAGGACCAGCCCTGCTCGAGCCGCCGGGCCGCGGCGGCGCCGTCGGGGACGAGCAGGCCGCTGGCCTTCCCGTGCCGGCGGCAGGCCGCGAGCACGTACTCGGTGGCCTCGACGAACGCCGGGGCGGTGAGGTCGCCGGGGACGCCGAGGTCGTGGCTGAGGTCGCGCGGGCCGACGAACAGCACGTCCACCCCGTCCAGGGCGGCTATCTGGTCGGCGTCACCAACGGCGGCGGCCGACTCGACCTGGACCACGCCGAGCACCTCCGCGTTGGCCCGGTCGAGGGCGCCGGGGTCCAGCCCGAACCGGCAGGCCCGGTTGTAGGTGGCCACGCCCCGGTCACCGGCCGGCGGGTAATGCAGGTGCCGGATCGCCTCGCCGACCTCTTCCACCGTGTTGAGGCGGGGCAGCATGATGCCCGCGGCGCCACTGTCCAGGACCCGGCCCATCCGGATCCGGGCCGCGGACTCCACCCGGACCACGGTGGGCACCCCGTAGCTTCCGGCGGCGGGCACGACATCGCGGATCTGTTCCTCTCCCCCGGCCCCGTGCTCAAGGTCGAGCAGCACCCAGTCGACCCCGGCCGCCGCGCAGACCTCGGCCGCCAGCGGCGACGCGGTGCCGATGAAGGTGCCCAGGGTGGGGATTCCGGACCGGACGGCGGCCGCCAGGGCACCGTGGTTGAGCGGGCCTGAGGCCGGCGCGGCCGAAGGCAGCGGTCCCGCGCTCATCCGAGCCACCGCTGGCTCGCCACGTCGGTCTCGTACTCCGAGCGCAGCCCGGCGGTGGTCTCTGCGGTCGATACTTCGGCCGGGGCGACGTCCCACCAGACGCCGGCGCCGGGCAGGTCGGCATGCGGAATGACCGGCACCACGATCACCACCGGGCCCGGGTGGTCACGCGTCTCGGCCAGCGCATCCCGAAGTTCGGCCGCGGTGGTCGCCCGGGACGCGAGAGCGCCGAGGCCGGCCGCGACCTGGACCAGGTCGAGGCGGAGGTAATCGCCCTCCAGCCGCGGCGCCTTGGCCGCGGCATCGGCCGACAGTTGCAGCGGTTCGGGCCGGTAGCGGAACTCGTTGCCGAACTCCCGGCCGCTGCGCAGCATCTGCAGCCGGTGGATGACCTGATAGCCGTGGTTGTCCGGGACGACGAGGGTGACCGCCAGGCCTTCCTGGGCCGCGGTGACCAGCTCGGTCGGCGCCAGCAGGAATGTCCCGTCGCCGAGGAAGGAGACGACCCGGGTACCCGGCTGGGCGTCGGCCAGCCGTACGCCGATCGCGGCCGGGATCTCATAACCCATGCAGGAGAAACCGAACTCCAGGTGGCAGCGGCGGCCGCCGGTGGCGTCCCACACCTTGAGCAGGTCGCCGGGCGGGCCGCCGGCGGCAGCGATCACGACGTCGCCGGACCGCGCGTGTTCCTGCATGACCCCGATGACCTGGCCCTGGGTGAGGACCGCATCGGTGGTGGTGACCACGTCCGGGCCCGCCTGCGCCGGGTTGAAGGGCCGGTCCGGGTCGACCGCGGCGGCGCGCGCCATGATCCATTCGGCGGCCACCTGCTTGGCGTGGGTCTGCCACTGCCCGGGCGCACGGATACCCGCACGCTCAGCGCCGTCGGCCAGCGCGGTCAGCGCTAGCCGGGCGTCGGCGATGATGCCGGTGGCCCCGAGCCGGTCGGCGTCGCGCGGGCTGACGTTGATGCTGGCGAACCGGACCGCCGGGTTGGCGAACAGCGACTGGGAGGCGGTGGCGAAGTCGGTCAGCCGCGCTCCGACCGTCAGCACCAGGTCGGCCTCACGGGCCAAGGTGTTGGCCGCGGGAGTTCCCTCGAGCCCGATGCCGCCAATCTGCCACCAGGCCCGCTGCTGCACGGCGCCCTTGCCGGCGAAGGTCTCCAGCACCGGGATGCCGGCCGGGCCGGCCAGCCGCTCGAGCTCGGCGGTGGCGCCGGAGTAGATGACGCCGCCGCCCGCGATGATCAGCGGTCTGGTCGCGGTGGCGAGCAGGCTCAGCACGGCGTCGACCTCGTCGCGGTCGGGTTGCGGCCGCCGGATGTTCCAGTCCCGCTCGGCGAAGAACCCGGCCGGCCAGTCGTAGGCGTGGGACTGAATGTCCTGGGGCAGCGAGATCACGACCGCGCCGGTGTCGGCCGGGTCGGTGAGCACCCTCATGGCCGCGGGCAGCGCGGTGAGCAGCTGTTCGGGCCGGGTGATGCGGTCAAAGAAGCGGCAGACCGGGCGGAACGCGTCGTTGACGGTCACGTCGGCCTCGAGCGGGTGCTGCAGTTGCTGCAGGACCGGGCCCTGGTGCCTGGTCGCGTAGGTGTCTCCGGGCAGCAGGAGTACCGGCAGCCGGTTGACGGTGGCCAGCGCGGCGCCAGTGACCATGTTCAGCGCGCCCGGGCCGATCGAAGAGGTCACGGCCAGGGTGGCGTGCCTGAGGCTGTGCTTGGCGAACGCGGTGGCCGCGTGGACCAGAGCCTGTTCGTTGCGGCCCTGGATGAACGGCATCTCGTCGCTGAGCTGGTCCAGCGCCTGGCCGAGCCCGGCCACGTTGCCGTGCCCGAAGATGCCCAGGGTGGCGGGGATCAGCCTGCGGCGCTGGCCGTCAGCGACCGAGTACTGCCGGGACAGGTACGTCACGACGGCCTGAGCGACGGTCAGCCGCACCGTGTTGGGGGACATCGTCGATCCTTCCTTTACCAGGGCCGGCCGTGCAGGATGACGGTCTTGGTGTCGGTCATCTCAGCCACCGCCGAGCGGGGCCCTTCCTTGCCGATGCCGCTCGCCTTCAGGCCGCCATAGGGCATGAGGTCGGCCCGCCAGAGCGGGGTCCAGTTGATGTGCACGGCGCCGGCGTCGATCTCCCGGATGGCCCGCACCGTGCCGGCCACGTCCGCGGTAAAGATGCCGGCGGCCAGGCCGTAGGGGGTGCCGTTGGCCTGAGCGATGGCGCTTTCCCAGTCGTCGGCCGTGCTGACGGCCACGGCGGGGCCGAACAGCTCGTCCTGGCTGAAGGCCGACCGCGGGTCGACCCCGGCCACCACGGCCGGGGTCAGTACGGCGCCGTCACGCTCGCCGCCGGTCAGCAATTTGGCGCCCTCGGTCGTGGCCTGGTGGATCGAGCGCTCAACCCGTTCGGCGTCCGCGGCGGTGATCAGCGTGCCCATGGTGGTCTCTTCCGACCGCGGGTCGCCGATGCGGATGGCCTCCACCTTGGGCACCAGCGCGTCGAGGAAGTCCCCTTCGACGGACGGGTGTGCGATCACCCGTTGCACGGAAATGCAGACCTGGCCTGCGTTGATGTAGCCGCCGGCCGCAACCGCGGCGGCGGCCAGCTCGATGTCCGCGTCGGGCAGTACCACGACCGGGCAGGAGGAGCCCAGCTCCAGGGACAGCTTCTTGATCCCGGCGACCTGGGTGATGTGCTCCCCGGTGGCGGTCGACCCGGTGAAGGAGACCTTACGGACCCGCGGGTCGCTCACGAGGGCATCGCCCAGGTCCCGGCCGGACCCGGTGAGGACCGACAGCACCCCATCCGGCAGCCCCGCGTCGGTGAAGCAGCGGGCCAGGGCCAGCGCGGTCAGCGGGGTGGTCCGGGCCGGCTTGAGCACCACCGCGTTACCCGCGGCCAGCGCCGGGGCCAGCTTGTGCATGACCAGCAGCGCCGGATAGTTGAACGGCGTGATCGCCGTGACGATGCCCACGGGCTGGTGGATGGTGAAGCCCAGCTTGTCCAGCCCGGTGCCGCGGTTGGCGTCCAGCGGCAGCGCGTCGCCGTACAGCTGGGTGCCCTCGAACGCGGCCAGCCTGATCAGGTCGCCGGAGCGCGAAGCTTCGCCGCGGGCCTCGGTGATCGTCTTGCCGGCCTCGGCGCTGATGACCTGCGCGGTCTGCTCGGCCCGCTCGTCGGCCAGTTCGGCGGCTCGCAGCAGGATCCGCATCCGCTCATGAGCGGGCGTACGCCGCCAGCTGACCGCGCCGGCCTCGGCTCGCTCCAGCGCGACGCTGACGTCGGCACCGTCGGCGACCGGGACCGTCCCGATGACCGACCCATCGAACGGCGAGGTCACGTCCTCGGTGCGGTCACTCAGGGCCGGCTGCCACGTGCCGCCGATCAGCATCTCCATTGTGTGCACCAGCCTCATCAGCGTGTCGGGAACGACCTCTCGCCCCTACCGGTTCGATGCACTTGACACTGCGCGTCCCGATTGACCAAGTCAACGGTCCGCCAGCCATCAAAAACCCGTCATCCTGATGGGCGGGTTCTTGGCACCAAGGCCGGATATTCCAACCTGGCAGTCACTCCGGACTCCGAGGCTGGCCCCCGGGTCAGCTCGCGAGGTAAGTTAGCTCGACCGAAGCCGTCAAAGGCATCAAGAATCCATCAGGCGGAGGGCATGCCTCACCCTTACCCGATCCGGGAGATAGCACGCCAGGCCGGAGTCAGTGAGGCCACGGTGGACCGGGTCCTCAATCACCGCGGCGGTGTGCGCCCGCACACGGTCAACGACATTCGGCAGGCCATTGCCGATCTGGACCGGCAGGCGAGCCAGCTGCGGCTCAACGGCCGGGTATTCATGATCGACATCGTGATGCAGACCCCGTCCCGGTTCTCGGCCGCGGTCAAGACCGCGCTCGAGCAGGAGCTGCCGTCACTGCGACCCGCGGTTGTCCGGTCCCGGTTCGAGTTCCGGGAAAAGGGCCAGCCAAGTGAGATCGCCGGTGTGCTGGACACGATTGCCCGGCGTGGCTCACGCGGGGTCATCCTCAAGGCACCGGAGGCGCCTGAGGTCAATGCCGCTGTGCTGCGGCTGGCCGAGGCCGGCATTCCCGTCGTCACGCTGGTCACCGATCTGCCCTTCAGCAAGCGGGTCGCCTACGTCGGGATGGACAACCGGGCGGCCGGGGCCGCCGCGGCCTACCTCATCAACCAATGGCTGGGCGAACGGGACAGCCGCGTACTCGTCGCGCTGAGCCGTACCGTCTTCCGCGGTGAGGAGGAACGCGAGATCGGCTTCCGGGCCGCAATCCGCGAGCGGTGGCCGCACCGGGCCCTCACCGAGATCACGGACAGCGACGGCCTGGACAGCTCGGTCTACCGGCTGACGCTCGACGTTCTGGACCGCAATCCCGACATCGAGGCCGTCTATTCGATCGGCGGCGGCAATCGGGCCATCCTGGCCGCCTTCGATGCCCGGCAGCGCCCCTGCCGGGTGTTCATCGCGCACGACCTGGACGCGGAGAACCGGGAACTGCTTGAGGCTGGCCGCCTGGGCGCCGTGCTCTACCACGACCTGCGCCGGGACATGCACCGCGCCTGCCAGCTCATCATGCAGGCTCACGGTGCACTGGACGGCCCAATCACCACCGCGCCCGCCCCCACGCAGATCATCACGCCGTTCAACATCCCGCCGGAAACCGCGGATTAGGTCAGGCTTTCCCCGCCGGAGCTTGTTCGCGGATCCAGGCAGCGACGAGGGAGCCGTACGCGCTGGGGGCTTCCTCCCAGGCGAAGTGGCCCGCGTCGAGCGGATGAATCTCGGCGTTCGGGAGAACGTCGGCCAGGTACTGGTTGTTCGACCACGGCACGAGTTCATCGTTGGTCCCGGCCACGATCTGGGCCGGTGTGGTGATCCTCGGGAGCAGGTCAGCCAGGATCTTGTTCTGCTCGGGGTAGTGCCGCACGAACCGGGCCGACTCGGCGAAGCGGCCCAGGTCGTAGGCGCTGACGTAGTCCTCGTGGACTTCGGGTTCGGTGGCGCTGGGTGCGCCGATCTCGACGGCGGCGCTGATGTTGGCCCGGGCGTCGAGACCGCGGATCACGTCCAGGCTCGGCGCGCCGATCGTCTGCTCCAGCGCACCGCCCGCCTCGACCGGGAAACGCACCGCGCCGCCGCCGATGGTCAGGCTCGTCACCCGCTCGGGTGACGTGGCCGCCAGGAACAGCGCCGCCGCCGTGCCCACGTCGGGACCGACAATGTGCGGAGCCCCCAGACCCCACTCGTCGATCAGCCGGGCCAAGAACTCCCCCATCGCGTCGGGGGCGATGAGCTCCGGACGGGTCTGGTCCGAGTGACCGAATCCGGGCATGTCGAGCGCGACGACCCGGCCCAGCGGCGTGACCCGATCCCAGATCCGGCGGAAGGCCCACAGGCTCTCCGGCCACGGCGCCAGCATGAGCACGGTGGTGTCCGCGTCGGCCCTGGTGTCGGCGTACCGGACTCGTACTCCGTCGCACACGCGGAAATAGGTCGTCATCGCTGCAGCTGGCTCTGCGTTCACCGCGGTCTCCTTCGATCGCCATCGTCGCCGGACCAGCATGGCCAGGTACATCGGCCCCTCGCCTCACACGTTCAGGTGATTTCTTCCGTGCGGCCACGTTCTGCGGTTCCCGCCAGATCACCTCGGCAATTCGCTGAGCCATCTGGCCGCGATGGTTTCGGCCTGACCGCCTCGGTCAGCGGAGCGGGACACGGCCGGGGAAGAACTCTTCGAGGAAGGATTGCCCATCGCCGAACGTATGCGCGGCCGCCTCCCCCACCTGGCCGGCCCGGGCCGCCCGCAGCACCCCGGAGGCCAGCAGGACGGCTTCGCGGTAGTGGTCCCGCACGGCGTCGGGTCCCTCCAGCACGGCGATCAGCAGCGCGGTACCAGGCGGCTCGACGGCGAACAGGATGCGGAGGCCGCGGTCGGCGGGCTCGCCGGGCCGGAGCTCCAGCAGGCCTTCGGCCGGCTCCTCCCAGCCCACTTCCTGCTCGAGCTGCCCGGTGATCTCGTCAAGCCTGGCCGCCGCGGCGGCCGCCCCGTCGTCACCTGCGTCCTCGGCCTGAGCCTGCTCGATGAACTGCTCGGCCCGGGCCACGTTGTAGAGCGCCTTCAGGACTTCCTTCCTGGTCCGGAAGGCGTCGGCCGCCTGGTGCTCCCGCTGGCCGGCCGCGGCCAGCCGGTCCCCGGCTTCGATCGTCGCGGCGAGCCGCTGCCGGGCCGCGGCCAGCTCATCGGCTGGCCCTGGCTCGGCCAGCTGGCGTTCGAGCCGCCGTCTCAGCGTGGCCACGTCGGCCGCGCGACGGCGCAGGCCGGTCATGGTTTCCAGCCAGGCCTGATAACGCCGATCCAGCGCCGACAGCAACTCGTCGGGACCTAGCCGGGCCGGCACGGCGACCACCAGCGGGGGGCCGAGGTGATCGCCTTCGGCGGCGAGGGCGGCCAGGGCCTGCGCAGCCAGCACAGCGGCCGACGGGTCACGGTCGCGCAGCTCGGCCAGCCAGTCGTGAAACTCCGTGGACATCTGCAACCGGTAGCTCATGACGGCCTCCCCACCGGTTCTAGTACCTACAAGTACTAGAACAAAGTTGGCTGACGGGCGAGACCGCCTTCGGGCTGCTGACCCTCACATCTGAGCTGCGAGGTGACGCCCTGGCGCTGGTCCGGCCGGAGCAGATTTCGATCATCGAAGGTCACGGTGCGGGGTCCGGTAACTTGCGGGGCTCGGGCCCCATCGTGCCGTCGGACCCGGAGTAAAGACCTTCGATATAAAAATGGGGCCTGGGTGAGGTTGGTTACAAATTCGGCCGGTCGGCCGTCTCATTTTGGGACGGCCGCTAACCTGTTCAGTGCGAGGGGGAGTAGCTCTCCGCCGGGATGCCGACATGCTGGCCTGCGGGCCCGGTACCCGGGGCGCGGACGCGGACTGTGTCGACGCGCTGAGCGAGACTCTCGGCCAGGTAGTGCACCCACCAGGGGGACTGCCGCGCCGGAGTCTGCCCGGGCGCGGCAGCGACGACAGGAGCCGTATGAACCTCGCTGTTCTCGCCACCGTGTTTGGCGTGGTCTTCGTGGCCGAATTGCCAGACAAGACGGCGCTGGCCAGCCTTGTTCTGGGGACCCGGTACCGGCCGATCTTCGTCTTCGCCGGGGTGGCCGCGGCGTTCGTGGTGCACGTGGTGCTGGCGGTCAGCGCGGGCAGCCTGCTGTTCCTGCTGCCGCACCGGGTCATGCAGGCCGCGGTCGCGGTGCTGTTCGCGGTCGGGGCGGTCCTGATGCTGCGCCGCCGGGACGACGACGGGGAGTCCGCCGGGCGCGCTGAAGGCCAGCTGGCGGGCGAGCCCGGCCGGCCCGGCGAGGATTCGCCCCGCGACGACCGGGCCGGCGGGGGGCCGCAGGGCGGGGTGGCCACGCTGGTCCGGCCGGTGGCCCGGGTCGTGACCCACGACGGGTTCTGGCGGGTGGCCTGGCGCAGCTTCGCGGTGCTGTTCGTGGCCGAGTTCGGCGACCTGACCCAGCTGGTCACGGCCAACCTGTCCGCCCGTTACCACGACCCGCTGACCGTCGGGGCCGGCGCGGTGCTGGGCCTGTGGGCCGTGGGCGGGCTGGCCATCGTGGGCGGACGGCAGCTGCTACGGGTGGTGCCGTTTCACTGGATCACCCGGATCGCCGCCGTGGTCATGGCCGGGCTGGCCGTCGCCAGCCTGATCGCCGCCATCACCGGCTAACGTTCTGGGCAGGCAGAAGGGGGACGGGCGGTGCCGACCAGCCGGCTTGAGGCGTTCAGCGATGGCGTGCTGGCCATCATCATCACGATCATGGTGCTGGAGCTGAAGGTCCCGGAGGGGTCAACTCTGCACGCCCTGTGGCACACCACCGGCAGTAGCCTGCTCACCTACCTGCTCAGCTTCGTCTACGTCGGCATCTACTGGAACAACCACCACCACATGTTCCAGCTGGTGGGGCAGATCCGTGGCGGGGTGCTGTGGGCCAACCTGGCCCTGCTGTTCTGCCTGTCGCTGTTCCCGTTCACCACCGCCTGGGTGGACGAGACGAAGTTCCAGCCGACTCCGGTCGTCGTGTACGGGATCAACCTGCTCGCCGCCGCGGTCGCCTACTTCGTGCTGCAGACGCTGATCACCCGGCAGCAGGGATCGGAGTCGATATTGCGGCGGGCCATCGGCTCCGACGTCAAGGGCAAGGCGTCCCCGGTGCTGTACCTGGCCGGGATCCTCTGCGCCCTGCTGATCGACCGGAGCGGCCGGTACGGGGCCGCGATCGGTGAGGGCTTCTTCGTCGCGGTCGCGATCATGTGGGTCGTGCCCGACCGGCGCATCGAGCGGGTGATCCGCGAGCACGAGCTCCCAGGCTGAGGGTGGCTTTGAGCCGGATGGGCGGTCAGCCGGTGTGGTGGCCGATCAGGGTGCCGATGCCGTAGGTGATGCCGATGGCCACCGCACCCAGGGCCAGCTGCCGCAGGCCGGACCGCAGCACCGGCCGGCCGGTGAGCCGCCCAACGACCATGCCGCCGCAGATCAGCGCGACCGCGGTCAGGACCAGGCTGAACCACAGCACGGTGGCCCCCAGCAGGTACGGCAGCAGCGGGACCAGGGCCCCGCCCGAGAACGCGAGCAACGACATCACCCCGGCCGTCACCGGGGAGGGCAGCTCGTCTGGGTCGACGCCCAGCTCCTCCCGGGTGTGCAGCCGCAGCGCGGTGTCCGGGTCCTTGGAGACCGCGGCCGCCATCCGGGTCGCGGTGGCGCGATCGGCTCCGTACTGGCGGAAGTAGTCGGCCAGCTCGGCTTGCTCGGCCGCCGGGAACTGGGCCAGCATGGTCTGCTCCAGCGACACCTCGGACTGCACCAGCTCGTTCTGGTTGGTGACCGAGATGTACTCGCCGAAGCCCATGGAGAACGCCCCCGCGACCAGGGAGGCCACGCCGGTCAGGATGGTGGCGTGGGCGGACACCCCGCCGCCGCCCACGCCCGCGATCAGCGAGGCGTTGGTCACCAGCCCGTCGACCGCGCCGAACACGGTCGGCCGCAGCGTCCCGCCGGACACGTCCCGGTGGCGGTGGGACCAGCCCAGGCGCAGGGCGGCCGCGCCCACGGCCTCGGACGGCGGTTCTGCCTTGTGCTCGCTCACCGAAGACTTCTTTCCGCTGGCCGGTCAGTTGAAGCCGGGGGCCGCTAGTGAAGCCGGGGGTCGCTGGCAGAATAGCCGGGTGGATCTTGGGTTGCGGGGCCGGACTTACATCGTGACCGGGGGCAGTCGCGGTCTCGGGTTCGCGGCCGCCCAGGCCCTGACCGGGGAAGGAGCCCGGGTTCTGCTCAGCGCCCCGCACGAGGCGACCGCCACCGGGGCCGTGGCCCGCCTCACCGACACCGGGGTCGCCGCCGGCGACGTCGGCTGGGTGGTGGCTGACAATGCCGATCCGGCCACGCCGGACCGGCTGATCGCGGCCGCCCGCGAACGCTTCGGCCGCCTGGACGGCGCGCTGATCAGCGTGGGCGGATCACCCACCGGCACGGTCGCCAGCACCACCGACGACGCCTGGCGATCGGCGTTCGAACGCGTCTACCTCGGCGCCGTCCGGCTGGCCCGGGCCCTGGCCGCCGAGCTGGACGGCCGCGCCGGGCCCGATGCCCTGACCGGCACGGGCGGCTCGGTCGTGTTCGTGCTGGCCTCCTCGGTACGGGTGCCCCTGGCCGAACTGGCCATCTCCAACGGGCTCTTCCCGGGCCTGGCCGGGGTGGTGAAGACGCTGGCCGAGGAGATCGGGCCGTCCGGGGTCCGGGTGAACGGGATCCTGCCGGTCCGGATCGCCACCGACCGGGTCCGTGAACTCGACGCCCTCAGCGGCGACCCCGATGAGGTGCGGGCCCGGCGGTCGCAAACTATCCCGCTGCGCCGGTACGGCGAAGCCGTGGAGTTCGGCCGGACCGCGGCGTTCCTGCTCTCCCCGGCCGCGTCCTACACCACCGGCGCGATGATCCCGGTGGACGGCGGGGCCATCCGGTCTATCTGA
>DATDIH010000061.1:0-2671 GCA_036521155.1 Streptosporangiaceae bacterium
TCGATCAGGCCGGCCAGAGCCGGGCCGGTGGTTCCCGCCGCGGCGGCCTTGCGGGCCGCGGCCTTGATCTGGGCGACGATCTGGTCCTCGCCGACAGCCATCGAGTCCAGCCCGCACGCTACCGAGAACAAGTGCTCGGCAACGGCACGGCCGGCCGGGATCCGGGCCAGTTGCATGACCTGGCTGGCCGGGACGCGCCCGCGGACGGCGACCAAGCCCGCCACCGCACAGGTCACCGGACCAGCGGGCCCGGACACCGCCGTGTAGACCTCCACCCGGTTGCAGGTGGACAAGAGCATCACCTCGTCGACTGCCGGTACCGCGTGCAGCCGGGCCAGGATCTCGCCCAGCTCACCGGCCGGGACCGCGAGCTGCTCCAGCAGCGCGGCCGGAACGAAGCGGTGAGACAAGCTCAGGCACATGATCGTCATCGCGATGACCGTTCAGCTCGCAAAGGCAAGTGGCCGGAAGCCAGGAGCCCGGGTCATCGGCGGCGCCGGGTACGTCGCGCCGATCGCCGCCAGCGCCCAGCTCATCCTGGCGGCAGCGGTGTCCGGGTGATCCCCGAACTCACCGGCGACCCGTGCGGCGCAGTCGCGGACTCCCAGTCGCCGTAGCGTCGTCGTGACGGCGCGGCGGATCTGATCAGGGGCGGGCGACCCGGATGGCTGCAAGGCCGAAAGGAACAGCGCCCCGGCCCGGACCGCCTCCAGTGTGGCTGGCGACTCATGTCCGGGAACAGGTGCCTTCGTAGCCAGAATCTCCGTCATCGTTCGCGCCTCGCTTCCTTCCACCTTCGCGGCTTACTGACGCCCGCGCCGCATGTGTCCAGCCTCACGCCCGCGTCCGCTTATGTCTTCAAGGCCAGCGCCCAACCCGGCTACCGGCCAGCAGGAATGGCCGGACTCCGGTCAGCAGGGCATGACCGCCATTGGCCGTGATGCACCACCATCACGGACCTGCCTGGACTGCGCGTCAGAGGGCGATGCGGAGGGCCAGCAACGCCGGGCACCCCCGCTGGACCAGCCGCGCGACCTGATGCCAGTCGAGGTGATCGGCGTAGAGCTCGGCCAGCAGCCCGGGGACGCCCAGCCGCGTGAGCTGTGATGCGCGCCAGTTGTGCACGAGCAGGTCGTCGTGGGTGATGCGCTCGTGACCGGCAACGGCTGGTTCCATGGTTCATTCCTTATCGGGCGTTCCTGATGTGGGCCAGGGAAAACAGGGACAGGGCGGCCAGCAGGATGGACAGTGCGAGCACGGCCGCAAAGTCGCTGATGAATTCGGAGGCCACCCCGACGCCGACCACGGGGATGATCAGGCCGGCATAGCAGGCGACGAAGAAGGCGGAGATGACCTGGCCACGCCGCCCGGCCGGGGCCAGGCGGTTGGCCGTGGCCAGACTGCCCAGGAAGACGGCCCCCACGGCCACCCCGCCGACGACCGTTCCCGCCAGGAACAACGCCATCCCGGCCTGGGAGAGGGCGGCAACGATCAGGGCCAGCGCGGCCAGGAACAGGCCGAGGCCGGCCATCACGACCCGGCGGCTGTTGAAGCGGGACACCAGCAGCTGGGTGACGGTCCCCACCGCCAGCAGCAGAAACACGATCCCACCCTGGACGGCGTGGCTTTCCTGGTGAAGTACGTTGCCGAGGAAGGTGGGCGCCAGCGCGGCGAACAGCCCGAGCAGGGAGAAGGCGGCGAACCCGCCGACGCCGGCCGCGATGAACTCGCTCCGGCCCTGTTCGGGAATGCCCAGCCCAGCGAAGCGCACGGCAGGCCGTCGGCGCGGGCTCACGGTTTCGGGGACCAGGAACAGGCAGAGGCCGGCCACCGCCAGCAGGACCAGGTACACCTCGAATACCAGGACCGTGGGGTCGGGGGCGTACTGGGCGAACAGCCCAGCGATGAGCGGGCCCAGGCCGAGGCCGCCCATGTTGGCCGCCGTAGCGACCAGGGAGGCCCGGCGGCTGCCCGAGGCCGGGACCAACTCGGTGAGCGTGGCGGTCGCCGTGCCGGTCATGAGGCCCGCCGAGAGGCCGGACAGGATCCGCCCGGCGATCAGCACGCCCACGTTGGGGGCCAGGATGAACACGACCGTGCTCAGCGCGCTGATGACCAGGGCTATGACCAGCACCGGTTTGCGTCCGGCCTGGTCCGAGGACCGGCCCGCCAGCAACAGCGTGACCAGGACCGCGGCGGCATAAGCAGCGAAGGTCACCGTCACGATGGCCGAGGAGAAATGCCACTGGCCCTGGTAGATGACGTAGAGAGGGGTCGGCAGGGTGGTGCCGAGCATGGTGGTGGCCAGAACGAGCGCCACCAGCCAGAACGGGACCTGGCGGGGAACGGCTGGCCCTTTGCGCGCGGTGGCCAGCGAATGATCCAGGCAGTCGACGCATGGCTGGTCGGGCATTCGCTCCGGAGCTCGGGTGGTGACCATGCTCAGTGTCCGGCCGTCCAGCCCAGCCTGGTAGTGGGCAGAGAAGTGGTCATCGAGGCTCTCCTTTTCGCCGGCCCCAGCTCCTAACGAGCGGACCGCTTTCTCTGGCTCTTCGGCGTGCATTCCTGCGACACATCAACCATTGGTCACGAGCCGTATGGCTGTCATCGCGGTCAGCGCCTATACGGAGCCCCGGCTAGCCGAACCCGCCGGACTCCGGCTGGCTTCAGG
>DATDIH010000062.1:0-3797 GCA_036521155.1 Streptosporangiaceae bacterium
GTCCAGCATGGCCCGGAACGCGGCGAGCTGCGGGCCGGTGAGGTCGGCCACGTTGACCGACCAGGCGCTGCGCAGCTCCAGGTGCGTGATCGACTCGGCGGCGAGCGTGGCGAGCTGTTCGCGCGGGTCGGGCGAGATCTCATCGGCGAACCCGCTGAGGGTTATGGTCCCGGGGCCAGGGCCAGGGCCAGGGCCAGGGGGGTCCCGGGGGGTATGGGGGGCGGGTAGCCCCCCATGATCGGGGGGGTTCATGGGGGGTCGTCCCCCCGGCTAACAGAGATCGCCCGGCCGGTGCGGGCCGACTCGTACACGGCGCAGACGATCTCGAGCGCGTCGCGGCCGGCCTGGCCGTCTACGGCGGGCTCGCGTCCCTCCTCGATCGCGGCGAGCAGGTCGGCGATCTGCGCGGCGTGGCTGGCCACGTCGATCGCGGCCGGGTCAGCCGCGGCCCCGATGGTCCCCGGCCCCGCGCCGTCCCCGGGACCGGTCCCGGCCTGCGGGCCGAATGCGCGGCGGACGATCCGGCCGTCCTCGATGATCACGGTGCCGTCCGTCCCGGTGACCTCCAGCCGCTGCGGGAAGCCGGGGAAGGCGGCGGTGCTGGACAGGATGGTGCCGACGGCGCCCGAGCCGAACCTGACGATGGCCAGCGCGGTGTCCTCGACCTCGACCTGGTGCGCCTGCGTGGTGCAGACGGCGGTGACCTCGGTCACCGGGCCCATGCACCAGCGCAGCAGGTCCACGTAGTGAACGCCCTGGTTCATCAGGGAGCCGCCGTCCATCGCCCAGGAGCCGCGCCAGGCGGCACTGTCGTAGTAGCCCTGCGTCCGGTACCACTTGGTGCTGGCCTCGGCGAGCACGAGCCGGCCCAGGGCCCCGTCGCCGAGCAGGCGCTTCAGCTCGACCAGGCCGGGATCGAAGCGGTGCTGGGAGATCACGGTGAGCCTGACCCCGGCCGCCCGGGCCGCCTCGATGAGCCGGTCGGCGGCCGCCAGGGTGACGTCGATCGGCTTCTCCACCACCAGGTGCTTGCCGGCCCGGGCGGCGCGGACGCCGACCTCGGCGTGCTGGCCGCTCGGCACGCAGACGCACACCACGTCGACATCCGGCCGGGCGAGCAGCGCGTCCAGACCGGGTTCGGCGGCGCAGCCGCGCGCGGCGGCGAACGCCGAGGCGGCCTCGGCGGCCACATCGGTGACGGCCGCCAGCCTGGCGCCGGGCAGGGTCGCGATCGCGGCGGCGTGCATGGCCGCGATCACCCCGGTGCCGACGATCCCGAAGCCGCTCACTGTCCCGACTCTAGCCACGTGGCCAGCAGGTCCAGGTGCTGGGGGAGGGCCACCTCGGGCGCCTCGATCTCCGGGTGCCAGCGCTTCTCCCATTCCACCGAGATCCAGTGCGGGTAGCCTCCGGCCGCCAGCAGGCCGAGCATGTCCCTGACCGGTACCTCGCCGGCGCCGAGCAGGACCAGCTGCCATTCCCCGTCCGCGCTCTGCTGGTTCCGGGGGGGACGGCCCCCCCGAGCCCCCCCGATCCGGCGGGCGTCCTTGACCTGCGCGAGCAGGATTCTCGGGCTCAGGTTGGCGTATACCTCGGCGGGCGTCTCGCCCATCCGGTGCGGGTGGTGGCTGTCCCACACCGCGCCGACCGGGGCCGACGGCACCAGAGCGAGCAGTTCGGCCACGGCCGAGGAGGCGGAGAAATCGTCGTGCGTCTCCACGCCGATGGCGACGCCCAGCCGGGCGGCCAGCGGCACGGCCTCCTCGAGCACCCGCGCCGCGTTCTGGAGCTGCGCCCGGCGCGCCGGAGGCGGGTCGAGCGCGCCGCCGAACACCCGGACCAGCGGGGCCTCCCAGTCGCTGGCCAGCTGGAGGAACCGGCGCAGGTCCGGACCGGGGTCGTCGCCGGTGAGGCGGATCGAGCTGTCCACCGCGACGACAGGCAGCCCGGCGCCGGCCAGGGTCCGCCCGACCTGCGCCCGGCGCGCGGCGGGCATGGCCGGGTCGATGAGCTCGCCGTCGATGAGCCTGAGCTCGATACCGGAATAACCCCAGCGGCGGCCTGCGGAAGCGGCCGCCGCCAGGGTGGCGTCAGGAAACGCGAGGGTGCTGAACGCGATGCGCGACGGCACGCTCCTTCCTTCGGCGGGGTGAGGCCCGCCCCTGGTGGGGGGGTTGCCAGGGGCGGGCCCGCTTGAGTGCCGTGGAGCCTAGGACATCAGGCCCGGGGGCGCAGGTGCAGGAGCACTACCTCGTCGGTGCCGGAACCGGGACCGTTGTTGGTTCCGGAGGGCTGTCCGGACTCGTAGGGGTTGTCCGGCGTCGGCCACCCGGTGTAGTTCTGCGAGTTGTACTGGAACCACTGCGAGGCGGTCGTGGTCGGGATGATCGGCAGGTTCGCCGCGACGAACTTGGCGATCGGCTCCAGCGCCGCGGTCTGCTGGGTGGTGGTCTCGGCCCCGGCCAGCGTGGCCAGCATCTGGTCGACGGCTGGGTCATTCAGCCGCTCGTAGTTGCCGGTCGCGACCTTGCCCGAGGACAGCGCGCTGTCCAGCCAGCCGTCGTACATGTTGTACGGGGAAATACCGCCGTTGGACCAGTGCGAGGTCAGCTGGAAGTTACCGGAGGCGACGTCGGCGGTCCACGCGTCCACCGACTGGCCCTGGAACGTGGCGTCGATGCCGGCCGCCTTCAGCTCCTGCGCGACGAGGGAGTCGACCTGGGCGTAGTCGGTGTAAGCCGACGGGTTCGTGATCGTGATCGAGACGGTCTTGCCGCCCTTGGCGAAGAAGCCGTTCGACCCCTTGGTGTAACCGGCCTTCTGCAGGATCTGCTGCGCGGCGGCCGGGTCGCCCGTGGCGGGCACGGTCATGCTGGCGACAGGACCGCTCCACGCGTCGAACAGCTGCGGGGTCAGGCCGGTGGCGTTCAGGACCGGGTTCTCCAGGCCGGACTCGCCCTCGGAGGCCAGCAGCCCGCGGTTGATCGCGGCGCTGATCGCCTGCCGCACCGGCAGCTGGTTGGTCGGCCACTTGTTCAGGTTCGGCACCAGGCTGTTGGTCCCGCCGGGCGCCTCCCAGTGGTGGTGGAATTCCGGGTTGGTGTCGACGAAGCTGTGCTGCAGGCCGGGGATGTAGTTACCGGTCCAGTCGATCTGCCCGGAGTACAGTGCGCTGAGCGCGCTCGTGTTGGACGTGTACACCGGGAAGAAGACCTTCGGGACCTGCACCTGGGAGGCCTGCCAGTAGCTGGTGTTCTTGACCAGCGCGAAGCCCTGCGGCGTGAAGCTGCCCAGCTTCATCGGGCCGGTGCCGACCGGGCTGGCGTCCGCGAACGTGGCCGGGCTGCTGACCGACTTCCAGATGTGCTCCGGCACCATCGCGGTGCCGGCGATGGACTGCAGGTCGGTGAACTGCGGGGTCGCGAAGGTGAGCACGACGTTGTTGCCGGACGCGGTCACGGTGCCGTACTTCACGCCGTTCAGGTTCATCGCCGCGTTCGCCTTCAGCATGTTGAAGGTGAAGACCACGTCAGCCGGGGTGAACGGCTGGCCGTCGTTCCACTTCACGCCCTGGCGGATCGCGAAGGTGAGAGTCTTCCCGCCGTTGGACCACGCGTAGGACGTGGCCAGCCACGGGGTGTACTTCGGCGGCGCGACCAGGTTGAACTGGATCAGCGGCTCGTAGATGAGCCCGGTTGCGCCCATGCCCCAGGGTGCGCCGGTGGGGACGAACGGGTTGAAGCTCTGGGTAATGGTGGACTCCGGAGAGCTCTCCATGACCAGCTGCTTGCCCGTGG
>DATDIH010000063.1:0-3102 GCA_036521155.1 Streptosporangiaceae bacterium
ATCAGCAGCGCCGGGTCGGCCAGCAGCGCCCGGGCCAGCGCGATCCGCTGCCGCTCGCCGCCCGAGACGGCGGTGCCCCGGGGTCCCACGGGCGTGTCCCAGCCCTGCGGGAGCGAGTCGATCCAGGGCAGCAGGCGGGCCTGACGGGCGGCTTCCGTCACCTGGTCCTGGCTGGCCTCGGGCCGGGCGAGCCGAATGTTCGCGGCGATGGTCGTGTCGAACAGGTGGGGATCCTGGGCACACCCGCTGATCACGGTCCGCACCGCGTCAGGGTCGTAGCCAGCCAGGTCGGCGCCGTCCAGGGTGGCCGAGCCGCCCGCCAGGTCGCAGAACCGAAAGAGCAGGGCGGCCACCGTGGACTTGCCGGCCCCGCTCGGGCCGAGCAGCGCGACCCGCCGGCCGGCGTCCAGGTCGAGGTCCACGCCGTCCAGGGCCAGCGGGCCGCCCGGCTCGTAGCGCACCTGGACCCCGCGCAGCCGGACGCGCAGCGGCCCGCCCGGCAGCGGCCGGGGCGTGCGCGGCCCGAGCACCGGATCGGGGGCATCGAGCACCGCGCCCACCCGGACCGCACTGGCCCGGGCGTGGCCGAGCGCCAGGGCGGCCGCGGGCAGCGCGGTCACCGCCTCGAAGGCGGCCAGCGCGGTCAGCGTGATCACGGCCAGCGGCACCCGGCTGATCGTGCCCGTGCCGACCGCGGCCACGCCGAGCACGAGCACTCCCCAGAGGGTCAGCCCGGCCACGGCCTGGGACAGCCCGCTGCCCAGCGCGGCACCGGCCGCTGACATCCGGGCCAGCCGGGTCAGCTCCTGGTCAGCCTGGTCGGCCCGGGCCAGTGCGGCGTCCTGGGCTCCGAACGCGTGCAGGTCCGCAGCCCCGGCCAGCAGGTCGGTCACCCGGGCGCTGAGCGCGCCGCGGGCGGGCGCGGTGCGCCGCGCGGCCCGGCGGGCCCGGGCCGCGGCCAGCCAGGACACGGCCAGCCCCGCCACCAGCAGCCCGGCGGCCAGCACCGCGCCCGCCGGGGCCAGGATGACCAGGCACGCGGTGGCCGCGCCCGCACCGACCAGGAACGCGGTGAGCGGCGGGGCGATGCCGCGGATGAACAGGTCCTGGGTGGCGTCCACGTCGCTGACCAGCCGGGCCAGCAGGTCACCGGACCGGAACTCGCGCAGCCCGGCCGGGGCCAGCCGCTCCAGCCGCTGGTAGACGCGGACCCGCACGTCGGCCAGGATCCTGAAGGCCGCGTCGTGCGAGGCGAGGCGCTCGCCGTACCGGAACACCCCGCGCCCCACCGAGAACGCGCGTACCGCGACCACGGCCACCGAGATGGCCACGATGTTGGGATGCTGCGAGGCCCGGGCCAGCAGGAAGCCGGACGTGGCCAGGAGCGCCACGGCGCAGCCGGTGGACAGCGCGCCCGCCACTACCGCCACCGCCAGCTCGCCGCGCAGCGGCCGGGCCATCCGGAGGAGCCGCAGCAGGGGATGCGCCGCCGGGGACCGGTCATCGCCGTGCACGGGCCGCGGCGGGACCCGCCCGTTGGCTGTGGACCGCGGGCCACCGCCGTTCGAGGCGGGGGACGGGACCGCCGGGTGCGCGGTCATGACATAGCCGCCGGGTGCGCGGTCATGACGTGGCCGCCAGCGGGAGGCCGCCCGCCACCGTGCCGAAACAGCCGGCGGCCAGCACCAGCCGGCCCTGATCCAGGATGAGGGTCCGGTCGGCGCCGCCCGCCCAGCCCACCCCGTGGCTGATCAGGATCACGGTCCGCCCGGCCATCAGCTGGCCGATGGTGGCGGTGATCATCCGCGCGGTCAGCGGGTCCAGATGCGCGACCGGCTCGTCGAGCAGCAGCAGGGGCGCGTCCTGGAGGAACGCCCGGGCCAGCGCGATCCGCTGCCGCTGGCCCGCGGACAGCCGGGCCCCGCGCTCCCCCAGCGGGGTGCGGTAGTCCTGGGGCAGCGCCCCGATGAACCCGGCCGCGCCCGCCAGGGTGGCCGCCTGCGCGACGTCTGCCTCGGACGCGTCCGGCCGGCCCAGGGCGATGTTGCTGGCCACCGTCCCGTCGAACAGGTACGGATGCTGGGGCACCCAGGCGATCTGGCGGCGCCAGGCGGCCACGTCGAACGCGGCGATGTCGGTGCCCGGCGCCCCGGCCGGGCCGGCCTCGACCCGCCCCCCGGTCGGCGCGGCGAACCGCAGCAGCAGGGCCAGCAGCGAGCTCTTCCCCGCCCCGCTCGGCCCGGTCACCGCGATCCGCTCACCGGGCCGGATCACGAACGACACCCGGTCCAGCGCCGGCGCGTCCCGGCCCGGGTACACCAGCGAGGTTCCGTGGAGGAAAATAAGGTCGCGGCGCAGGTCGGGCCGGGCGGGCGGGCCAGACCCCGTTCCGCGTCCCGCGGGTGCCGCCGGGCCGGCCCCCGGGAGCGCAGCGTGCGGGAGCGGGGTCTCGAGGATCTCGCAGGCGCGGCCGGCCGCGGTCACCCCCTCCATGCTGGCGTGGAACTGCAGGCCGACCGCGCGCAGCGGCAGGTACACCTCCGGGGTGAGCAGCAGGACCAGCAGCGCGGTCTGGTACTGCATATGCCCGGCCAGCAGCCGCAGCCCCACCTCCACCGCCACCAGGGCCGTCGCGATCGCCGCGGACAGCTCGAGCACCAGGGCGGACAGGAACGCCACCCGCAGCGTGCGCATGGTCGCACGCCGGTGGGCGTCGGTGACCTCCCGGATCACGGCGGTCTGGGCCTGGGCCCGGCCGAACAGCTTCAGCGTGGGCAGCCCCTCGACGACGTCCAGGAAGTGCCCGCCGAGCCGGGCCAGCAGCTGCCACTGCCGCTCGGTCTGGGCCCGGGTCTGCAGCCCGATCAGCACGCCGAACACCGGGATGATCGGCAGCGTGACCGCGATCACCAGCGCGGAGATCCAGTCGGCCAGCCCCACCCGGATCAGCACCGCCACCGGGACCAGGCAGGCCAGCACCAGCTGCGGGAGGAACCGGGCGAAATACGGGTCGAGCGCGTCCAGGCCCTTGGTGGACAGGGTGGTGATCTCGCCGGTCCGCTGGCCGCCCAGCCAGGCCGGTCCCAGCCGCAGCACGTGCGC
>DATDIH010000064.1:0-9854 GCA_036521155.1 Streptosporangiaceae bacterium
TGGGCGCCAGTGGCGATGGCGCTGCACAGGAGGAACTCAGCGCCCGGCTAGCCGGGCTCGCGCTGCCGGCCTGCCCGCCGGCCCGGCCCAGACCGGGCAGCAGGTGCTCCCACAGCGCGTCCAGCACGGCCTGCATGTCCAAGGTGGCGGCGGTGCTGGCCACCACGGTGTCCAGCTCGGGCAGGACCACGCAGAACTGGCCGAACGCCCCGTCGCCGCGGTACCCGTGCCGGGACATCCAGAACTGGAAGCCGTAGCCCTGCTGCCAGTCCGGGTTCTCCCGGTCCGGGTTGGCCACCTGCTCACTGGTGGCCTGGGCCACCCAGTCGGCGGCCAGCAGCTGGCGGCCGTCCCAGATGCCGCCCTGCAGGTGCAGCAGGCCCAGCTTGGCCAGGTCCTCGGTCCGCGCGAACAGCCCGGAGAACCCCTGCTGACGGTCGGGCTGACGGTCGGGCTGACGGCCGGGCCGGCGGCCGGGCTGGCGGCCGGATGGCCAGGTCTGCCAGCCCACCGGCCCGATGCCCAGCGGGTCGAACAGCCGCGGCCGCAGGTACTCGGTCAGCGGCAGTCCCGAGTTGCGTTGCACGATGCTGCCCAGCGTGTAGGTGCAGGGCTGGCTGTAGGCGAACAGCGTGCCCGGCTCCTGGTCGGGCGGGATGAGCAGGAACCCGCGCACGAGCTCGTCCGGGTCGCGCTCCCGCGCCTCCTCGAGCATCTCCCGGTCGTGACCGCTGGCCATGGCGGCGATGTGCCGGACCTTGATGGCCCGGCTGCCGGGGTCGGTGATGTCCGCCTCGAACTCGGGGAAGTGCTTCACCACCGGGTCGTCCAGGTCGAGCAGGCCTTCGGCCTGGGCGAACCCGGCCGCGGCCGAGGTGAAGCTCTTGCTCAGCGAGTACAGCAGGTGCCGCTGGCCCGCGCTGTACGGCGCCCACCAGCCTTCGGTCACCACGTGCCCGTGCCGCACGATCATCAGGCTGTGCATCTCGATGTCCGGCCGGGCCTCGAGCGCGTCCAGTAGGGCGAGGATGGCGGCCGGATCGACGTCCTGGTCAGTCGGCGTACTGCGCGGCAGGGAAGACGGCAGGGAAGACGGCATGCTCGCGAGCCTAAGCCGCCCAGCCGGCCCCCGGCCCGGCCGGGACCCGCTTAAGAAAACGGTTAATCCGCGGTCGCCAGCGGCAGCGTCCCGAACTACAGTCGGAGCCATGGAGCAGCCAGAGGCTTTGAACGTGCTGCGCACGGTGTGGTCGGCCACCGGCCAGAGCGAGGCCGAGCTGGACGAGGCCTTCGGACAGCACGGCGCGCACCAGCACGGGCACGGCAAGTCCTGTAAGAACATGCGCAACGTCGGCTTCAACGGCGACGACGAGGACCTGCGCGCGGCCTGGCGCGGCCGGCTGGAGCGCGAGGGCAAGCTGGCCCGCGGCGGGACCCTGGCCGACCTGGTCTTCGGCGCGGCCCCCGACGCGGCCCCGGCCCGGGACGCGCACTGACCCGTGGAGCTACCAGGTAGCGTCGCCGAGCTCACCGATATCCTCCGCGACGGCGGCTACCTGGCCGACCGCGGCCTGGCCACCACGTTGTTCGTGGCCCTGTCCCTGGACCGCCCGGTGCTGCTGGAGGGCGAGGTCGGGGTGGGCAAGACCGAGGCGGCCAAGGTGCTGGCCTCGGTGTTCGGCCGGAAGCTGATCCGGCTGCAGTGTTATGAGGGCATCGACACCAGCCAGGCCCTGTACGAGTGGGACTACGCCCGCCAGCTGCTCCAGATCCGCGCGCTCAGCGAGCACCAGCTGACGGGTGACGGCGCCGTGGACCAGCTGTTCGGCGAAAAATTCCTGCTCGAACGGCCGTTGCTCGAAGCGGTCCGGGCCGGCGACCGGGCCGTGCTGCTGATCGACGAAGTGGACCGGGCCGACGACGAATTCGAGGCCTTCCTGCTCGAAGTCCTGTCGGACTTCCAGGTCACCATCCCCGAGGTGGGTACGATCCGGGCCGAACACCCGCCGCTGGTCGTGCTGACCTCCAACCGGACCCGCGAACTGCACGACGCCCTCAAGCGGCGCTGCCTGTACCACTGGATCGGTTACCCGTCGGCCGAACGGGAGCTGGAGATCGTGGCCCTGCGCGAGCCGCAGGTGGCCGCGGAGCTGGCCCGAAAGGTGGTGGCGGCCGTGCACCGGCTGCGCGAGCTGGATCTGGCCAAACCGCCGGGGGTGGCCGAGACCATCGACTGGGCCCGCACCCTGGACTTCCTGGGCGAGACCGACCTGAACGAGTCCACCGCCGACGTCACCCTGGGCGCGGTGATCAAGGAGCGCGACGACCTCGACTTCGTCCGCGAGAACCTGTCGGAGATCACCTCCGGTGCCTGAGCCGGTGCCCGAGTCGGCCGCCTTCACCCCGGTACTGAGCGGCTTCGCGACCGCGCTGCGCCAGGAAGGCCTGGCCGTGGGCACCGGCGACCTGCTGACCTACTGCGCGGCCGCGGCCACCCTCGACCCCACCGACCTGACCGACCTGTACTGGGCCGGGTCCACCACCCTGGTGACCAAAAAGGACGACCTGGACGTCTACGACCGGGTGTTCCGCCGCTACTTCCTCGGCGACCGGGACCCGGTGCGGGAACTGCTCAAGCTCAGCACCCAGGTCGGCGCCCAGGTGGACGGGGCGGTGCTGGACGTCCCGGCCACCGACCCGCCCGCCGGCGAGGACACCGGCGAAGAGGAAGCGAAGCTGGGCCTGATGGCCTCGGCGGCCGAGGCCCTCCGCCACAAGAGCTTCGGCGCCTGCACCCCCGAGGAACTGGCCGCGGTCCGGCGGATCATGCGGCGGATCCGGCTGACCCCGCCCCGGCGGCGCACCCGGCGCACGGCCCCGGCCCGCTCCGGCCGCGTCCCCGATCTGCGGCGCACGGTCCGGGACGCGATGCGGCCGGGCGGCGACGTGGCCGGCCTGCGCTGGCGGCGGCGCAAGACCCGGCTCCGGCCGCTGATCCTGATCCTGGACGTGTCCGGGTCCATGGCCGACTACTCCCGCAGCCTGCTGCAGTTCGCGCACTCGGCCCGGCGGGCCTCCGGCCGGGTCGAAGTCTTCTGCTTCGGCACCCGGCTGACCCGGATCACCCAGCCGCTGGGCCGCCGGCGCCCGGACCAGGCCCTGGCCGAGGCCGGAAAGGCCGTGCTGGACTGGGAGGGCGGAACCAGGATCGGCGCCGCGCTGGACGAGTTCACCCGGGTCTGGGGCCGCCGTGGCCTGGCCCGGGGCGGAGTGGTGGTGGTCTGCTCGGACGGACTGGACCGCGGCGACCCCGAGCTGCTGGCCACCGCGGCCGAGCGGCTGGCCCGGCAGTGTCACCGGCTGGTCTGGCTCAACCCGCACAAAGGTGACAACAAGGACTTCCGGCCCAGCACTCTGGGCATGATGGTGGTGGCGCCGCACGTGGATCTGCTGCTGTCCGGGCACGACCTGCACAGCCTGGAGGAACTGGCCGTGCTGCTGCCCACCCTGAGCTGACCGACTGCGGACTGACCAACTGCGGACTGACCGACTGCGGAATGACCGAGGAGACCCGGTGAAGTGGAGTGTCGGCCTGGAGGCCGAAGGTGACCGTGTGCTGACCCGCGACGAGATCGTCGAACTGGCCGACGCGGTCGCCCCCAGCTCCGGTATTGCCACCGGCATCGGCACCACCCGCTACGGGGCCCAGCTGGTGGTGGACGCGGCCAGCCGTGACGAAGCCGTGACGAAGGGCACCGCGGTCTTCGTGGCCGCCGCCAAAACGGCCGGCCTGCCCGAATACCCGATCGTGCGGACCGCCGTGGTCAGCGAAGACGAGGACGCAGACCTTTGAGGCCAGCCCCGTGATCCGGCTCGGGTCGCTGGCCGGGCTGCCGTTCGAGGGCCCGCGGGTGCTGGCGGGCTGGACCCCGCCGCAGGCGGCCGGGGTCTACGCCGTGCTGTACAAGCCCGACCCCGAGGGCAAGCCCGAGCGCTACGCCGTGACCTACGTCGGCCACGGCGACGACCTGTCGGCCGAGCGGTTCCCGTTCCGGCACCCGCGGGCCGCCTGCTGGGTGCGGCGGGCCGGGTCGCGCTGGAAGGTCTATATCGCCACCTACGAGGTGCCCGGGGGCGGCCGCGCCCACCGGGAGCAGATCACCCGTGAGCTGATCGCGATCTACCGGCCGCGCTGCAACACCCAGCAGTACGACCAGGCCTGGAAGGAACACTGGATCGGCAGCGACACCCCTAAGGGTTCTTGACCGAGAAGGTGTCGCAGGCCGACGGATCGCCCTTGCCGTAGCCGATCTTGAGCCACTTCTGCCGCTGGGCCGACGAACCGTGCGTCCACTGTTCGGGCTGAACCGAGCCGGTGGCCGACTTCTGCAGGAAGTCATCGCCCACCGTGGCCGCCGCCTTGAGCGCCTCGTCCAGGTCGCCCGGCTCCAGCAGGCCCCGGGTGTAGGTCGAGTGGGCCCACACGCCCGCGTAGCAGTCGGCCTGCAGCTCGGCCCGGACGGACAGCCCGTTGGCCTGGGCCGGGTACTGCTGGCTGAGCTGGGACACCTGGGCCGACGTCCCGGTCAGGTTCTGGATGTGGTGCCCGAACTCGTGGGCGACCACGTAGGCCTGGGAGAAGTCGCCCTTGACCCCGTACTTGCTCTCCATCTCCTTGAAGAACAGCGTGTCCAGGTAGACGGTCCCGTCGGCCGGGCAGTAGAAGGGCCCGGCCTGGGCGGATTCGGTTCCGCAGCCGGTCTGCACGGCCGAGCTGAACAGCACCAGCCGGGACGCGTGGTACTGGATCCCGGCCTTTTCGAAGATCTTCTGCCACTCGTCCTGCGCGTCGCTGAACACCGCGGCCACGAACCGCTGGTCGGCGCTGGCCGAGTCCGGCTCGGGCAGCGACGGGCTGGCCGTGGCCGAGGGGAAGCTGGGCAGCTTGGTGGCGTCCCCGTCCGACACCGACGGCGTGCCGGTGGGTGACGCGGACGGCGTGGCCGGAGCCGGCGCCGAGGCCGACGACTTCGGTGCACCGCCTGGGGAACCGCACCCGGCCGCCACCAGTCCGATCAGCAGAGCCGCCGCTCCCGCCCGCAGGCCACGCGTCATACGCCCAGCTTACGGTCAGGGCCCCTCCCGGGCCGGGAAGGTCCGCTCCTCGTGGTCCAGCTCGCGTTCGAGCACCCGCAGGGTGGTGTCGGGCAGCCGGCCCGCGTCCCGCCAGCGCAGCAGTTCCTCGCGCTCGGCGTCGATGACCGCCCGGCGGGCGTCCAGGACGGCCTCGTGCCCGGGCGACCCCACCGGGGACACGTCCGGGTCTTCGTCGTCGTCGTCCTGCTGGTAGCGCCGCAGCCGGGTCTCGAGCGTGGTCCGCAGCCCGGCCAGCTCGTGCGCGGGCAGGTCCGGGTCCGCGGCCAGCTGGTCGAGCCGGTCCAGGCCCGCCTGGGCCGCCGCGGCCCGGGCTTCGTTGCGGAGCGCGGCCGCGTCGGCCGGGTCGGCGTGCACGCCCAGCGCCCGCGCGATCGGCCCGAACGTCACCCCCTGCCCGACCAGGGTGACCACCACGACCACGAACGTGCAGAACAGCAGCAGGTCCCGGTCCGGGAACGGGCGCCCGCTGTCCACCGTCAGCGGCAGCGTGAAGACGGCGGCCAGGCTGATCACGCCCCGGGTGCCGGCCCAGCTCAGCATGGTGATCTCCCGCCCCGAGAGGGCCCGGTCCGGGCGGGCCTGGGTCCCGCTGCCCAGCCGCATGCGCAGCGCCCCCGGCAGGTGCTGGGTGGTCACCAGCCAGAGCGGGCGCAGCAACAGCACCACGCCGACGGTCACCGCCACCGCCACCGCCACCGTCGAAGCCGGATACGCGCGCAGCCCACGCACCACGGGTCCGATCTGCTGGCCGATGAGCAGGAACACGAACCCTTCCAGCAGGAAGTCGGCCAGCCGCCACACCGCGCTGACCTGCAGCCGGCTGGCCCCCGAGGTGTAGCGGGGGGTGTCGTGGCCGACCATCAGGCCGGCCACGGCCACGGCCAGCACCCCGGACACGTGGGCTTCCTCGCCGAGCAGGTAAGCCGCGAACGGGGTGACCAGCGAGACGCAGTTGACCAGCACCGGGTCGTTCAGCACCGAGCGCACCAGCCGGACCGCGACGCCCACGACGATCCCGGCCACCAGGCCGCCCGCGGCGGCCAGCACGAACCGCAGCACCGCGTCGCCCAGGGAGAACCCGCCGCTGGTGGCCGCGGTCACCGCCACGGTCAGCGTGGTCAGCGCGGTGGCGTCGTTGAGCAGGCCCTCGCCTTCGATGATGGTGATCAGCCGGGCGGGCAGGCCGACCCGGCCGCCCACCGCCAGCGCCGCCACCGGATCGGTGGGGGAGACCGCCGCCCCCAGCGCGATCCCGGCCGCCAGGCCGACCCCGGGCACGACCAGGTTCAGGCCCACCCCGACCAGCAGCGCGGTGGCCAGCACCAGCCCGATGGACAGGCTGATCACCACGCGCAGGTTCTTGCGGATACCCAGCAGCGAGGCGTTCAGGGCCGCGCTGTAGATCAGCGGCGGGATGACCAGGGTGAGGATGACGTGCGGGTCGAGGGTCAGGTTCGGCCCGGGCAGCAGAGCGTAGACCAGCCCGGCCGCGGTCAGCAGCGCGGCCGCGGGCAGCCGGGTCCGGTCGGCCAGCAGCTGCAGCACGCAGGTGACCGCGACCGCGGCCAGGCCCAGTCCGAGCAGCTCCAGCATGGACCCTTGTTACCACGTGGAGCGCCCACTGCCTGCCAAGCCATTTTCCATATCGAAGGTGGGTTGACCGGCTTCCTGCTTAACGCGGTGCGTAGCCCACGGCGTCGTGCATCCGGGACCGCCGGGTGCCGGAGGCGGGCCGGGCCGGTTCGCGCGGCTCGGCGTGGTCCTCGGGGTTCCAGGTGGCGCCGGTCACGATCTCTTCGGCCATCCCGTACAGCAGCGGCAGCGCCCCGGCCACCACGCCACCGGTCTGGTTGATGTGCTCCACGTTGGGCTTGATCAGCTCGGCGTGAGCCACGATCGACCGGACGATCCCGGCGCACTCCTCCAGGTTGGCCGCGATCCGGTTCAGCAGCGAGCCGACCCAGAACAGGTACACGGCCAGCCCGGCGATGAGGACCGCGATCTCCAGCACGGTCAGCACGACCAGCACGGTCATGACTTCACCTTCCCCAGCACCCGGCCCAGGAACAGGTGGTGCTGCAAACCTTCGGCCAGCACCGCCTCGACTCCGCCCGCCACCACCGGCAGCAGCGAGGTGGCCTCGGTGTTCGCGTCCGCGGTGGTCAGGGTCTGCTTGATGCCGGCCACCCGGCGGTCGATGATCTTGACCAGGTAGATCAGCGTGGTCAGCAGGGCCACCACGGCCAGGATCACGACCAGGCCGGCGATGAGCCCGATGGTCCAGGCTGTGTGCTGCCCCGAGGACAGTGCCAGTCCAGGTTGGGCCAGTCCAGGTTGGGCCAGTCCAGAGTGGGCCACCGTATGTGGTTCCACGTTCAGCCTCCCAGCCGTTCGCGGCCGCGCTTGAGCCCGGCGATGATGTGCGTGGCGTGCTCGATCGTGGTGTTCAGGCCGGTCAGCGGCGCGGTGTTCCGGGCCGCCGCCGCCAGCTGGTCGTCGATCAGCGGGGCCGCCTTCCCGATCGACCGGGCCAGCAGCAGGATCGGCACCACCAGGGCCACCACGACCAGCACGATCGCGATCCCGATCCCGTAACCGATCCACCATCCGGTGTAGCTCATGCTGTGTCTCCCGCTCGTCGGTGTCCCATGTCAGACCGTGTCGCAGAAGTCTCGGACGGGCTTGAGGCTCGCGTTGACCGAAGCCACCACGGCCGGGACCCCGCTGGTCTGCTCGGCCACCACGGTCACCCCGCCCAGGACCTGCCCGAGCGTGGCCCGGGTGGCCCGCAGGTGGAAGATGACCCGCAGCAGGCCCACCGCGGTGATCCCGACGATCAGCGCGGCCACGATGATGGTGAACCAGGCCACAGCCGGCATGGCACGCTCCTTCGCAGTGTTGGCGTTCAGCCCAGCAGTTTGCTGACGGGACCGGCGTAGCGCACCGCGCCGTTGGCCACCGCCTTGATCGTGGTGTCGGTCGTGCCCAGCGCCTCGGGGGCGCCGTCCAGCTCGCCAACCAGGGCCACCCCGCCGCTGAGGATGTCCTCGCTGGCGCCGCGGATCCGCTCGAGCGCGGCCAGTACCCGGTTGAGCAGGGCGATCACCACCGGCAGGACCACCACCAGCAGCACGATGGCGCCGATCCACCACAGGACCATGGCTGTCTCCTCAGCTCGGGTTGGGGGACTGGTAGGGCAGGAAGAACCGCGCGTACACCCGGCGCAGCGCCATCAGCGCCGCCTGCAGGCCAATGGCCAGGCCGCTGGCCTTGGCGGGCTGGACGCCGTCCAGCGACTCGCCCCGGTCCAGCCGGGCCATGCCGTCCTGCAGGTTGGCCGCGAACTCGCGCATCAGCACCGCGGTGACGTCGGAGATCATGCCCCGGCCGTACTGGGCCGCCGCGCCGGAAATCTGCAGGTCCATGGCCACGCCGACCTTGGTCCCGGCCCGGGCCCGGCTCAGCGTGGCGGTGACGGCCATCGCGGCCTGGCCGCGGCCGCGCTCGTCGGCGCCGGCCGCGTTGACCACGATCTTCCGGCCCTGCTCATCGCGCTCGACGATGTCGGCGGTGCCCACGAACTTGAGCCGCACCGGGCCCATCCGGATGCCGACCAGGCCCTTGTAGTGGTCGTCGCCGAGGTCGTCGGTGAGCTCGGTGCCGGGCAGGCAGGCGGCCACGTGCGGGATGTCGTCGAAGAACCGCCAAACCTTCTCGATCGGTGCCGCGACCTCGAATTCGTTGGTGATCAGCATCGGCTCTCATCCTTGGCGTCCCGCGCGAATTCGTCATGACAGGCCGCGCAGCAGAAGTAGTAGGTCACGCCGTCCCGCTCCAGCGGCCGGGACCCGGGCCCGGCCGTCACCGTCATCCCGCACACCGGATCCACCGCATCCGGCTCAGCCCCCACCACCCCAGCCCCGTGCATCCCGCCAGCCCCAAGAACTCCGGCAGCCTCACGAACCTCACGAACCTCGTTAACCCCATCAGCCTCACCGGCCCCTGCCACCGCGAGCTTTCCCGCGGCCCGCAGCTGCACCAGCTCGGCCAGGATGGCCACCGCGATCTCCTGGTGCGTGGTCCGGCCCAGGTCCAGCCCGGCCGGGGTGTGCACCCGGTCCAGCTCGGCCCGGGGCAGGCCCCGTTCGGCCAGGTAGCCCAGCACGGTCTGGCCCCGCTTGGCCGAGCCGACCAGCCCGATGTACGCGGGCCGGGCCTCGATCGCGGCCGTGATGGCCTCCTCGTCGCGGTGCCCCTGGGTGGCGACGACCACGATCGACCGCGCGCTGGCCTGCCCGGCGGTGAAGTCCTCGCCCGCGATCACGTCGGCCCGCCAGCCCAGCGCCCGGGCCAGCTCGCCCAGGGTCTGCGTCATCGGGGAGTGCCCCACCACCACCAAATGAGGCACTGCGACGACCGGCTCGATGTAGACCTCGAGGGAGCCCTCGCTGGAGCAGGAGATCGGCACGAAGCTCATGCCCTCGGGCAGGTTGCCGCCGAACTGGTCGGTGGTGCCGAGCAGCAGCAGCCGGGGCACGCCCTCGGCGATGACCTCGCGGGCCTGCCGGATCACCACCGGCTCGGCGCAGGCCCCGCCGATCCAGCCGTGCAGTTCCCCGGACGCGGTGACGATGGCCCGGCAGCTCTCCTTGCCCGACGAGGGCCCCTGCCGCCAGACCACCGTGGCCAGCGCGAAC
>DATDIH010000065.1:0-2523 GCA_036521155.1 Streptosporangiaceae bacterium
TAACGAGGTTATGTCCGCCGTCCTCGGCTCGCTTCCCCTGAATCAACTACTGAAGTCGAAGCCTGTCACCCCCTGTTGAGTTGTCGTCCTTCCAGGACGCTACAGGATCCAACGCTGAACGGCCAAGCGAGATTCCACCCAACTCCCGGTGAACGTAAGATGCCCGACGGGTCGCCCGCAAAGCGGGCCCCATCGGGCACCCCACGTGGTGATGAGACACCCCCGTGGGCGCTGGCGGTGGCCGAAGTGCGCCCACGGGGGTCGACCGGCAGGGTCGGGGCCGGTCTTCACGCCCGGACCTCCCCCGAGATGAGGTCCGGTTCTCATCACGGTGACTGAGGCGCAACCCCCCAAGCGGCCCCCAGTCACTAGGGAAGACGTCGGAGAGTAGTCATTTGGTTGCTCTGAGTTACAAAAATCTTGGGCGAGTTCACGCTACGGATTCGCCGGCCGCCGTCATGCCTTGTGGCGCAGGGGTTTCAGCCCAGCCCGGACAGGAACGAGGCGCCCAGCGGGACGGCGGACGTGGCGGGCGACTTGGTCAGCTCCAGCACGGCGAAGGCCACACCGCCGCGGTAGCCCACGAACCAGTGGGCCCAGTACTTCGAGCCCGCCGCAGCCTGGGCCGTCCCGACCTGACCGTATACCGGGGCGCCGGCCAGGTTCGCCCCGCGGGCGGCGCCGGAGGTCACCGCTTCGCGCATCAGCGTGCGCAGCGACGTCACCGTCTGCGGGTCCGCGACCGCGCGCGGGGTCAGGCCGGGATCGGGCGGCGTCGTCACCAGCACCGGCGGATGCCATTTCCCCGCGTCCACCCCCGCCGCGACCAGCGCCATGGCCAGGGGGCTGGCCTGGACACCCTGCTCGCCGATGGTGTCCGCAGCCAGCCCACCCTGCGTCTGGGACGCCCGGAACGACCCGGAGAACGCGTTCAGCGGCAGTTTCCACTGGGCGCCGAGGCCGAAGGCCGTCGCCGCACTGGCCAGCCGGGAACCGGTCAGGGCCTGCGAGAGGGTCGTGAAGGCGGTCGCGCAAGACTTCGCGAAATCCATGCTGAACAGCGGCTGGTCGCCGAGGGTTGACACGGCCGGGACGTTGGTGAAGGTCCGGCCGCCCACCCGGGTGGTGGCCAGGCAGGGGATCTGCTCGCCCAGGGCCGTGTGATTAGCGATCAGGGCCGCCCCGGACACGATCGTGAACGCCCCGCCCGGCTGGTACTGCCCGGCCAGCGGCTTGACCCGGGTCCCGCCGCCGGGGCGGTCGGCGACGGCGATGATGTGGCCGGTCGCGGCCTGCACCGCGACGATGGCCGCGGCGGCGGGCTGGCCCGCGACCGCGTTGGCCGCGGCCCGCTGTACCCCGGCCTCGATGGTCGTGCGGACCGCGGTTCCCTGGCTGCCGTCCCACTTCTTGAGCACCACCTGGTCGCCAGCCTTGTTCACCGCGATCACCTCGGTATAGGCCGCGCCCGCCAGCCTCCGCTGGTACACCTCCTGCAGGCCGGACACCCCGACCGTGGTACCCGGCCGGTAGGAGACGCCCTGCTGCTGGAGCACGGGCGCGAGCTCGGTGCCGACCGTGCCGGTCACGTCGGCGGCGGCGGTGTCGAACAGGCGGCGCGACACCCGGCGCATCTGCAGCCCCGGGACCGTGCTGAGCTTCTTGCGCAGCGTGGCGTAGGCCGCCGGGGAGAGCGTCACCAGGGTCAGCGGGCGGGTCTGCGGGGCGGCCCGGATGACGCTGAGCACCTGCTGGTCATCCAGCCCGGTCACGCCGGCGAACGCGTCGGCCGTCTCCTCCGGGTGGGCCAGCCGCCCGGGCATGACCCGGGCTATCCAGGCCGGGGACGGGTGGATCAGCGGGGTCCCCTCGGCGTCCAGCAGCGGGGCGCGCGGCGGCATCGTGGTCACCACGGCCATCCGCATTCCCTGGCGGAGGCCGGGGTTGATCACCGCGGGGCTCCACGCGACCCGCCAGCCGGCCGGGGTCTTGCGCATCGCGAAGCGCCCCTCGTAGGTCCAGGGGGCGCCATCCTGGCCGAGGTCCACGGACGCGAAGAAGTGCACCTCGGCGGTGCCGGAGTGCTGGGTGATCGGGCCCATGGTCAGGTAGTAGGCCGCCGCGCCCAGCTGCTGGTAGGCGGTGCGCAGCGAGGTGGTCACGGTGGCCGGGGCGCCGGTGGTCAGGGAGGCCGCGGTCTTGTACTGCCCCTGGGCCCAGGCCAGCAGGAACTGCTGCGCGGCCGGCTCGGCGGACGGCTCACCGCTGGCGAACCCGCCCGCGACCCCGATGATCAGCAGGAGGACCACCACACCGGCAGCACCCAGCTTGAGCTGCCGCGATCTTGAGCGCAGGCCGCCCACCAGTCCCCCGATGCCGCCAGTGCGCGGTACGCGCTCGCCGACGGCAGGCTGCGGAGCGCGTTTGACTCCGACGAAGGGCGTGGCATGCCTGCGTGCGGCCGCGTGCGCCCCACGTCTACGGTAGGAGGCCACGGCCTGCTTCGCCATCACCCGCGCCGCC
>DATDIH010000066.1:0-8518 GCA_036521155.1 Streptosporangiaceae bacterium
CTGGTCCCGGCGGCCGCTGCGGGCCAGCCAGCGACCGATCAGCTCCTCGCTCTGCCCGCCCGGGGTGCCCTTGGCCCACCACCAGGCGTAGCAGTCGGCGGTGTCGAGGAACGTGCCGCCGTCGGCCGCGTAGCGGTCCAGCAGCGCGAACGATGTCTCATCGCCGGCCAGCGTTCCCATGCCCATGCAACCGAGCGCGAGCTGGCTGACCTTCTGCCCGGTGGTGCCGAGCTCGACGGTATTCAAACGGGTTCCCATGACCGCCAACCGTAAGAGCTGGAGTGCACTCAAGGTCAACCGCGGACGACCAGGCGGCACCGGCCAGCGATCGTAGGGGCGGGCTCACCGGCCTCCGGAACGGACCTAGCCAGATGCCTGGTGTGGCGACGTGACTGCCGGGCCATGCTGTTACCGGAGCCCCTCAATCCCCCACCGGGTCGGGGAACTCAGGCGCTGCCGCTGCGCCGCCTTCAGAAGGAGGGTTTCATGAGTTACGCCCGCCAGATGCTGGACACATATCCACGCGCCTTGGACGTGGACGCTGACGCGCTGGCCGCCGCCATCGACGCGGTGAACGACTGCGCCCAGGCCTGCGCCGCCGACACCGACGCTGACTTGAGCGAGCAGAACCTCGCCGGCATGGTCGAGTGCATCCGGCTGTGCCTGCATTGCGCTGATATCTGCACCGCCACCGCCAGGGTCCTCAGCCGCCCCGCGAGCAGCGACGCGATGGTCACCAGGCCGCTGCTGGAGGCCTGCGCGGCCATCGGCAAGACCTGTGGCGACGAGTGCCAGCGGCATGCTCACATGCATGAGCACTGCCGGGTCTGCGCCGAAGCCTGCCGGCGTTGCGAGCAGGCCTGCCGGGAGTACCTGGGCGGCATGAAGTAGGAGACTGACCCGGCCGTTACCGCCACCGGCGACCCTGTGATCATGGAACGAGTCGTCGCGAACGTGACCGCCAACGCGTTGCGGTATTCCCCTGACGGATCCCCGCCCCTGCTGACGGCATGTACGCGCCGCGACCGGATCGAACTACGCGTGGTCGACCACTGGGCCCGGCGTCCCCGAGGCCGACTGGGACCGGATATTCCTGCCGTTCCAGCGGCTTGATAGCACCGGCACCACCGCCGGCGTCGGGCTCGGGCTCACGGTGTCCCGCAGCCTGACGGAGGCGATGCGAGGCACGCTCGAACCGGAGGGGACTCCCGGCGGCGGGCTGACCATGGCCATCTCGGTCCCTGCCGCACCCGCGCGGCGCCAGACCAGTGCCAATCGGCCAGGAAGCTGAGAGTTTCAGCGGCTGCGGTAAGGCGGCCGGTGCCTGGTATACGTTCCAGTAGCTTTTGGTGTTTGTCGGCCTGCAGGCCCCTGAAGAACTCCACGGCCTCCAGGGGCCAGCCAGAGAAGCCCATGCCGGCACCCTAACGGCGAGCCTCAGCGGATTCGGGCACCCCCACGGCTGGGGCAGGGATCTTGCGTGCCGCCCGGGCGCGGTCCAGCAGGACAGCCGTCACGGCAGTGGCCAGGGCGGCGGCCAGCGCGATCAGGGTGATCTGCCAGCCGGGCATGCCACCCGCGGCGATGACGCGCACTGGCGGGGGCGGAGGTGCGATGCCGCTGCCTTCGCCGGGCGGCGGCACCTGCATGGCGAAAGCGGCCGGTGTGGCGGCCAGGGCCAGCACGGCACCCGCCAATGTGGCCACAGCAGTGAAGATACGGCGTAGATGATTCATGGTGCCCCCCTTGTGAACGATTTTGACAAGACAAGAGCAGCGTGAAGTGAGTGGAATCGCCTTGGGCTCCGCTTGGACAGTGGCTTGGAATAGCAGTGGACCTACGACGGACCTGGTGGTGCAATGGTCGGAGCCGCTGGCCCGGGCGGCTGGGGAGGGGGACCGGGCGAGATGAGTGATGGTTGCTGACGCAGTGGTCAGCGAGACAGGACCCGCGGACTTCGGCATTCTCGGACCATTGGAAGTTGCCAGGTCCGGGCGTGTAGTGCCACTTGGTGGTCCGCGGCAGCGGGCCGTGCTCGCGCTGCTGGTGCTGGAGGCCAACCGGGTCGTCTCGATGGACCGGCTGGCCGAGGATGTCTGGGGTGGGGACCCACCCGAAGGCTGGGTCACCACCTTGCAGACCTATGTTTTCCACCTCCGCCGGGCGCTCGAGCCGGGCCGGGCCCGGGGCGCTCCCGGAGGCGTCCTAGTGACCAGGAACCACGGTTACCTGCTGTTCGTGAACCGTGAGCACCTGGACGCGGCGCTGTTCCAGGACGGGTTCACGGCCGGGCGAGCCGCACTGGAAGCGGGCCGGTACACGGAGGCCGCCGAGACGCTGCGGGAGGCGCTGGCGCTGTGGCGCAGCCCCGTCCTGGCCGATCTGGCCGACTACGCGTTCATCCGGCCCGAGGCAGCTCGCCTGGAAGAGCTCCGGCTCGCCGCGCTGGAGGCGCGAATCGATGCTGACCTGGCGCTGGGCCGGCACGACGCGCTCACCGCCGAGCTGGAGCACCTGGCCGGGGAGCATCCCCTGCGGGAGCAGCTGCACGGCCAGCTGATGCTGGCGCTGTATCGCTGCGGCCGTCAGGCGGAGGCGCTCGCCGCTTACCGGCGTGCCCGTGACCTGCTCGCCGACCAGCTCGGCATCGATCCCGGGGAACCGCTGCAGCACCTGCACGGGTCCATCCTCGCCCACGACCCGGCTCTCGACTGGAGCGATGACCGCGAGACGATGGCCGAAGCCCACCCGGCCGGCTCCGGCTCCCCAGCCCGTTCTCCGGCCCTGCAACGCCGTCACCCGAGGCCCGTCCCGGGCAGCCATGTGCTTGGCTGGGGCAGGCGGCGCGGCCACCGCCTGCTGGCGGCGGGCTTGGCGCTCGTGGTCATCGCCGCTGCGGTCATTGTCGTGGTTGCCCGGCCGTGGGCGGGCGGGCCAGCGGGCCTGCCGAGCAACTCGGTGGGTCTGATCGACGCCGGCGGGGGGCGGGTCGGTGCCGCGGTGAGCGTGGGCAGCCCGGCTGGCCTGGCTTATGGCGACGGCTCGGTGTGGGCTGTGAACGGCACCGGGGGCACGGTGTCCCGGATCAACCCGGCGACTCATGCCGTGGTCGAGCAGGTCCCGGTCGGCTCCTCCCCCAGCGCGGTGGCTGTAACCGGTGAGAGCGTGTGGGTGACCAACAGCGGCGACGGAACCGTGTCCCGGATCAACGCGGCGTCCGAAGCCGTGGTGCAGACGACCCCGGTCGGCAACGTCCCCGTCGCCATCGCCAGCGGGCCAAGTGGCGTGTGGGTGACCAACAGCGGCGACGACACCGTGAACCGGATAGACCCCTTGACCGGCAAGGTGACGAGAACGGTCCAGGTCGGCGGGCATCCGGACGGCATCGCGGTCGGACCAGACGCCGTCTGGGTCGCCAATGGCGAGGACGGCACCGTCACCCGGATCGACCCGGCCACTGGCCAGCCGCGCGGCCCGGTGCCAGTCGGTTCCGGCCCTGCGGGCATCGCGGTCACCCCGTCAGCGGTCTGGGTCACCGACTCGCTGGGCCTCAGCGTCTCGAAGATCAACCCGGCCACGGACACCGTCACCGACATCGTCGGCGTCGGTGACGGACCGGGCGCCATCGTCGCGACCAAGGACGCACTCTGGGTCAGCGACGAGTTCGATGCGACGCTCGACCACATCGACCTGCGATCCGGAAAGGTCACCAGGAACGTCTTCGTCGGCAGCTCGCCGCAAGGCCTGGCCACCACCCCATCCGGCGTGTGGGTCGCGGGGCGGGCCTTCGCGGCGGCCCGGCATCGCGGCGGCACCTTGACCGTAGTGAGTGACACGCTGCCTAACCGTGACCCCATGCTGGGATACGACGATGTAACAACTCCGGCACTCGCTACCGTCTACGACGGCCTGGTCGCCCTGCGCCGATCCGGCGGCGCGGCCAGTCTCACGCTGGTACCCGACCTGGCCAGGACGCTGCCGCGCCCGGCCGACGGCGGCACTACCTACACATTCACGCTCCGCCCGGGAATCCGTTACTCCAACGGCACGCACGTCCGGGCATCCGACTTCCGTCGCGGCATCATGCGCCAGCTCAGCTTCGGCAGTTATCCCCCCTACTACGAAGGCATCCTCGGCGGGCAGGCATGCCACCGGGATCCGCGGCGGTGCGACCTATCCGCTGGGATCGTCGCCAACGACGCGGCCGGCACGGTCACCTTTCACCTGGCCCACGCCGACCCCGATTTCCTTTATAAACTCGCGCTGATAATCGCCGTGCCGGCGCCGCCCGGCGCCCCGGACCACGCGATCGACCGCGCCCCGTTCCTGCCCGGCACCGGCCCCTACAAGCTCTCTCACTACCGGCGGGACGCGTCGCTGACCCTGGTGCGCAACCCGTACTTCCGCCAATGGTCATACGCCGCGCAGCCGGCCGGTTACCCGTCTGTCATCCGGTACGACCAATTGACGAGCCCAGGCCAGCAGGAATCGGCGGTTATCCGCGGCCGGGCCGATCTGGCTGCGGTCGGCGACAACGGCCAGCTTCTCGCGACCCGGTACCCGACCCGCGTGCACTCGGGCCTCAAGTCCTGGACGACGTATTTGTTCCTCAACACCCGCCAGCCGCCGTTTACCAGCCTCAAGGCCCGGCAAGCGGTCAACTACGCCATCGACCGCGGCCGGATCCTCCAGCTCCTCCACCGCGCCCCGGGCCAGGCCTCGGTGACCTGCCAGATTCTCCCAGCGGACTTCCCGGGCCACCACAGCTACTGCCCTTACACCACCGGCAGCAACGACGGGACCTGGCACGGCCCGGACATGGCCAAAGCCCGGCGCCTGGCCAGAGATTCCCACACCACGAACGTGCCGGTAACCATGTGGACCTTCCAGGGCTTCGGGAACGGCGCGGTGAACTCCTACCTCGTCCAGCTGCTCAGGGACCTCGGATACCGGGCCTACCAGCGCACAGTGTCCGCTTACCGGTTCTTCACTGCGGTGGCCAGCGCCCACAGCAAGATCCAGGCGGGTCTGCAGTCGTGGGGCGCAGGCTTCCCCAGTGCATCGGAATTCTTCCTCCCCGTCCTGAGCTGCCGCTCGTTTTACCAGGACCCCACCAACACCCAGAACTATGCCGAGTTCTGCGACCCCCACGCCGACCGGCTGGCCAGCCAGGCGCAGGCGGCACAGCTCACGGACCCCGCCACCGCGCGAAGGCTGTGGGCCCAGGTGGATCGCCTCGTCACCGACCAGGCGCCATGGGTCTCGATCCTCAGCCACGCACCCGCCACATTCGTCTCCGCCCGGATCGGGAACTACCAGCAGTCCTCCAGCATTGGACCGCTGCTCGACCAGATGTGGGTCCGGTAGGACCTTCACGCCGCGGCGATAATCCGCGCCGCGCTGGTGGCGCTTTCAGTGCGGTGCGTGGGTGCCGGTCATCATGGCCGCGAGGTCCTCGGGATGCAGGAAGGAGGCGGGCGGCGGCGGTCCCCAGGCGAACAGGCCGCGCGCGCCCTCGAGGTCTTCCGGGGTCCACAGCTGGTCGTCCACGATGCAGTCCATATCCGCGTAGTACTCGGAGAAGTTGCCCGCCGGGTCCTTCAGGTACCAGAAGAAGTTGGACCCCGCGTAGTGGCGTCCCAGCCCCCAGACGTGCCGCTCCGGCCTGCCTTCGAGCATGGCGAACGCGCCCCGGCCCACCTCGTCGACGTCGTCCACCTGCCAGGACGTGTGATGCAGGAAGTTCACCGGGGCGGCCAGCACCAGCACATTGTGGTGGTCGGTCGAGCAGCGCATGAACGCGCCGACCCCGGATATCCGGTCGCTGATCTTGAAGCCGAGGCCGTCGGTGAAGAAGGACGTCGAGCGGCCGTAGTCGGTACTGCCCAGCACGGCGTGGCCGAGCTTACGGGGCCGCACCGGGCCCGGCCGGAAGAAACCCGGGGCCCGGCGGTCCGGCCGATCCGCCCGGCCGGGCCCGTTGTAGACCTCCGGGGCCACCGGCTGCTGCTGGATCCGCGGTGCGACGTCCACGAAAACCCGGGTGCCGGTGACCGGCTCGGCCGTCTCCAGGCTCATCCCGGTAACCGCCGCCGGCACGCCGAGACGCTCCAGGCTCGCCGCGGCGCGCGCGAGGTCGTCCGGGTCGTCCGCGCCGACCCGCATCTCGACCAGGCGCCTGGTCGGAGCGGGAACGATCCGCAGCTGGCGGCCCGCATCGGCCGTGCTGTACCAGCCGTCCGCCTCGGGAGTAAGCCCGAAGTCGGAGTAGTAGGCACCGGTCTCGGCGGTATTCGGCACGCCGATGGTGACCGATAGCAGTCCGTGCAGGCTCATAAGGACCTCCTCATCCTTGAGTCAGTGGAGCATGCCCGGCCCCGCCGCACCAGACGCGGCGGATCGACCGGGTCGCCCTGATGTCCTGGAGTGGGTCCCCGTCGATGAGCACCAGGTCGGCCCGGCGCCCAGGTTCGATCACTCCCCGGTCGTCCAGCCCGAAGTAGCGGGCGGGCAGATCGGTCGCGGCCCGCAGCGCGTCGGCCGGGCTCAGCCCGGCCCCCACGAGAAGCTCCAGCTCGTGGTGCAGGCTGTCACCGTAGCTGACGGCGGCCGGGCTGTCGGCGTTCGCGTCGGTGCCGGCCAGGATCGGCACCCCGGCCCGGTACGCCGCCCCCACGCTGTCCCGCGCCGCGGCGTAGTCGTCACCTGGACGGCCGAGCAGGGCGACAAGGGTCTCCATCATGGTCAGCGTGGGGATCAGGATCCGGCCGGCCGCGGCCATCTGCGCCGTCGCAGCCTGATCCAGGGCCTGGTCCAGGGGCACGTGGGTGAGCACGTCCACCCCGGCCTGCTGCGCCTTCGCCACTGCGGCGCAGGACGATGCGTGCGCCACGGCCTGCTTCCCGTGCTTGTGTGCGGCGGCCACGAGCGCGTCCACCGTGGCCTGGTCATGGTCAGCACCCGGGCTGCCCACGATGATCTTGATGTAGTCCGAGCCCTCGGCGGCCCGGTCGGACACGAACTGCTCCGCCTGACCGGGGTCCTTGACCAGCCCGCGCTCGCCGATGACGGGGAAGCTGGCATGCAGACTGCCGGGCGCGATGGCCGGCGTCCCCGCGCTCAGGAGAGCGGTCAGCCCGGGAACCGCGCGCAGCGAGTCGACCAGGGCGGGCGACCCGTTCGCCATGTCCAGCACGGTGGTCACCCCAAAGCCGCAGAGCCGCCGCAGCGTGTCCTGGTCGCGGACGTGGACGTGCGAGTCGATCAGCCCCGGCAGCAGGACGCCGCCGGCCCCGTCGATGACCTCGGCACCCGAACGGCCCGTGCCGGTTGGGCCCTCGCCGATCCGGTCTCCCTCGATGAGGACCGTTCCGGGCGGCCGCAGCCCCCGGCCGTCGAACACGCGCACGTTGGTCACGGCCGTCTTCCCGAACACGCCTGCTTCCATGCTGCTCACGCTGTCTCCTCCGCTCGCTCGCGTCCCGGGCGGCCCAGGTGGCCGGTGACGAGATCCAGATCGATGTCCGCGGCATCACCCGCCCGCCACGCGATGTGCTGGTCCGGCCGGACGAGCAGGAACTCCCGGCGCCACGGGTACCCGCGCGGTGACGGGAGGACCGCCAGCGGGATTCCCCGGCGGCGGGCCCGGTCCTGCAATGCCGCCACCCCGGGATCGTCCTCCGCCGCGGGCCCGAGCAGGGTGAACCCGGCCCCGAGCCGGTCATACAGCGACGACCCGCCAGGCAGCCACGCGTGGGGCAGCCGCGCGCCCGGCACGGTGCCGGGCGTGTAGCTGCTCACGTCACCGCAAGCAGCCCCGGGGTCATCCCCTGGCCGGCCCGCCGTCCCGGGATCAGGCCCGGTACCTGGCTGGATGACCGGCGAGCCCGCGTAGGAGTACCCGAGCACCAGTCCGAGGCTGTGGAACTCCGACCGTTTCGCGGCCTGGATGGCCTGCTCGTCACAGGGCAGGTCGCGGGACAGGCTGCGCATGTTGGCCGCTGCGCTCGCCACGGTCTGCTCGATCACCCCGCGGCGCTCGGGCTCGTAGCTGGCCAGGAGCCCGGGCGGGGCCCAGCCCTGCTCGACGGCCGCGATCTTCCACGCCACGTTGACCGCGTCGCCCACCGAGGTGTTGAACCCGTGCCCGCCCCACGGCGGGTTCACGTGCGCGCTCTCGCCGGCCAGGAACACCCTCCGGTCCGCGAACCGGTCCGCGACCAGCATCCGCGCGGTCCACGGGTCCGACGCGAGCACCTCATGCTCCACGGGTGCGCCCACCAGCCCGGCGATCAGCTCCCCGGCGTGCGCCGCGCCGTAGCTGGCGTCGATTCCGGGCAGGATCCCCCACCAGGTCCCGTGCAGGTCGAGGCGGCCAAGCAGCCCGGGGACGGGCGCGCGGAGCACCCAGTACTGCACGGCCGGGCCGAGGTGCGTGTCCAGGGACGGGGCGCGGAACACCACGTTGTAGTTGGGCCGGGGGTCGGACTGCCCGGCGTACCGGGCCCCGATCTGGTCC
>DATDIH010000067.1:0-9567 GCA_036521155.1 Streptosporangiaceae bacterium
GAGCTGCTGACGGGCAGGCCGCCGTTCACCGGCGACTCGCCGGTGGCCATCGCCTACCAGCACGTGCGGGAGAACCCGGTGCCGCCCACGGTGGTCGATCCGGACATTCCGACCTGGGCCGACGCGATCGTGCTCAAGGCCATGGCCAAGGACCCGGGCGACCGGTACCAGAGCGCGGGCGAGATGCGCATGGACGTCCAGCGGGCCCAGAACGGCATGGCCGTGGCCGCCCCGACCCGGCTGGACAGCTACGGCCGGACCCAGGCCATGGGCGCGGCCACGATGATGGCCAACCCGACCACGTCCGTTCCGCCCTACCAGTACGGCGACCAGACCGACCACGGCGAGGAACCGCCGCGGCGCAGCTACCGGGTTCTGCTCTGGGTGCTGGGCCTGCTGGTGGTGCTGGGCGCGATCGGGGCGCTGGCGTACCTGCTGTTCGGCGGCGGCGGCAAGACCTACGCGGTTCCGCTGGTGAACGGCCTGCCCCAGGCTCAGGCGGTGAAGGCGGTCACCAACGCGCACCTGAAGCCGACCGTGGTCGACCAGGCCAGCTCGAGCACGAAAAAGGGCCTCGTCATCAAGTCCAACCCGGCCGAGGGCAACAACGTCAAGGCCAACACCGTGGTGACGCTGTACGTGTCGGCTGGCCCGCAGATGGTCACGGTGCCCAACGTGGTCGGCCAGCAGGCCACGGCGGCGGCGAGCGCGCTGCAGGCCAAGGGCCTGAACGTGAACGAGGTCTCGGACACCGCCTCGACCCAGCCCAAGGGCACGGTGACCAAGCAGAATCCGACCGGCAACACGTCGGTGAGCCCGGGCAGCAAGGTCACCCTCTCCGTGTCCGGCGGCGGGGTGAACGTGCCCAGCGTGGTGGGTGACTCGGCTTCGACGGCCCAGTCGATCCTGCAGGGCGACGGGTTCAAGGTGAGTACCAAGACCGAGACCGCGCCGAGCAGCGACACCCCGGGCGACGTATTCGCGCAGACGCCGACCGGGAACAGCTCGGTCCCGCAGGGCACGACGGTGACGATCTACGTCGCGGCCCAGCCGACCCCGACGACCAGCGCGCCCAACCCCAGTCCCAGCCAGTCCCAGCCCGGTGGGAACAACCCGACACCGACACCCACCCAGAGCAACCCCTTCGGGGGCCTCAGCCAGAGTGGCGGCCACGGCAAGAACAAGTAATTATTTGAACGAAGGTGAACGGCCTGGGTTTCCGCCCAGGCCGTTCTGCTGTCCGCTCCGCGGGTTATCAGGCCTCAGGGGTGGGGGCCCCCTCCACGGCGCTGGCTTTCAGCTGTTGATGGCGCTGCCGTCCACCGGGACGTGCAACTGCAGCCAGGGGAACACCCCGAACCACAGCACCGCCGCGGCCAGCAGGATCAGCAGCAGCAGCCAGGCCGTCCTGGGACCGGGCCGCCCCGGCAGCGATCGCCAGAGCCATCCGTACATTGCGTGCCTCCTTCGTGGCGGCCGGCCGCCAGGCTCGTCAGCTGGCTGGTCAGCTGGCCTGGGACCGGGCCGCGGCCGAGACCAGCTTCCCGGTCACGATCACCCGGTGCGTGCCGGTCCAGGCCGGGTTGCAGGTGATCAGCGTGATCAGGCGCTGGGTGGGCCGCTGGCCCGGGTGGCCCGGGACCGGATCGGTCACCGCGGTGTCGGTGGGCAGCACGGTGTGCTGGCCGGTGACCCGGTAGGTGTAGGTGTTGAGCCTGGTGTCGACGTAGACCAGGTCGCCGTCCTTGAGCGACGGCAGGCTCCAGAACGGGTTGCCCGCGGTGACCCGGTGCCCGGCCACCGCGAAGTTGCCGACCTGGCCGGGCAGCTGGGTGCCGGGCACGTGGCCGGGGCTCACGTTCAGCTGGGCCAGCGCCGTGCCCTGGATGATGGTGAAGCGCCAGTGCGGGCCAAAGGCCGGGATGCGGATGAACGCGAACGGCTGCCCGGTCGTCAGCGTGATCTGATCGGCTCGCGGCGGCCCGGGCGCGACCCGTCCGGCGCCGTGGCCGGTGCCGCTGCCCCACTGCTGGTTGAGCTCGCTGCTGAGCTGATGCTGGGCGTTACCGGCCCGCAGGGCGGTCCCCCACATCAGGTAGGCGACGAAGAGCAGGACGACGGCGCCGACGGTGACCAGAAGCTCACCCAGGCCGCGGATGACAGTTCGCACGGTTGGCCCACACCACACAGAGTTGATTTCGGCATTCAGCCCGATGATTACCTAACGTCATCGGATATTAGCCGGTAGTAACGATACTTGCCCCGGAAACGCCACGGCCGGTAACGCACTACGATGTCGCCATGCCGAAGTCCCGGGTCCGGAAGAAGCCGGTATACACGCCGCCGCCGACGCGTTCGGTCCGGCACAAGACCAGCCCGCGCTGGGTCCCCATCGCCATGGTGGCGTGCCTGCTGGTCGGCCTGGCCTTCATCGTCCAGTACTACGCGACCAACGGCGGGATGGTCGGGCTGTCGGTGCTGACCTACTGGAACATGGTCATCGGCTTCGTGCTGATCATCACCGGGGTCGTGCTGGCCACTCAGTGGCGTTAGCCGGTCAGTGGCGTTAGCCGGTCAGTGGCGCTGGCCGGTCAGAAGGCCGGCAGGCCCAGGTGGATGCTCCACAGGGCGGTCGCGGCGACCAGGGCGGCCAGGATGACCACGGTCGCCCCGACCTGGATCAGGACCCGGTGCTTACGGGGCGCGTAGGCGTAGGCCGCGGTGATCAGCGCGCCGGTCACCAGTCCGCCGATGTGGTCCTGCCAGGCGATGCCGTGCACCACGAAGCCGAGGACCAGGTTGATGGCGATCAGCCCGATGATGCCCCGGCTGTCCGTGCGCAGCTTCCTGGACACCACGAACCAGGCCCCGAACAGGCCGAACACCGCACCCGAGGCGCCCAGCGCGGCCTGGTTGGGAACCAGGTAGTACAGGAACACCCCACCGCCGAGCGCGCTGAGCAGGTACACGGCCAGATACCGGACCGAGCCCAGCAGCCGCTCCAGTTGCGGGCCGACCACGATCAGCGCCCACATGTTGAACAAGATGTCGGCGAAGCCGAAGGTGCCGCCGGTCGGGGCCACGAACGCCGAGGTCAGCAGGCGGTACCACTGGCCCGCCCCCACCCCGATCGCGCCGCCCTGGCCGTTGCGCGCGTAGCCGACCATCAGCAGGTTGTCGGCGATGCTGGGCCGGGCCAGGACCGCGATGTAGAGCAGGACGTTGATGCCGACCAGCGACCAGGTGACGGCGGCCCCCGTCGTCACCCGGCCACCGAACGGTGTCCTCGGCTGCCGCATCCGCGGGCCCGCTTCGGCGGTCCGGCCGTTGATGCAGTCCACACACTGCTGACCGACCGGCGCCGAGCGCAGGCAGTCCGGGCAGGCCGGGCGCCCGCAGCGTGAGCACGAGACGTAGGTCTCCCGGCCCGGGTGCCGGTAACAGGTCGGGACGCTGCCCGGCGCTGACCCCGGCTCGTCCCCGGCCGGGGGACCGGTCTCGGGAGGACCGGCCTCAGGCGACCCGGAGGCGGGAGTGTTCACGGCTTCCTGCGCTTTCTTGCCCTCAGGCCTCGCCGTCGCGGTCGATGACCACCGACTCGATCACGACGTCCTGGGCCGGCCGGTCACGCCGGTCGGTCTGGGTCTGGCTGATGGCCTGCACGAGGTCCGCACCCTCGATGACCTCACCGAAGATGGTGTGCTTGCCGGTCAGCCAGGTCGTGGGGGTCACGGTGATGAAGAACTGCGAGCCGTTGGTGCCGGGCCCGGCGTTGGCCATGGCCAGCAGGTACGGGCGGGTGAAGGCCAGGTCGGGGTGGATCTCGTCCTTGAACTTGTAGCCCGGGCCGCCGGTGCCGGTGCCGAGCGGGTCACCGCCCTGGATCATGAAATCGGGGATCACCCGGTGGAAGATGGTCCCGTTGTAGAGCGGCTCACTGGTCTCCGCCCCGGTCCGGGGGTCCTGCCACTTCCGGCTGCCCTCGGCCAGTTCGACGAAGTTGCGCACCGTCTCCGGAGCCTGGTCCGGGAACAGCCGGACCTTGATCGGGCCCTGATTGGTGTTGAGCGTTGCGGTAAGCGTGTTGGTCATGCCGGGAATCCTCGCATAGCCGGCCGCGCCGGCTGTGTTGTCCTTCGGTATCCGGTTGCCGGGACCGGTTTCCGGGTGCCCTGACGCCTCATTCATGGTGTCTTGATTTATGGTGTCTTGACGCTCCGTTTGTCCGGACCTTTCCGCGAGCCGCCTTTGTGCGGCGTGCACTTCCACGGTACAAGCAATATCGCGTGGCCGGCCGGGCGGAGGGTTGAGGTCGCTGGTCACGGGAAGTGTTGGAGTCGAGATCATAAGCAGGAGGTCAACTGTGTCGCTCATGAAGAGTAAGAAGGCCGAGAGCGCCGCGTCGCAGGCCTCGGACGCCGCGGCCGCGGCGAAGAAGGCCGCCCGCAGCCGGGCCAAGGACGCGACGAGCCTGGCGCGTGACCGTGCCCAGGACGCCGCTGACCTCGCTCGTGACCGTGCTCAGGACGCGGCCACGGTGGCCCGGAGCCGGGCGCAGGACGCGGCTGACCTGGCCCGGAGCCGGGCGCAGGACGCGGCTGACGTGGCCCGCAGCCGGGCCAAGGACGCGGCCGCCACGGTCACGCCGAAGGCCAAGGACGTGGCTCAGAACGTGGCCGCACAGGTCAAGCCGGTCGCCCAGCAGGTCGCGGCCAACGCGGCTTCGACCGTCGAGCAGGGTGTGCACGACGCACGGGAATGGGCCGCGCCGAAGATCGAGGAGGCCGCCAGCGCGGTCACCGAGACGGTGGCGCCCAAGGTCTCGAAGGCGCTCAAGACCGCGGCCAAGAAGGTCGAGCCGCCCAAGAAGCGCCGGGTGTTCGGCTGGCCGGGCGCTATCGCCCTGGCCGTGCTGGCCGCCGGCGGGGCGGCCGTCGCGGTGGTACTGCGCCGGCGGCAGCCGCCGCCTCCGCCGCCCTACCCGGGTGAGGAGGCCGAGGACGCCTCGGACACCACCAGCACGGTGGACGCCGAGGTCAACGGCCGGGTCCGCCAGTCTTGAGCTGAATGGCCTGACCCGGCGGTCAACGGCGCGACGCGGCGCACGGGAAGTCTCCGTGCGCCGCGTTTCGTTTGCGTGGGGCCCGGCCTTAGCTGGCGCGCACAGAAAGGCTGCTGATCGCGCCGGAGTTGCCCAGCACCACCGGCTGGTTGGCGGTGACGTTGGTCAGCGTGACCGGAACCAGCGGGGTCAGCGAGTTCAGCAGCTGCAGCAGGGTCGACTCGGCGTTGCCCGGGGTCAGGGTGAGCGGGACCCCGGCCAGCTGGCCGGTGAGCTTGGTCGCGTACAGGACCACGTCACCGGAGAACGAAGCCGACGTGGCCGCGGTGACCAGCGAACCCCCGGCCCCGGCCACGGTGAGGTCCAGGTCGGACAGCTGCTGCGAGGTCATGGTGAACTTCATCATCGTCACCGTGCCGCCCCCGCTGACCGGCATGGCCACCGTGCCCTGGTAGGCCAGCCCGTCCAGGGTGGCCGAGTTGGCCGTGATGACCGAGGGCTCGCTGGCCACCACCAGGCCCTGGGTGCCCTGGGCCTTCTTGTTGTTCGGCCCCTTGGCCTTACCGGCGCCGCTGGCCGGGCTGGTGGCCGTGCCGCCGAGCCCGGCCACCGAGGTGGGCAGGCCGCTGCCGCTGGCCGGCAGCACGTTGGGGATCGGCAGCGACCCGCTGCCACCGCTGCCGGTGCCACCGTTTCGGGACGGCGACGGGGTCGGCGAGGCCGAGGGTGACGGCGAGCAGATGACGAACAGGATGCAGCCCTGGCCCGACTGCGCCCGCGCGGGGTGGACCTCGGCGGCCGAGGCCCGCCCGCCGCCGGTCAGCACGGCGGTCGCCACCGCCAGCAGGGCCACGATGGCCAGGGTCCGGCCCGCCGAGCCGGACCAGCCGGACCGGCTGGACCGGCGGCGTCGGCCGTGGCGCGGCTCGTTCAGCCCCCAGTCCGCGCGCAGGGGCTCGCCCGGGTCGGTGTCGTCGCCAGGATCGGGCTCGTCCTCCGGGTCGGAGTCCCCGGCCACCAGCTCCAGTCCGGCCGAAGGTCCTTCGTCATGGCCGGAGGGTCGTTCGTCATAGCTGGACGGCGGGGCGGGCTCGGTCTCGGGTACCAGGCCCGGGGTCCAGGCGAAGGCCAGCGAGCCGCCCACGATCCCCAGCAGCATGCCGATGAAGAAGCCGCCCAGGTTGGTGCCGATGAACGACAGCAGCGACAGCAGCAGGCCGGCGATCGCGTAGAACGTCTTGTGCACCGGGCTGAACCACAGGGCCAGCCCGCACGCGATCAGCAGCGCGCCGATCAGGATGCCGAACACGCCGCCGATCCCGACGTAGATGACCAGCTTGATCTGGCCACGGGCCAGCACTCCGGTCAGGGGGATGAGCAGCATCTCCAGCCCGCCGAGCAGAAGCAGCAGGCCGCCCCAGAACGGGCGGGACCGCCGCCACTGCCGGAAGGTGGAACGCCGCGGGCCGCGCGCCGTCACGGGCAGGAGCCGCCGTTGGTGCTGACGCCAAGGCTGAGGCCCGGCAGCGTGAACGTGCCCGCCGTGGTGAGCCAGGTGTTCTGCACCAGGTGGTTGATCGTGACCGTGTCGGCCTGCTCACCGAACGAGCCGGGGGTACCGGTCGCACCGGGATCCTCGTTCAGCGTCCCGGCGTCCTGGCCGATGGCGATGTTGTGGAAGCTGGCGTCGCCGCTGAGCGAGCTGGCGTCCACGATCAGGTTGCTGGCCGACACCGGGTTACCGGACGAGCGGCCCGCCCGCAGCAGCAGGGTGACCGATCCGATCTTGACCGCCTGGCACAGGTTGGTCAGTTTCGCGGACCGGATCGCGGACTCGGCCACCGGGATCTGCTTGTCGCCCGACTTGACCGTGGATCCGAACTGCTCGAACCCGCTGCCGCTCAGCTGGTTGGCCGTGACCGTGTACTCCTGGCCCGAGACCGAGATGTTGGCGCCGATGGCGCCTTCGGCGGTCAGCCCGATCAGGGCCGCGGCCACGATGGCCGACGGCACCATGACGAACGCGAACCTCTTCCAGCGCACACGCCCCATGGCGAAGCGTGGGCTGGGTGCTGCTCTCATGGACATGACGCTCCCGGGAGATGGTCCAGTGTGCCGCTGCGCTGCGGTCTGGCGTCCGGCACCTCTTACCGAAGACCGGCGGACGGGCGCAAAACGTCACTGTGACCCACACCACGCCGCGGCTGGGACAGCAAGTTACTGTCTGGTAGGTAACGGCGTCAAGCCAGGTCACGGACCCAAACTGCCCCCAAGACTCCGCATATCGGGTCGTAGCCGGACAAAATTTTCCTAATTCGGCGGGCCCGGGTGATGGACCGCTCGACTCGGGCGACGGCAGGTCGATGCCGTACTCCAGCACCACGCGATCGGCGGGAATGACGATATGGCGGCACACCTCCAGCACGTCCGGCCCGGAGAACAAGCGGCGCAGGATCGCGAACACCGGCACCCCCTGCGCCACCTGAAGGGTCTGCACCTCCGATTCGGATGGCATGCGCGCGCTGACCGCCTCCTCCACGCGGGAGACCGGACGGCCGAGGAAGGCCAGTTGCGCGAGCGTCCCGCCCGGCCAGGGCTCGCGGGCCGGATCGGCCACCGGGGTCCCGGCCACCAGCGCCAAGGGCAGATAGTTCACGCTCAGCTGCTGCGGCTCGGCGCGGGCATAGAACACGAAGTGCCGGCGCAGCAGCGCGGTGCCCGGTTCGGTGCCGAACAGCACGGCCAGTTCCTCGTCCGCGGTGACTTCGGCGTACCGGGTGGTGAGCCGGTAGTCCGACCAGCCGATGGCGTGATCCTCGGTGAACGAGGTGCGCGGGTCGGCCGCGGAGCGCTCGAGGGCTTGCCGGGCGTCGGCCGCGTAGCGCTGCATGGCCCGGCGCCGGACCTGCGGGCGGGCGCGCACCACCGTGCCGCCGCCGCGGCGCGTCTCGACCAGCCCCTCGTGCCGGAGCAGTGACACCGCGTGCCGGATGACGATTTCGGACACCCCGTAGGCGTGCCGGAGTTCCTCCATGGTGGGCAGCCGCGCGCCCGGCGGGTACTGGCCGGATTGGATCTGTTCCCGCAGCTCATCAGCCACAACAAGGTAGGTGGGACGTTCCTGCACGGTCTTACACCTCCGGGCCCAGACGTCCCCCCCGGAACATTATGCGTTCAGCTTGACACGATCCGCATCTCCCCTCATTTTGTATACGGAAGTAACGGAGCGAAGCCGGCCGTGTCGCCAGAGTGCATAGATGTGACCTCTGGGGCGAAAGGGGCGCGCCGGGCGCGGGTCTGCGTGACGGCCTGACGGTGGGTGCGAGCCGATCGGTCCCGGCGGTCATCAATGCCGGGAGGACCGGCCATGCCGGGAGGAGCCGCCATGGCAGGCGGGGACCAGACAGCAACCGAACTGGAAGCACAGTTTCCCGGCTGGCACGTCTGGCCCAGCAGCGCCGGACGCTGGTGGGCGACCCGGATCGGGCCGGTGACGGGCCGGGACAGCTTCGGCGTGGGCCGGGTGATGACCGTGGACGCGGACGACATGGAGACGCTGCGCGCGCAGCTGGACCGGCAGTCCCGCCTGGACCGGGCCGCGCAGCAGTAGGGATGGGCCGGCGGCGGGCCGCCCGCCCCGGGCTGGAACCAGCCGATGCCGGTCACGTTCGCTCCGTGCTGTTCGTTGCCACCCTGGACGAGCCTTGGGCTTTACTCACTGTCAGTCATGAGTCGATTACTCGTCCGGTACCTTCGAGGCGTACCAGCGGCGATCTCTTATCCGGCAGGCAGGCATGGTGGGCAGCGCGAACGGTGACGGCGGGGCCTATCGCCCCGGGCCCGCGCGGGCCGGCGTCGCCGCCCCGCCCGGGCCCGCGGCCACGGCTGACGGTCCGGCCGCACCCGATCGCGTGCGCACGCTGCTGGTCTGGATCGCGGCGGTGGGCATCGTGGCCGCGGCCGCGGTCATGGTGGCCGTGTCGGTGGCCGGCCCCAGCCTGTCGGTGGTCACGATGCCGAAGCCCACGGCCGGCCCACCCTGGTGGATCTGGCTGCACCCGTCACCGGCCCGGGTGACCTTCGCGCTCTGGGGCGCGGTGCTGGCCGGTGGCACCGGGGTCATCGCCGGGCTGGTGGCCGTGGCCCGCGGGGCGCGGCCGCCGGTCCGGGTCCTGCTGGCCTTCGCGGCCCTGGTCGTCGGCGTGCTCACCGTCCTGCCGGCCGCCGGGTCCACCGACATCCTGGACTACGCCGCCAACGGCCGGATGGCCGCCACCAGCCACAGCCCCTACGTGATGACGCCGTTGCAGCTCAAGCGGTCCGGCGACCCCATCGGGCGCTGGATCCCGTCGACCTGGGAAACCAGCGTGTCGGTCTACGGCCCGGTGGCCACGGCCGAGGAGTGGGCCGCCGCCGAACTCGGCGGCCCGTCGATGGCGCGGGTGACGTTCTGGCTCAAGCTGTGGAACTCGATCGCCTTCGGGGTGGTGGTCCTGCTGCTGGAC
>DATDIH010000068.1:0-42587 GCA_036521155.1 Streptosporangiaceae bacterium
GCGGATGTTGGTCGAGATCCGGCTGGCGATGTACTCCAGCGCGTCCGGCGGCGCGTTGAGCCGGTCCTGCACGGCCTTCTTGCGCAAGATGGCGATCCGGGTCTCCAGCTCGGGCGGCTGGACGTCGGTGAGCAGGCCCCACTCGAACCGGCTGCGCAGCCTGTCTTCCAGGGTGACCAGGCGCTTGGGGGCGCGGTCACTGGAGATGACGATCTGCTTGCTGGCGTTGTGCAGCGTGTTAAAGGTATGGAAGAACTCCTCCTGGGTGCCTTCCTTGTTCTCCAGGAACTGGATGTCGTCCACCAGCAGCACGTCCACGTCCCGGTAGCGGCGGCGGAAGCCGTCCTGCTTACCGTCGCGGATCATGTTGATGAAGTCGTTGGTGAACTCCTCCGAGCTCACGTAGCGCACCTTGACCCCGGTGTAGAGGGTCTGGGCGTAGTGGCCGATCGCGTGCAGCAGGTGTGTTTTCCCCAGCCCGGAGTCGCCGTAGATGAACAGCGGGTTGTACGCCTTGGCCGGCGCCTCGGCCACGGCCACGGCGGCCGCGTGCGCGAACCGGTTGCTGGAGCCGATGACGAACGTCTCGAAGGTGTACTTCGGGTTCAGCCGGGCTGCGCCCGGCCGCGGCGTCGCGTACGGCACCGGGGCCGGCGGGCCTGCGGCCAGACCGTGGCCACGGTCCCGGCTGTCTCCGGCGTCCCGGTGGTCCGGGGCGGGTGCCGGGGTGGCGGGTGGGGCCGGCGCGGGCGCCGGCACGGTCAGCACCGGGTTCTCGTCGGTGTCGCTGGGCAGCGGGTGCTCAGCCGGCCGGGCGCCGGGACCGTCCGGGGCCAGCCGCTCGAAATCACCCGAAGCCGGGGCGGTGACGAAGTTGCGGGCCGGGGCGTCGCTGAAGCCCCGCACCGGAGCGTCGGCCAGCTCACCATAGGACGGCGGGACGTAGTCGGCGGTCCCGAAGTCCGCGGCCGCGGGGCCGGCCGCCGAGGCGGGGTCGACGGTCACCGCCAGCTGGATGCTGCGTCCCAGCTCGGCCGAGAGCGCATGGGTGACCAGAGCCCGCAGCCGGGTCTCCAGTTGCTCCTTGACGAACTCGTTCGGCGTAGCGATCAGCGCCGTGTTCTCCACCAGCCCGAGCGGCCTGGTCAGCTTGAGCCAGGCTCGCTGGTGGGGCTTGATCTGCAGGTCAGCGAGACCATCCAGAGAGCGCGCCCATACGTCCGCGAGGTCTGTTTCACTCACCGCTCGCTCCCCTCGCGCGCGCCGCACCGATATTCCACAGGTCTGTCCACAGCTTGTGCACGTAGCACTCCCGCTGCGCCCCGTCACCTCCGCAGCCCACGAGCACGTATTACCGCCGAAGGCGGCGGTCTGGGCGGTGGCCCAGGCTGCAGCCTGGCGATTCTCGTGGGTGAGCGCGGTTGTCCACAGCCTAGGCGGTCAGTCCGTGGCGTGCTCGGTGAACGGCGGTCTTCCAGTATGACCCCGGGGCGAACGGACGGCGTCGTCTTGGCCCAGGCAAATTGGCCAGCCGCCCGGACTGGTTTGACGAAGGTGGCCCGGGCGCTTAACGTACATAGGCCGAGTCCCCACGGCGGCGGTACCGCATGTCCTGCGCTGCGCCGCGTGGCGGGATGTCAGAACTTTCAACACTTTCAACGTAACTGGAGCCCCCGGTGAGCAAGCGCACGTTCCAGCCGAACAACCGCCGCAGGGCGAAGACCCACGGCTTCCGGCTGCGTATGCGTACCCGCGCTGGCCGTGCCGTGCTCGCGGCGCGTCGCCACAAGGGGCGCGCGCGCCTCAGCGCCTGACCGTCCCTGCTGGGTTTCCGGGCCTACGGGACGGCGCCCGCGCGGCGGCCACAGGATTCCCGGACGTGCTACCCAGCGAATCCAGGATGCGGCACCGCTCTGAGTTCACACTCGCGGTGCGCCAGGGCGCTCGCGCCGGTCGGCCGACCGTGACCGGGCACCTGTTCACGCCGCCTCAGCCCATGTCCTCCGGTGCTCAGCCCGCGCCCCAAGGCGAGGCGCAGCACGGCGAGCCAGCCAAGGTAGGATTCATAGTCAGTCGCGCGGTTGGGACCGCTGTGGTTCGCAACCGGGTGAAACGACGTCTTCGTGTGCTCGTGCGCGGGTATCTTGGCGTGCTCCCTGCGGGTAGCCTGCTTGTGGTGCGCGCCAATCCTCCGGCTGCGGCCGCACGCCAGGCGGATCTTGCCGCCGATCTGGACCTGGTGATGAACCGGTTGGTTCGGCGGCAGGTTGGGGCGCTGCGTCACACATGAGCGCGAACCGAGCGGACCGGACCAATCCGGCCGCCGGCACAGACCCGTCGGTCACCCAGAAGGGCCCGACGGCCATTACGCGTGCGCTCATGGCGGCGGTCACCGGCTACCGGCGGTTCATCAGCCCGCTGCTACCGCCGCGGTGCCGGTTCGAGCCGTCGTGCAGCGCCTACGCCCTGGAAGCTCTGCGGGAGCACGGCGCGGCCCGTGGCCTCTGGCTGGCCATCGCCCGCATCGCCCGCTGTCATCCGTTCCACCCGGGCGGCTACGATCCAGTGCCGCCCCGAGGTGCCCGCAGGCGGCCATCCCGGGTGAAGACCGGCGCGCTGTCGACAAAAACACAAGGGAGCTAGCACGTGGGGATTCTCAACCCCTTCTACGAGGCGGTCGCGTGGGTGCTGGTGCACCTCCATGCGATTCTGGCTGTTCCCTTCGGCTTTAACAGCGGATGGTCCTGGGCCCTGGCCATCATCGTCCTGGTCGTGCTGATGCGGCTGATCCTGGTGCCGCTGTTCGTGAAGCAGATGCACTCGCAGCGGAAGATGCAAGCCCTCGCCCCGCAAGTTGCGGCGCTGCGGAAGAAATACAAGAACGACAAGCAGACGATGAACCAGGAGGTGATGAAGCTCTACCAGGAGAACGGGGCCAACCCGCTCGCGGGCTGCCTGCCCCTGGTCGTCCAGCTTCCGGTGTTCTTCGCGCTGTTCAACGTCCTGCGGGCGGTCGCCGAAGGCGAAATCAAGTACGGGCTGACCCCACGCGTCGTGCACAGCGCGCGAAACGCGCACATCTTGTGGGCCACCATCGCCGACCGCATCGTGACCTCGCCGCTGCCGCCCTACCACCTGGCCCCCGGCGTGCCGGTCAGCGCCATGATCGAAATCGGCATCGTCGTACTGATCAGCGCCACCACCACGTTCATGACCGTGCGGCAGAGCGTCAAGCGCGGCATCGGCCAGCCCGGCCAGGACCCGAACAACCCGATGGCGAACTCGCAGAAGTACATGATGTACATCGCGCCGCTGTTCGCCCTGAGCGGTCTGTACTGGCAGTTCGGTCTGGTCATGTACTGGGTCACCACCAACCTCTGGACACTGGGCCAGCAGTACGTGCTGTTCCGCAACATGGCTCCGCTCACTGCGGGCGCCGACGCGGACAGCGCCACTGCCCCGGCGGCCAAGGGCACGGCCGGCCCGGCCGGTACCACCGTGTCCAAGGCGGCGACGACCAAGAGCCCGTCGTCCCGGGGTACGGCGGCCAAACCCGCGGCCAGGGGGACGGCGGCCAGGGGGACCGCGGGCAAGAGCAGCACGGCCAGCACTGGTTCGGCCAAGGCGGCCACGGCCGCCACCACGGCCAAGTCCGGGACCAAGGTCAGCAACGGCCAGTCCGGCAACGGCCAGGCCAAGAGCGGCCAAGCCAGGAGCGGCCAGCGTGGGTCCAGCCAGGGCAGCACCAGCCAGAGCGGGCGGGCCCAGCGCACGACCACCACGTCCCGGCCGCAGACGGCCAAGAGCACCTCCAGCAAGCCCGCTGAGACGTCCAACGGCGGCGAGCGCCGTGGTCTCGGCCGGCTGGTGCGGAGCAGCAAGCCCGAACCTGAGCCAGAGCCGGAGGTTCCAGCCACTAAGCTCGTCCGGCAGCAGCCGGTCCGGCAGTCGCGCAGTAAGCGCTCGGGCAAGCGTTGACGTTGTTTATAAGGAGCCGGCTCTCCCGCGGGGAGGGCCGGCCGTGAGCCAGGCAGAGGACAAGCTGAATGACCTACCAGGTGAGCACCGGAGCGCGATCGTGAGCACCGACTCGGCCGAGACCGCCGCGGCGGACGAGAACACGGCAGTGAACGGCACTGCGGACAACAGCGCTGTGGATAACGGCACTGCTGATAACGGCGCTGCGGGCCCCGATGCCTCGCTCGACTCCGCCGACCTGGACGGCACCACCGACGATGAGGCTGTCGACGGTGACGCTGTTGAGGACGAGCCGGGTGACTACGCCGAGAGTAACGAAGTAGTGACCTTCGGTGACGATGAGTCATCCGTGAGCCCGGCCGACCTGGAGCAGGAAGGCGAGATCGCGGCCGACTACGTCGAAGGCCTGCTGGACATCGCCGACCTCGACGGCGACATAGACATGGACGTCGAAGGCAATCGGGCCCTGGTCTCGGTGGTGGGCGCCACCCTGGACGAGCTGGTCGGCCGGCGCGGCGAGGTGCTCGAAGCCCTGCAGGAGCTGACCCGGCTGGCCGTGCACCGGCAGACCGGCGAGCGGGCCCGCCTGATGCTGGATGTCGGCGGCTACCGGGCCCGGCGCCGGGAAGAGCTGACCGATGTCGGCCGCGACGCCGCCGACGAGGTCAAGCAGACTGGCACCCCCAAGCACCTGTCGGCCATGACCCCGTTCGAGCGCAAGATCGTGCACGGCGCCGTCGCCGACGCTGGCCTGCGCAGCGAGTCCGAGGGCGAGGAGCCAAACCGGCGGGTCGTCGTCTACCCCGCTGAATGAGCTCACCGAGCCCGCGGTCCGAGACGACGGCGCCTGTATCGGTGCCGCCGGCCGAGGCAGTGCCGTCGGCCGAGGCGGTGCCCGCACCTCCGGCGGAGGCGGCCCAGGTCTTCGGGCCGGCCCTGCCGCAGGCCATCGAGTTTGCGTCGCTGCTGGCCACCGATGGGGTCGAGCGCGGGCTGCTGGGCCCGCGTGAGGTCCCCCGGCTGTGGGAGCGCCACCTGCTGAACTGCGCGGTGGTCGCGGAACTGGTCCCCGACGGCGCCGAGGTGGTGGATGTGGGTTCCGGCGCGGGCCTGCCCGGTTTGGTGCTGGCGTTGATCCGCCCGGCCGACCGGATGACCCTGCTGGAACCGATGCTGCGGCGCACCACCTTCCTGGAAGAGTGCGTCGAACGCCTCGACCTGCCCAACGTGACCATCCGTCGCGGCCGCGCCGAGGAACTGGCCGGAACGATCCGCGCCGACGTGGCCACCTCCCGGGCGGTCGCGCCGCTCGACCGGCTGGTACCGCTGTCCGTGGGGGTAATCCGTCCCGGCGGCACCGTACTGGCCATCAAAGGACGCGACGCCGCGGCCGAACTCGAGCACGCTGGCCCGGTACTTCGGCGGCTGGGTGTCCGGAGCGCCGATGTGGTGCAGGCGGGTCAAGGTATCGTCGAACCACCGGCTACGGTCGTCCGTATCCTGACCGGAGAAACGGGCCACAGACGCCCACGCCGGAAGCGCTGAGACCGGCCCGAGCGGCCGTTCAAGGCGCGATGGCAGCTTTGGTGGGGGGCGTGGGTCATGGTTCTTGGCCCTCCCGCATGGCGCCACGGTCAGCTGAGGCGCATCAGATCCGGAGGAGCGCATGCGGAGAGGAGCAGCGTGATGGTGCCAGCGAAGGGCCTGGGCTGGCCGGACCAGCCCGGTCAGTCGGCGGCCCCGACGCCGGAGCCTGGCGGGCTGCACCGGGGGCACTCTGAACCGGAAGGGCCGGAACTGGCCGATGGCCCACGCCCCGACCTGACCGACGGCCCCCAGGGCGGGTCGGCGGCCGGCTCGCAAGCCGGCGCGGCCGGCCCGCTTTCCGAGGTCGACGGCCTGGGCTGGCCGCAGAATTTTTCGAATGACGCCGTGCTCGGCTCTCAGCCCCTGTCCCGAGCCGCCACCCAAGGGGCCAGCGCCGTAGGCGGGCCGGGCGCGGCCCAGCCGCCGAAAGATACGGATCCTTCGGGTCAGGCGAGTCGCGCACCGGTACCGCGCCCTCCGGCTCCGCCGAGCCCAGCGCGGGTACAGCAAGCTTTGTCGGCCGCGGTTTCACGTGGAACCACGGCCCTTTCGACCGACGCCGTCCGCGTGAGCGGACCGATCGGGAACGGACTGGAGGACGCGATGCCAGGGGGAACGGCGGCCCAGGACGACGGCAACGCCGGCGGGGTGGTCATCCCGGACGTCCCGCAAAACCCGCAGGACACCCCGATTGCCCGCGCCGCGGAGGCCGCGGTCGGCGTCCGCGGGGCCGGAGACGGCGGTCAGTGGCCACACCCGGCCAACTGCCGGATCATGACCATCGCCAACCAGAAGGGCGGTGTCGGTAAGACCACCACCGCGGTCAACCTGGCCGCCAGCCTGTCTCAGCACGGCGTGCGCGTGCTGGTGATCGACCTGGACCCGCAGGGCAACGCTTCCACGGCCCTTGACGTCGATCACCGGGTCGGCACTCCGTCGGTTTACAACACGCTGGTCGAAGACCGTCCGCTGGCCGACATCGTCAAGCCGGTCGAAGGCCTGCCCGGCCTGTACTGCGCCCCCGCCACCATCGACCTGGCTGGGGCCGAGATCGAACTGGTCCCGCTGGTGGCCCGCGAATCCCGGCTGGCTCGCGCGGTCGCGGCCTACGACTCGTCCAACCTGGACTACATCCTCATCGACTGCCCACCGTCGCTGGGTCTGCTGACCTTGAACGCGCTGGTCGCGGCCCGCGAGGTGCTGATCCCGATCCAGTGCGAGTACTACGCGCTGGAAGGCCTGGAGCAACTGCTCCGCACCGTGGATCTGGTCAAGGGTCACCTCAATCAGGACCTGCAGATCTCCACCATCCTGCTGACCATGTATGACGGCCGCACTCGCCTGGCCTCCCAGGTCGCCGACGACGTGCGCTCCCATTTCGGCGACGTGGTGCTGCAGTCGATCATCCCCCGCAGCGTCCGGGTGTCCGAAGCCCCCAGCTACGGCCAGTCGGTCATCACCTACGACCCCGGTTCGAGCGGCTCCGTCGCCTATGTCGAAGCCGCCCGCGAACTGTCTCAGCGTTACCCCGAGATGGCCAGCTGACCTCCTCGCCGGAAGGAGGTCCGCTGATCCCCTTTCAGTCCACAGCGTGACGAGGTTAGCTGTGGATAACGTGGATCATCCGCTCCTCGTGGCCACTACCGACGAAGCTGATTCCTCGGCCACACAGGCAATTGCGGCGCGGCGGGGCGGCTTTGGCACCAAGGGCCAGGTTGCCTGATGCCTGTGGAGAATCGCGTGTGACTGAGGCGTCTGAATGGCCGCAACAATCCTTACGTGGCGACCACCCAAGCCGTCCGAGAAGAGCTTGCGTGAACCCCTGTCCCTCGCGATTGGCCAAGCTGGCGTGACCGGCGAGCCCGAAGCACCAGACGTGGACGTCGTCGGGGTCGACCCGTTGACGGCGCCGCTCACCTATCCAGGGCTGCCGCCGTGGCGCCCGGCCGTCTTGGTCACCGATACCGAGGTGCTGAGCCTCCAGCCACGACGTGACCGTCCGCTCGGACGGTGGCCAGTCGGAGGGCGGACCCTGCGGTCGGAGTCCAAACCGGCGCCCTTGGCGCCGGGCTCAGGGGCGATCCCGGGGCCAAATTTGTTGGTGGAGAGCGATCCTAAGGCCGGTCCCGGCTCCACGGCTGATCCCTCGGGCCGATCGGTCGCGCAGGATGGGCCCCTCGACAGCCTTTTGCAGGCGGCAGGCGGTCCCCCGATGGCGGCCCGGACCCCAGTTCTGGCGGTCGGCTCCAATGCTTCACCGGCCCAGGTGCGCCGGAAGATGGCCAACGCGGGCCTGGCGACCCAGGTTCCGATCACCGCGGTGAGGGTGCGCGGCCTGACGGTGGGGGTGTCCGCTCACGTCAGCCGGCCGGGGTACCTGCCGGCCACACCGGTGCCCGACCCAGCCGCGGAGTCAGACCTGTGGGTGCTCTGGCTCGACGCCGCCGCGCTGGACGCGGTCGACGCCACCGAACCCAACTATCGCCGGGTGCGGCTGCCGGCCCGGTGTCCCATGCAGTTGACTTCGGGCCAGGCGGTGACCGATGGGTGGGTGTACCTGTCCCGGCACGGTCATCTCCTCAATGCCGCGGGCCAGCCGCGCCGGCTCACCGATCAGGCCACGCTCATCACCGCGCTGCTGGCTGAATTGCCTGCGTTGCGGGAGCTGGCGGGAACGGATCCGGAGCAGTGGATCAAGCGGGCGCGCGACCCCGGCGTACGGGCCGCCGTCCGTGAACTCTTCCGTAGCGCGGGCCTGGTGCGGTCGGCCGAGAGGTTCTGAGCCCTACTTCGGGACGCACGGAGCGGCATCGACCCGTCGGCTCCGAGTCTCTGGCGATGCTGACATCGGTTCCGATCGCGGCTAGCGGCCGTCCAATCGCCCCTGATCAAGCCCGGAGACGGGTGGCCGGCTTATCCACAGGCTTTTCCTTCGATGCTGCCAGCTGTGAAATCACCTGGCAGGATAGCTGGTGGGGTTATTGGTGGTGGATCAAGGAGACGCGGTGACTCAGCAACGGCGTGGGCTCGGCAAGGGGCTCGGCGCGCTCATTCCGGCTACGACGAGTACCGGTGAGCCCGAGTCGGCGAAAGCCGGGGGCGCCGGGCTGCGCCGGTCTCAGCAGTACGTCCCGGCCGGGGACTCCCCCCACAGCCCCGATGAGGCTGATGCGGAGGCCCAGCCCATTGCCGGTGCCTACTTCGCGGAAGTGGCGACCGGCTCGATCACGCCCAACCCGCGCCAGCCGCGCACCACCTTCGATGAAGACGCCCTGGACGAGCTCGCCTCCTCCATTCGCGAGGTCGGCCTGCTACAGCCGGTCGTGGTCCGCCAGGTGATGCCCGGCCGGTACGAGCTCGTCATGGGTGAGCGTCGCTGGCGCGCCAGCCAGCGAGCCGACCTCAAGCACATCCCCGCTATCGTGCGCGAGACCGCCGACACCGACCTGTTGCGCGACGCGCTGATGGAGAACCTGCACCGTCAGCAGCTTGACCCGCTGGAGGAAGCGGCCGCGTACCAGCAACTGCTGGACGACTTTGGGGCCACCCACGAGCAGCTGGCCCGGAAGATCGGCCGTTCCCGGCCGCACATCTCCAACACGCTTCGGCTGCTGAACCTCCCGCCGACGGTGCAGAAGCGACTGGCGGCCGGGGTTCTGAGCGCGGGTCATGCTCGGGCGCTGCTCTCGCTGGACGATCCGGCCGCTCAAGAGCGCCTGGCGCACCGTATCGTGGCCGAGGGCCTGTCGGTCCGGGCGGTGGAAGAGATCGTGGCCGTCGACGACGGCGAAAAGGAGCGTCCGCGGCGCCGGGTCGGCGCCAAGCCGGTGGCTCCCGGCCTCCGTGACCTCGCTGACCGGCTCTCAGACGCCCTGGAAACTCGGGTCAAGGTCGAACTGGGCCGCCGCAAGGGCAAGATCGTGGTTGAGTTCGCTTCCATGGACGACCTGGACCGCATCGTCAAGGCCATGGCTCACGACAACGAGGCCCAGCCCGACTCCACCGGGGCTCCGGCGGCCTCGGCCTGACCTGCTGCCGACGCTGGGCTGGTTGGTTCCACGTGAAACATCGCTGAGAATCACGGCCTGCGGCCAGCGGGGCCACTCCTCCGAGTGCGATTGCCGGGGAGCCCGGCTGGGTCGGGATCGCACTCCGACGTCTACGCCGGTCGAAGGGACCGGCGGCGGTCCAGTGTCGCGGCCGCGGGCACCAAGGTCAGCGCTGGCCCGGGAGGCAAACGCCCCGGGCTTGTGGATCGCCCGTCTCAGCCTTCAATCGGCCGGAAATAAGGCTGAGAACTCTGGCACCCTACGGGCCAGAACCAGTAGCCCCCGAAAACCCCTGGCCGGCCGCTGTCGCCGATTTGTACTGTGGCGCGGTGACTATTCAGGTGATCGTCCTTAACGGTGGCTCGAGCGCCGGGAAATCGGGGATCGCGCGATGCCTGCAGTCGGTGATGCCCGACCCTTGGCTGTCTCTCGGAATAGACAAGCTGATTGAGGCCCTACCGACCCTCTCACCTACGGCCGCGACCGGGATCGAGGTCGCGCCTGACGGCGAGGTCATCGTCGAGCCCGAATTCCGGGCTCTGGAGGCGGCCTGGATGACTGGCGTGGCCGCGATGGCCCGGGCCGGGGCGCCGATCATCCTCGACGAGGTCCTGCTCGGCGGGGCGGCGGGCCAGCATCGGTGGAACGCCGCCCTCACCGGGCTATCCGTGCTCTGGGTTGGTGTCCGCTGTGACAGCGCGATCGCTACCGCCCGGGAAGTTGCCCGGGGTGACCGCATCGCGGGAATGGCTGCTGTCCAGGCTCGGCAAGTCCATGAAGGCGTTGTTTATGACCTGGAGGTGGACACCAGTCACACCGAGGCTCTGGAGTGCGCCCGGATCATCGCCGCAGCCGTGCTGGAGTCTGGCCGAACCTAGCTGGGAGCTGGCCGCCGACGGTTTCACGTGAAACTCGACCATGACGCCCGGGCCCCCTCCGGCCCTGTTTCACGTGAAACAGGGCCGGATTGAGGGCCGGGACTGGGCGTCAGCGCGAGCCGGTTACCTGGGCGATGTCGGCGACGAACTGATCAACGTCGGTCTCGGTGGTGTCGAAGGCGGTCATCCAGCGGACGACCGAGGTCTCCTCGTCCCAGACGTAGAAGTACCAGTCCCGCTGGAGAGCTTCAACGTGCTCCGGCCGCAGGCGGGCGAACACCGCGTCGGACTGGACGGGGTAGGCCACCTCGAGGCCGGGCAGCCTCTGAACCCCTTGGTAGAGGCGCTGGGCCATCTCATTGGCGTGCGTCGCGCTCCGGCGCCAGAGGTCGTCCTCCATGAGGGCCAGAAACTGAGCCGACAGGAAGCGCATCTTGGACGCCAGCTGTAGCTGCTGCTTGCGCAGGTACTTGACGTCGGCCACCAGGTCCGGGCGCATCACCACGACCGCTTCGGCGCCGAGGGCCCCGTTCTTGGTCCCGCCGAAGCTGAGTACGTCGGCGGGCTGAGCCAGATCGGCCAGCGAGCAGTCCAGATGGGCCGCGGCGTTAGCGAGCCGGGCCCCATCGATGAACAACCGGAGGTCGTTCGCGCGGCAGAAGTCGCTGATCGTGCGCAGCTCTTCCAGGGTGTAACAGGTGCCGAGTTCGGTGGTCTGGGTGATGGCCACCGCTCCGGGCTGAGCGTGGTGCTCGTCGCCCCGTCCCGGCAGGTGCCGTGCGATCCCCTCTAGGGTCACCTTGCCGTCCGGGCTGGGGACGGTGAGCAGTTTGGTGCCCAGAATCTGCTCGGCGGCCCCGCATTCATCGGTGTGGATGTGGGCCGTCTCGGCGCAGATCACGGCCTCGTACCGCCGTAGCAGCAGGCTGAGCCCGAGGACGTTGGCCGCGCTGCCGTTGAATACGAAGAACACATCCCCATCGGCCTGGAAAACCGCGCGCAGCCGGGCGGTGGCGCGCCGGGTCCACTCGTCTTCGCCGTACGCGGTGGCGTCTCCGGTGTTCGCGGCGATGACCGCGTTCACGACTGCCTCGTGCGCCCCGGCATGGTTGTCGCTTCCAAAGCTCTTGTGCTCAGCCATGCTCTTAACCTATTGGGCTGCTCCCCAATCCGGGCAGGCCGGTCCACTCAGGGCCACTCAGGGCCAGTGGAGCCAGTGAAGGACCGCGAAGGGCAGCACGAACCCGGCCTGTCAGTGGCCCCGGCTGGCCGCCAGATCCAGCAACGTCAGGCACGCGGTACCGAACCGGTGCCCGGCCGCGTCCAGGGCCATCGGCAGCGTGCTGGTCTCGGTCATACCCGGGGACACGTTGACCTCGAGGAAGTGAACTTCGCCACTGTCGCTCACGATCATGTCGGTGCGGGAGATGTCCCGCAGGCCCAGGGCCGAGTGAGCGCAGGTGGCCGCCTTGGCGGCGGCGTCGGCGGCCGCGTCCGGGAGGCGGGCCGGAGCGTAGAACTCGGTCTGACCGGCGGTGTAGCGCGCGGTGTAGTCGTACTGGCCAGCGCCGGGCACGATCTCGACCGCGGGCAGCGGGCGAGGGCCGTCACCCAGATCGACCACGCTGACCGCGATCTCGGTGCCTTCGATGAGCCGCTCGATCAGGGCGGTGTCGCCGTAGGCGAAGCAGCTCACGATGGCGGTGGGCAGCTCAGCCGCGGTACGAACCGGGCTGGCGCCCAGGGACGATCCGCCCCGCGCGGGCTTGACGAACAGCGGCAGGCCGAGCCGGGTGATGACGCGCTCGATCACCGCGGTGGCTCCGAGATCGTGGAAGATCTCACGGGGCAGCGCCACCGAGCTGGGGGTGGCGATCCCGGCCGCGGCCACCAGCGCCTTGGCCGTGGGCTTGTCGAACGCCGCCCGGCAGGCGCTAGCCACCGAGCCGACGTAGGGGACGCCGACCAGGTCGAGGATCTCGCGGATGGCGCCATCCTCACCGTAGGAGCCGTGGATGACCGGGAAGACCGCCGAAGGCCGGTCAGCCAGGAGGGCCGGGATCAGGGCGGCGTCCGCGTCCGCGATCCGCGCGTCGACCCCCGCTTCCTCCAGGGCGTCCCGGACCCGCCGCCCGGAGCGCAGCGAAACGTCACGCTCCGGGGACAGGCCACCCGCGAGTACCACCACATGGTCGAGTTCAGTCACCGTCATGCCGCCATTACTGGTCGATGCCGCTGTTCACAAGCCATCAGCTCCGGACCGCCGCTTGGCCGGGCCGGGAGCCCGGATTACAGGTCACCCGGACCGGGAGTCTCCGCGCCGGTCCGGTGGGCCGGAGGCGTCGGGCCGAAGGTGGCGGTCAGGTCGATCTCCGCCTCGATGACCGAGGCCAGCCGCCGCACCCCCTCGCGGATCCGGTCCGGTTCCGGGAAGCAGTAGGAAAGGCGCAGGTGATCCGAGCCCCCGCCGTCGGCGTAGAAGCCGGTGCCGGGCACGTAGGCCACCCGTGAGGAGACCGCCCGGGGCAGCATCGCCTTGGAGTGGACGCCCTCCGGCAGCTTCAGCCAGACGTAGAAGCCGCCGTCCGGGACGGTCCAGTAGCAGCTGCCGGACAGCTGGGCGTTGAGTGACTCCAGCATGGCGTCCCGGCGCTGCCGGTACAGCTCCCGGAAGTCCTTGATCTGCTCTCGCCAGGGCTGGGTGTTGAAGTACTCGCGCACGGCCAGCTGCGACAGCATGGGGTGGCAGAGCACGGCCGACTCCGCGGCCAAGATGAGCTTGTCCCGGATGGCGGGCGGGGCCACGGCCCAGCCGACCCGGACCCCGGACGCGAACGTCTTGGAGAAGGAGCCCAGGTAGACGACCCCTTCGGCGTCCTCCGCCCGCAGCGCGCGCAGCGGCTCGTCGTCGAAGCCGAGCAGCCCGTAGGGGTTGTCCTCCAGGATCAGCACCCCAGCCGCCTGGCAGATCTGCAGGATCCGCGGCCGCCGCTCGGCCGACAGCGTGACCCCGGCCGGGTTGTGGTGATTGGGCACGGTATAGAGGAACTTGATCCGGCGGCCCGCCGCGGACAGCCGCTCGATGGCCTGCTCCAGGGCTTCGGGGATGAGCCCGTGCTCGTCCATGGCCACGTGCACCACGTCGGCCTGGTAGGCGGCGAACGAGCCCAGGGCGCCCACGTAGGAAGGTGCCTCGGCCAGGATCACGTCGCCGGGATCGATGAAGATCCGGGTGATCAGGTCCAGCGCTTGCTGAGAGCCCACCGTGACCACGACGTCGTCCGGGTGAGCCCGGATGCCCTCCAGCGACATGACCTCGCAGATCCGCTCGCGCAGGCCCACGTCACCTTGCGCGGTGCAGTACTGCAGCGCGGTGGCACCCTGCTCGGCGACCAGCCGGCCCACCATCTCGCCGACGGCTTCGAGCGGCAGAGCCGAGACGTACGGCGATCCGCCGGCCAGGGAGACGATCTCCGGCCGGGCGGTTACGGCGAACAGGGCGCGAATCTCCGAGGCGACCATGCCGCGAGCTCGCTCGGCATACTGGTCGAAGTACGGATCAATCCGGGATCCCTGCACCCGGGAATTCGCCTGCCGTGCGCCGTCGCTCATGGCCTCGTCTCCCAACGATCGGTATCATGCCAGCATAGGGCCGGGAGCACAGTGCCGTTGTGTGAAGCTCGCGTAGATACGCGCACATGCCATTTCGGGCATGCGAGACTCTGGGGGCCACGTGTCGCGCCGACTCGTGAATATCACGCTCGATAACCTCGATGATCTGCCGCCCAGATGCCGGGCCTGCGTGTTCTGGGAGCTGGATCCGATTGGTGGTGCCCGCGCCGCTGAGGCCGGGGAGCCGGGCCTGGAAAAGGAATCCTGGGTTTCATCCGTGCTGCTCGAGTGGGGTAGCTGCGGGAAGATCGCCTATGTCGACGGTGCCCCGGCCGGCTTCGCCCTGTACGCGCCGCCGCCTTACGTACCCCGGTCGGTGGCCTTTCCCACCAGCCCGGTCAGTGGCGACGCGGTTCTGCTGATGACGGCGCACGTGCTCACCGAATTCGCCGGTGGCGGCCTGGGCCGCATGCTTGTGCAGAATATGGCGAAAGACCTGACCCGGCGCGGTGTGAAAGCCATTGAGGCATTTGGCGTCCACAATTGGGAGCCCAATGCGTGCGTGCTGCCGGTTGATTATCTGCTCGCGGTGGGGTTCAAGACCGTGCGGCCGCACCACCGGTACCCGCGGCTGCGGCTTGAGCTCAAGACCGCCATGTCCTGGCGGGAGGACGTCGAGGTGGCCCTGGAACGTCTCCTGGGCTCCATGACCCCGGCCAGAGCCACCGAGGGCATGCTGCACCCCGCTTAGCGGGGCTCAGCCACAACTCTGGACAGAAGAAAAGCCGGGGCCCGTGATACGGACCCCGGCTCTTGGCTGTCGTCTGGCTCGGGGGCTCAGAGGAACTCAGCCAGCTCCTTGAGCATGGCCGACTTGGGCTTGGCCCCGACGATCTGCTTGACGACCTGACCGCCGGAGAAGACGTTCATGGTCGGGATGGCCATGATGCCGTACTTCTGAGCCACGGTCGGGTTCTCGTCAATGTTGAGCTTGACGACCTGGATCTTCTCGGCGTTCTCGGTGGCGATCTCCTCCAGGACCGGAGCGACCATGCGGCAGGGGCCGCACCACTCAGCCCAGTAGTCCACGACCACTGGCTTGTCGCTCTTGAGTACCTCCTGGTCGAAAGTCGCGTCGGTGACAACCTTGGTCGCGCCCACTGACGTTCACATCCCTCGTTGTTCGATTTTTTCGAAATTAGTCTTCCTGGCTGGCCAGCCACCGCTCGGCGTCGATGGCGGCGGAGCATCCGGACCCGGCGGCCGTGACCGCCTGCCGGTAGATGTGGTCGACCACGTCACCACAGGCGAACACACCATCGATTTTGGTCCGGGTGGTCGGGCTCTGGACCTGCAGGTAACCTTCGACGTCGATGTCCAGCTGGCCGGTGAACAGCTCGCTGCGCGGGTCGTGGCCGATGGCGATGAACAGGCCGCCGACCGGCAGCACGCTCTCCTCACCGGTCTTCACGTTGCGGACCTTGAGGCCGGTGAGCTTGGTGTCACCCAGCGCCTCAACCGGCTCGCTGTCCCACTGGAACTTGATCTTCGGGTTGTCGAAGGCCCGGTCCTGCATGATCCTGGACGCGCGGAGCGTGTCCCGGCGGTGGACCACCGTGACCGACTTGGCGAACCGGGTGAGGAAGGTGGCTTCCTCCATGGCCGAGTCGCCGCCGCCGACGACCGCGATGTCCTGCTCGCGGAAGAAGAACCCGTCACAGGTGGCACACCAGGACACTCCGTGGCCGGACAGTTCCTTCTCCCCCGGAATGGTCAGCTCGCGGTAGCGGGAGCCAGTGGCCACGATGACCGCCTTGGCCAGGTAGGTCTCATCGGTGGTGCGGACGACCTTGGGATTGGCGGCCAGGTCGACGGACACCACGTCGTCGGTGACGAGTTCGGCACCGAACCGCTCCGCCTGCTTCCGCAGCGATTCCATCAGCTCAGGACCCAGCACGCCGTCGGGGAAGCCAGGGAAGTTCTCCACGTCCGTGGTCTGCATCAGCGCGCCGCCCGCGGTCACTGAGCCCTCGAACAGAAGCGGCTCAAGCCGCGCGCGCGCCGCGTAGACCGCGGCGGTGTATCCGGCCGGGCCGGATCCGATGATGATGACATTGCGCACGGCGGTCATTCTCGCTGCCCTTCCTTGACTGGCACGGGATTCAACCGATCCTAGGGTGCTTTGATTCCCGCAGGCAGCCCGGACAGCCAGGCTGGTCAGCCGCCCGATGTGGGCAGGTTCACGTGCTCGAGAATGTCGGTGTCACTGGCCGAACAGGACGGTCCCACCACCCAGGCCTGGCTGACCTGGTTCCCCACGTGCGACAGCGCGATGATCGTGGCCGGGCGGCCCTGGAAGCGCGCCTTGTCCACCAGTGCGGGGACGGTGCCCCCGGTGACGTCGCTGACGCAGGCGTACTGCTGGGTGCTGGGCGTGTGCAGGGCCCGGACCCTGAGCGCCCCGACCTTGTTCAGCTCGGTCTTGATCTGCGTGCCCAGGCTCGTGGTCCGGTAGTCGATGCCGCTGTCCACGACCTTGAACGCCAGCTGCCGGTTCGGGCCGTTGCCTATCCCGTCTCCGGTGTGCGGGATGAAGGGCTGCGCGCCGATCGACGGTCCGCGCGCGGCGCCGCTCCGGGTGGCCACGTGCTTGGTCGTGGCCGGGCCGTTAGCGGCCGCCGGGCCGTTCGGGGTGGATGATCCGCCGGTGGTCAGCTGGACCGCGGTGTACCCGCCCGCGGCCACCACACAGGCGGCCGCGGCGGCGGCGAACGCCCGGGCGGCCACCGGGCTGGTCAGGCCCCGTCGCCGGCCCTTGGCGGCACGGGAGAACCCGACCACCGTATTCGCCGTCTCCTGGTCGCTGGACTGGGCCGGAGCTGCCGCAGGGGTGGATCGGTGCGCCGACTCCTGGGCCAGCGTCGCGTTCAGCCGCGTGACCACGTCATCCGGCATGCGCGGCGACGGCACCGAGGCCAGCAGCGTGCTGATCTCGGTCAGGGACGCGCTGTGCTGAGCGCAGCGCTGGCAGCCCGCCAGGTGCGCGTGTATCCGGGTGGCGCGCTTGCCGTCGATCAGTCCCGCGCTGAGCTCAGCCAGGACCTCAGCGTCGACGTGCGCTGATTGCCGCCTCATCCATCTCCTCCCTGCCCAGGTGAGACGCTGCCGGTGGCGGTACGGTTCCGTGAAATCCCGTCTTCTGCCGCGGGATCCGCGGTTGGGCCGCCGCGAAGGTGCTCGAGGTGGGGCAGCAACCGGGCCCGGCCTCGGGCGCAACGGCTCTTGACGGTCCCGACCGAAATGTCCAGCACGGCCGCGGCGTCGGCCACCGGGTAGCCCAGCATGTCGACCAGGACCAGCGCGGCCCGCTGCTCAGGCGGGATGAGCCGCAGCGCGGCCTCGACGTCCAAGGTGGTGTCCCGGTGGCTGGCCGGGTCGGTGGTGGCGGGCACCCGGCCCTGGGTGGCCAGCAGATCGAGCGTGCCCTCGTCCCCGACCGAACTGGCCGCGTGGGCCGCCTTGCGCCGTAGCCGGTCCAGAGAGGCGTTGACCACGATCCGGTGCAGCCAGGTGGTGACGGCGGAATCGCCGCGGAAGTCGCCGGCCCGGCGGAACGCGGAGATCATCGCCTCCTGCAGCGCGTCTGCCGCCTCCTCGGGGTCGCACAGCGTCCGCAGCGCCACCGCCCACAGCCGGTCGCGGTGCCTCAGGAACAGCAGGCCGAAGGCTTCGGGATCGCCCTCGACGTGACGCTCCAGCAGTTGAGCGTCAGAAAGGCCCGAGAGGCTGTGATCGGTCACGATGTGCCAGTGCGCCTCAGCTGGATCCGCGCACGACCACGTTGTAAACCTGAGCCTCGAAATTGCCCGTGTTCCCCTGCTCGGGAGGCAGCTTGGTGAACCAGATCATCACATAGCGGCCCTCGGCCGACTTGCTGACGCTGAACTTGGTGTTCCCCTGGGCAGCACTCGAGTTGGCCACCGTGGTGAACCCGCTGTCGGAGGCCGGGTCGTCGGAGTTTCCGATCCCGATATTCACCGACGAGGGGCCGGTGGTGCCGAACAGCACCTGCACCTGACTGAGCTTGACCTTCGTGCCCATGTCGATGATCAGGCCGGAGCCCTTCTTGAGCCCGCCGAAGACCGGGTTGCCGATGTAGAACTGCGAATGCCAGTCGGTGCTGGTGCTGCCGTCGATTGCGGCCGCCGCCTCGCCGGGGTTGTCGGCGGCGGTGGCCCCCACCGGCTTCAGCACCACGCTGGAGGCGGTGGACGGACTGGCTGACTTGCTGTGCCCGCTGCCGTTGCCGCCCGCCTTGGCGTTGCCGCCCGGGGCCGAGGAATGGCTGAACGACCAGGCCACGGCGGCCACGGCCACCAGGATGACCACCACCACCGCGCTGATCAGGGCCTTGGCCGCGCCGCTGGTCCGGGGCCGCCCACCGCGTCCGCCGCGTCCCCCGTGTCCACCGCGGACGGCGGGGCCGCCGCGCTGGGTGGACGGGGCGGCCGTGTTCCAGGGCGAGGCGTCGGTCGCACCCGCCGTGCCGTACTGCGCCGTCTGCCCGGACTCGGACGCGCGGTTGTTCTGCTCGAGCTGCTCGTACGGCACCGGGGTCGGCACCGCGGGTGCGGCCACCACGGCCAGCGCGTCGGCGAACTCCAGCGGGGTGCTGATCGTCTGGCCGTCACGGCCGGGCCGCTGGAACATGGCCTGGCTGATGATCGAGTCGATGCTCGCGGGCATGCCCGCCGACACCTGCCGGGGGGTGCAGAACGACCCATCGATGACGGGGGCGGGCGGCAGGCCGGTGTCCTGCGGGCCCGGCCAGTAGCCGGTCACCGCGGCGTACATGAGCCAGGCCAGCTGCCGGGTGTCGACGATCGCGGGATCTTCGGCGCCATCCTCGGCGGTTCCGGCCCCGGCGATGGCCGCGTCCATACCGAGACCGGTGATCTTGGCCCCGCCACCGGACGTCCAGCGCAGCGAGCCGGGGACGAGCTTCAAATGGGCCAGTCCGGCCGCGTGCGCGACCGAGATGGCCTGAGCCGCCTCGGCCACCAGCGCGGCCGCCCAGGCCGGGTCCAGCGGTCCGTCACTGAGCATGTCGGCCAGGGATTCGCCGGCCACCCACTCCATGACGATGTAGGCCCGCTCGCCTGAATCATCGACGTCGAACACCTGGGACAGGCGTGAGTCGTTCAGCCGGCTAGCCGCTCGGGCCGCGGTGACCGCCTCCCGGACACGCGGGAAGTTCTCCGCGAACATCAGGACGGTGACGGCGCGCGCCAGTATCTCGTCTATCGCTTTCCACAGCGCCCAGCCGCCGCCCGCGTCGACTTGATCCTCGAGGCGGTAGCGGCCAGCCAGCCTGGTACCCGGTTCAGAGGTATACGTGCTCATGCATCACCCGTCAAGAGCGGGGCTGGCTCTCGACCCTCCTTCCAGGTCCCCATCGGATCGGCGGAGTCATCTACGCGGCGCGGTCGGTATCCCCAATGGTAAGACGCTTTGCCCTCCCAGCGGGGCTACGAGCGAACGGCCCCGTGTAAACCGTTATACGCGATTGGCGTCAATGTCTCATATCTATGATCCCACGTCCCCGTCTCACATCCCAGGCCGGTCATGGGCTTGACATGTCCTGGACACCTGGCATACGCCCTCATCGGCCCGGGCTGGGCTGCGATCGGCGTCCGAACCGGCCGCCGGCCATACGCATCAGCTGGCTGAGCTCATCCAGGCGCAGCGCCTTGGCCACGATGACGTAGAGCAGCAGGGCCCCGCCGCCGCCGACCAGCGTGACGATGAACCCGTACACCGGGCCGGGGTGCAGGATCACCCCGACGGTGACCGTGGTCACCAAGGCGAAGATCAGGGCTGGGATCGTGGCCACGTGCATCCGGATCAGGCTGCGGGTTACGACCCGCCCATCCAGGCTGCCGATCTGGCGGTTCAGCAGCCGCCAGGCGATTGCCGCGCTGAACACGCTGGTCAGGCCGTAGACGAAGGCCATGCCGATCACCACCTGGCCAGCGGGCAGGATGGCCAGCACCACGAAGTTACCGATCACCGTGGCGATCATGGTCAGGAAGCCGATGATGGCCGGGGTCCGGCTGTCGTGCATGGCGTAGAACACGCGCAGCAGCAACTGGAAGATGACGAACGGCACCAGGCCGACCGAGAAGGCGCCGAACGCCTCGCCGATGTAGCGCGCGTCCGGGATGGACGTGCTGCCGTGCGCGAACAGGAACTCGCACAGCGGTGCCCCCAGCACCGCCAGCAGCAGCGCGGCCGGGACCAGGATCACCGAGGACAGCCGGATGCTGTAGGAGAAGTCGTCGCTGACCTGCTGCAGCCGCCCTTCGGCGGCGTTCTTGCTCATGCGGGGCAGCAGCGCGGTGGTCACCGAGACGCCGATGATGGCGTAGGGCAGCAGGAACAGCGCGTAGGAAGAGTTGTAGGCCGTTACGCCGGCGCCGGCCACGTGCTGGCTGGCGGTGTTGGCCACGTTGGTGGTGACGATGAACCCGATCTGGGTGGAGACCACGTAGCCGAACATCCAGATGGCCATCCGGCCGATCTCGCCCAGCTCGGCCCGGCGGAAGTCGAACCGGGGCCGCCACCGGAAGCCGACCCGGCGCAGCGCCGGAACCAGGGCCACCGTCTGGATGATGATGCCCAGCGTGGTCCCCACGCCGAGCAGGACGACGCTGCTGGAGGACACGTCGCCCGAGGTCCGGTTCAGCCCGGCCGTGACCACGAACAGCAGGCCGACCACGATCACCACGACGTTGTTGATGATCGGGGTCCACATCGGCGCGGCAAAGCTGTTCCTGGTGTTGAGGATCGCCCCGATCAGCGAGCTCAGCCCGTAGAAGAAGATCTGCGGGATGAAGAAGTAGGCGAACACCACCATCAGGTCGTGTTCGCTGCCCTTCACCTGCGAGGCGTACAGCTCGACCAGCAGGCCGCCCGCGGCCGTGGCCACGATCGTCACCGCGCCCAGGGCCAGCACGGTCAGCGTGAACATCCGCTGGTTGTAGGCCTCGCCGCCGTCCCGGTGCTCCTTGGCCGCCTTGATCAGCAGCGGCACCACCACGCTGGTCAGTACGCCGCCGATCATGACGTCGTAGACCGCGTTGGGGATGGTGTTGGCGTTGTTGTAGGCGTTGCCCAGGGTGTGGGTGCCGAGCGCGAACAAGAACACGAACGTGCGCAGGAACCCGGTGACCCGGGACAGCAGGGTGCCGATGGCCATCGACCGGGTGGACCGGCCCAGGCTGGTCCCGGTCTCGGGTGGCCGCTCGCGCAGCAGGTCGAGGGAGGTCTCCTCGGCCACCACGTCCAGGTAGTCGTCCTGGGCCGTGTAGGGATTGGCGATGAACCGCGGCTGCGGCTGGAAGATCTGGATCGGCTGGGTCAGCTCACCCGGCGGGACACCGTACCCCTGGGCCGAGGGCGGGCGGGGGCGCTCGGGCCGTCGCGGGGCCGGGCCGGGGCGGCCGGGCGCTCGCGGCTGCTCAACCGGTCCACGCGGACCGGCCGGGGCCCGGCTGCTGGCGGGCCGGAACGCGTCGTCCCACCAGGCTCGTTCGCCCTGGTCAGCCGGCTCGGTGCTGGCGCGGTCCGGCGGAGGCGCGGCTCGCCGGTCTCCCGGCTCCGGGGCTCGCCGGCCGGGCGAGGGGTCTTCCGGCTCCTGGTACCAGCCGCCCGCTTCGCGCCCAGGTGGGGCCGCCGGAGGAGCGGTGGGCCCGCTCCAGGTTGTCGGGCTGCGGTAGCTCTCGGCGGGCCGGCGGGGTGGTTCGTCGCGCCGGGCCGGTGGTTCGTCGCGGCGGTCCTGGTCGTAGCCGGATCGCTCATGAGCGGCGTGGCGGCCGTAATCGTCCCGGCCTGGTTCGGCCGGCCGGAACCGCGGCTGGGGCTCATCCGGATCGGCGGGCCGGAACCGGGGCTGCGGCTCATCCGGATCGGCCGGGTAGAAGGCCGGCTGCGGCTCGTCCGGTTCCGCTGGGTAGAACGCTGGCTGACGTTCGGGTGGCTCGGCCGGATAGAAGGCGGGCTGCCGTTCCCCGGGCGGGGGCTGGTCCTCGTCCTCCCACTGCTCGGTCTGGTCTTGCTCGCCGCGGTCGCCACCGCGCGGCGGATACTGGTAGGTGCGGCCCGGGTCGTCGCCGGGATAGCGGGTACTCATGTCTCACCCGCCCTGCGGAAACGCCGGCTGGTGCCCGCGCCAGCGTGGAGCCTGCGGTCAGGTGTACCTGGCCCAGTCTCGTGGTCGGGCGTAATCATCCGGGGCCTCCGGTGGGTAGCGGGTCTCGGTGCCGTCGTTGTCTCCTCCGACGGTAGCGGCTCCATCGGCCCCGGAGGGCATCGCAGGTGATCGTTTTGCCTCGTCGCTGCCTTCCGCAGCCTCGCTGGAAGCGTTTCGGGGTGAGTCGTCCGGTGTGCCGGGCGGCGGCCCGGACGGTGGGTCCGGCGGGGGGTCCCGCAGCCCGCGCCGGATCGCCCGCGCGATCGCGGTGAGCACCAGAATGCCCAGTGCGGCAAAGATGATGACCAGCAGCGTGGTCCCGAACTGCGAGGACTGCACGCTGAGGGCCACCGGGCCACCGGGCAGCGGACGCCCGTTCTGCCCGAACAACTGGAGGTACATGGTGGTGTTACCCACCGCGCTGGACTTGACCGCCACCTTGACCGTCTCGGTCTGCCCGGCACCCACCGTGATCAGGCCCTTGGGGGTGTATCCGGTGACCTTCAGCCGGCTGTTGGGCGGCTCGGAAGCCTGCAGCCGGACCCGGATGGCCTCCGGGAGCCCGTTGTAGATGGACAGCGGGAGCGAGCCGGACGACCCGACCAGCGTGATCCGGCCGGAGTTGATGATCTGCACCTGGTGGCCGACGCCGGACAGGTAGCCCGACACCCGTTGCAGCATGGCCACGCCGTCGGCGCTGGCGGCTCCGTGGCCCCGCCAGGCGGACGACTCGGTCGCGGCCACGCCGGTGCTCAGCTGGTTGAGGTACTGCTGCTTGGGCTGAGCCAGGATGCTCTTGAGCGACCGTACGGCCCGGTCGAGCCGCCCGGCCTGCTTGAGGTAGCCGCCGGTCAGCTCATTGCCGCTGATCTGGTTGTCCGGCACTTGCCGGGACGCCTGGCTGCCGCTCCCGGCCGATTCGGCCAGCGCGGACAGCGAGTCCGGGGACAGCCACGGTGTGCTGGTCGTCTCGCTGAGCAGGTCGCTGGCCAGGCCAGACGACGGGTCCCATTCGCTCGGCGGCGCGACCACCACCGACCGCGCGACCCCCGGGTCCTCGGCCTCGATCAGTGCGGTCTCGGCCAGGAAGCGCTGGCTGACCGCGAAGGTGCTGCCCGGAGCCGACGTGGCCGAGCCGAGCACGCTGGTGAGGGTGGAGTCGGCCAGCAGCACCTTCATCGTGGTGCCGGTCGGCGTGGGCGTGCTGGTCACCGCGTCGTCCGGGTTGAGCGAAGAGCCGGCCGACGGCATCTCGCTGCTGGCCAGGATCACGGTGCTGATCCCGTTGACCGCGAGGTTGCCCAGCACGCTCGAGTCGGCCAGCCCGTCGGCGGGCCAGGCGATCGCCCCCGCGTTGCCGGACTGGCCCAGCAGGGAACCAGCGGTCGACCGCCCCAGGCTGTAGGCGCTGCGCAGGTCGTTGTCGAGGCCCTGGTGGGTCAGGGCGGCCACGTCGACGTCGTCGTAGGGGGTGGTGAACAGCTGCTGGCTCGTGGCGGTGGCCCGCACCCCGGACAGCCACTGGGCCGCGGCCGTGCTGGCGTGCTGCTGTTGGCCGCCGGAACAGTCGGTGCTGGCTCCCACCCGGTAGCCACGGGTCATGGTGGAGACGCTGGCCAGCAGTCCGGGATCCACCGCCCAGGTCAGGTCGGCCTTCGGGTCGGCCGACCCCGTGCTGAGCAGGGTGCTCAGACGGCCGCCGGAGGCGACGCTGGTGGCGAGGCTGTTGCTGGTCAGCGCCGTGCAGACGCCCTGCTGGGGCGGGCTGATCAGCGGCCAGACCCAGGCGACCCGCAACGGGTGGGTCACACCAGCCGCCTGCGTGCCCGGCCAGTACGGCAGAAAAGTGTGCTCGACGCCGATCTCGGCGCCCGCCCCGTCGTCGGCCTGCACCGCCAGCGGATACACACCGAATTGGCTGATGCCGATCGCGCTCACCGACAGCGACAGCTTCCACGCGGCGGTGCCTCCCGGGGCCAGGCTGGCGGTGACCGTGGCCGGCTCGCCGACCACGGTGTCGGCGTCCAGCCTGCCCTGGGCGTAAGAAGCCAGGTCGGACCGGTTGGCCAGCGAGGACGCGGACGACCGGAGCACCACCGAGACGTCGGACAGCGCGGAGTGTGAGGTGTTGGTCACGGTGCCGGATACGGTCACCGTGCTGCCCGGGCGCGCCACCTGCGGGCTGACCGAATTGATGACCACCGACGCGGGCGACCGGGACGACGCCGCCACGCCTTCTGCGGCCCGTGCGGCCGGGATCGACGCCAGCATGCAGGCGCTGGCCGCCGCGATCAGAGCGGCGACGAGGGCGAGGGTGACCGTCGCCCGGGCGGGGGCTCCCGGCGCGGCATGCTGACAGGGCACGCCAGAAATGTTATTGCCGTTTCCTGAAAGGGGGCGCAGTGCGAGACGATCCCACGCTTCCCCCAGGCGATTGCTGCACGTCGGTTGCTTCCTCTTTTCCCGGTTGCCCCGCCAGCGGCCGCTGCCACCAGCCAGGTATCCTCGCTTTTCCTGACCCCCGTCCCGTCAATACCCTCGATGGCCGTGCCGAATTCCACTTCCCCGCCTCTGGTGAGCCCCGTGAACCCGCTGAACGACGACCAGCGCCGATCCGCTGCGGCCCTGCTCCGGCTGCAACAGGTGTCGCCGGTCGCCGGCGAACTCGGGCGCCGGTTCGCCAAGCACGGCTACGAGCTCGCCCTGGTCGGCGGCCCGGTGCGGGACGTGTTCCTCGGCCGCGATCCAGGTGACTTCGACCTGACCACCAACGCTGCCCCCGCCGAGATCCTGCGGATCGTGGACCAGTGGGCGGACTCGGTGTGGACCGTGGGTATTGACTTCGGCACCGTAGGCCTGCGGAAGAACGACACCATCCTGGAAGTGACCACCTACCGCAGCGAGGAGTACGTGCCCCGATCGCGCAAGCCGACGGTGCACTACGGCACCTCGCTCGAGGGGGATCTGCGGCGGCGGGACTTCACCGTGAACGCGATGGCCGCCCGGCTGCCCGATTTTGAGCTCGTCGACCCGTTCGGCGGCCTGGCCGCACTGAAAGAAAAGGTGCTGCGGACGCCCGGATCGCCGGACGAATCGTTCTCCGACGACGCGCTGCGCATCCTGCGCGCGGCCCGGTTCGCCGCCAAGCTGGGCTTCACGGTGGCCGATGACGTGCGGGAGGCCATGGGACGGCACGCCGGGCAGCTGCTGGAAGACGTGTCCATCGAGCGGATCACCGACGAGCTGACCAAGCTGATGCTGACCCCCGACCCGGCCCGGGGCATCGACCTGCTGGTGCAGACCGGGGTGGCCGGCCAGATCCTGCCCGAGGTGCCGCAACTGCGGCTCGAGGCCGACGAGCACTTCCGGCACAAGGACGTCTACCAGCATTCGCTCACCGTGCTGCGGCAGGCCATCGGGCTGGAAGACCGGTACGGGCTGAACGGTGACCTGGTGCTGCGGCTGGCTGCCCTGCTGCACGACATCGGCAAGCCGAAGACGCGGTCCAAGCTGCCCGACGGCCGGGTCGCCTTCCACCACCACGAGGTGGTCGGGGCCAAGATGGCCAGGAAGCGGCTGACCGCCCTCCGGTTTCCCAAGGACGTGGTGGCCGAGGTGTCGGAGCTGGTCAAGCTGCACCTGCGGTTCCACGGGTACGGCGACGCCGAGTGGACCGACTCGGCGGTCCGCCGCTATGTCCGTGACGCGGGCCCGCTGCTGACCCGGCTGAACGCGCTGACCAGGGCGGACTGCACCACCAGGAATCGGGCCAAGGCCGACCGGCTGGCCCGGGCCTACGACGACCTGGAAGAGCGGATCACAAGGCTGTCCGAGGAGGAGGAGCTGGCCCGGCTCCGGCCCGAGCTCAACGGCAACGACATCATGCGGATCCTCGGCATCCCCGGCGGCCCGCTGGTCGGGAAGGCCTACAACTTCCTGCTCGAGCTCCGGATCGACCAGGGCCTGATCGGCCCGGAGCGGGCCACTCAGGAGCTGCTGCGCTGGGCCGAGGCCGAGGGACTGTCCGTGCCGCCCGAGGCCGGAGAAGACGGGCCCGGTGGATCCGGCTCCTGAGGCGACCGGTCCGTGCCGTACCGGCCGTAGGCCAGGGCGGCGAGCAGATATCCGGCCGCGGTCACCGCGATCAGCGGATAGGACTTGCCGTCGACCGGGATGATCAGCGCCCCGATCACGGCCCCGGCCACGAAGATGCCGTTGAACATCATGTCGTACAGGGCGAAGGCCCGGCCCCGGTAGGTGTCGCTGGTCTGCTCCTGGACGATCGTGGTGGCCGAGATCGCGATGCCCTGCCCGGTGAGCCCGAGCACGAACCCGATCAGCAGGAACGGCAGCTGGCGGAAGGTGGCCCCCACCGCCATCACCAAGCCGGACGCGGCCAGCAGGATGGTGATCCAGGTGTGCTTGGCCAGCCGGCGGGTGATCCAGGGTGAGATGACCGCGGCCAGGCCGTAGCCCACCGCGGTCACCACCACCACCAGGGTGAAGTGGCTGAGGGCGGCGTTCCCGTTGCCGCCGGGGTAGAAGTAGTTCCGGTACAGCAGGATCGACATCAGGAACACGATCCCGAACAGCACCCGGTAGCCGCCGACGGCGCCCAGGGCCCCGGCCGGTCCCGGCCGCCGGGACAGGTACCGCACGCCCGCGGACAGGCCGCGCAGTACGTCGCGCAGTTCCTGCCCGAGCGCGCCCGGCTCGTGGCCCGGCTCGTGTACCGGGCCGAGCAGGTCACGGGACATGGCCGTGGCGGCCAGGCCGGCCAGCAGGTAGCAGACCGCGGCGACCAGCACGATCACGGCCGCGCTGCCGTGGCCACCACCCAGCAGCAGCCGGATGCCCACCCCCACCACGCCGGCCACCGTGGTCACGATCCCGCCGATGGTCGGCGCCACCGAATTGGCCATGACCAGCTTGTCGCCCGGCACCACGTGGGGCAGGGCGGCCGACAATGAGGCCAGGAAGAACCGGTTTACGCCGAGCGCGGCCAGCGCGCTCACGTACAGCGGGACACCCAGTTCGCCCGCACCGATCAGCAGCGCGGTGATGGCGACCAGAACCGCCCGGACGAGCGCCGAGACCAGCAGGATCTGCCGCCGGGACCAGCGGTCGATGAAAACGCCGGCGAACGGCCCGATGAAGGAGTAGGGCAGGTACAGCACGGCGAACGCCTCGGCCGCGGCGGCGGGATTGGGGTACGTGGTCGCCGAGAAGAACACGTAGGCGCCGAACCCGGACGTGTAGATGCCGTCGCCCGCCTGGGAGATCAGCCGGGTCGTGAACAGCCGGCGGAAGCCTCGTTCGCTGAGCACCGACCGCAGATCCACCGCGAACGCGGAGGACCGGCGGGTACGCGAAACGCCGGGCCGGGGCACTTGTTCAGCCTACGGTGCCCCGGCCCGGCGCCAGGTAAGCGATGGAGCTGAGCGACTTAGCGCTCGACTTCACCCTGGATGAACTTCTCCACCAGGTCGCGGCAGACGTCGTCACCGAACTGCTCCGGCGGCGACTTCATGAAGTACGAGGACGCCGAGGTGATCGGGCCGCCGATGCCGCGGTCCTTGGCGATCTTGGCGGCGCGGAGGGCGTCGATGATCACGCCGGCCGAGTTGGGCGAGTCCCAGACCTCCAGCTTGTACTCCAGGCTGAGCGGCACGTCGCCGAAGGCCCGGCCCTCGAGCCGGACGAAGGCCAGCTTGCGGTCATCCAGCCAGGGCACGTGGTCGGACGGCCCGATGTGCACGTCCGCGCCGGCCATCTCGTGCGGGATCTGGGAGGTGACGGACTGGGTCTTCGAGATCTTCTTGGACTTGAGCCGGGTCCGCTCGAGCATGTTCTTGAAGTCCATGTTGCCGCCGACGTTGAGCTGGTAGGTGCGCAGCAGCTCGACCCCGCGGTCCTCGAACAGCTTGGCCAGCACCCGGTGCGTGATGGTGGCGCCGACCTGCGACTTGATGTCGTCGCCGACGATCGGCACGCCGGCCGCGGTGAACTTGGCCGCCCACTCCGGGTTCGAGGCGATGAACACCGGCAGCGCATTGACGAACCCGACACCAGCGTCGATCGCGCACTGGGCGTAGAAGCGGTCCGCCTCCTCCGAGCCGACCGGCAGATAGCTGACCATCACGTCGGCACGGGCCTCGCGCAGCGCGGCCACCACGTCCACGGCGGGCTGGTCGGACTCGGTGATGATGTCGCGGTAGTACTCGCCCAGGCCGTCGAACGTCGGGCCGCGCTGGACGGTCACGCCGGTGGGCGGCACGTCCGCGATCTTGATGGTGTTGTTCTCACTGGCGTTGATCGCGTCGGCCACGTCAACGCCGACCTTCTTGGCGTCCACATCGAACGCGGCGACCACTTCCACGTCCCGCACGTGGTACGGGCCGAACCTGACGTGCATGAGCCCGGGCACCCGGCTGCTGTCGTCCGCGTCCTTGTAGTACTCCAGGCCCTGGACGAGGGAACTAGCGCAGTTGCCCACGCCCACGATGGCCACACGTACCGAACCCATCAGGAAGACTCCTTTTTGTCCTTGCTCATGCGTTGTAGTTGTTCCTGCTGCCGTTCCGTGGCGATCAGCTCATTCAGCCAGCGGACTTCCCGCTCGACCGATTCCAGCCCGTGGCGCTGGAGCTCGAGGGTGTAGCTGTCCACCCGTTCCCGGGTCCGGGCGAACGCCGCCCGGACGCTTTCCATCCGCTCCTCCAGCCGGCTGCGGCGGCCCTCCAGGATGCGCAGCCGGACGTCCGCCCGGGTCTGCCCGAAGAAGGCGAAGTGCACTCCGAAGCCGTCGTCGTCCCACGAGTTCGGGCCCGCTTCGCTCAGCAGCTCGTGCAGCCGGTCCTTGCCTTCTGCGGTGAGCCGGTAGACGATGCGGGACCGGCGGCTGGCCCGGGCCCCGGGGTCGGGGTCTTCCTCGGCGATGAGGCCCCGGACCAGTAGATCTTTCAGGCACGGATACAGCGATCCGTACGAGAACGCATGAAACGCTCCCAGTACCGAGCTGAGCCGTTTGCGCAGCTCATAGCCGTGCATGGGCGATCCATCCAGGATCCCGAGCAGCGCCAGCTCCAGTACGCCGGATCGCTTACCTGTCACATTGCCACCCCCGGCCTGTCGGCGAGCCCCCGCTGCCGTCCGGATGCTGAACGATGATCTCTAGCAGGTGTTGCCGTTTCGATGTATCAGCCCGATGTTTCACGTCGATGTATCGAGCCGATACATCAGAAGGATATAGATGCATCCAGGGTCACGCAAGGGGGGCATATCAGGACTCGGCTTGACCGGGGGTTCCGACGTACGCTGGGAGCCATGAGGACGAGGCGTTCCGTCGTCGATTACGGGCTGGCCCGCCGGGCCGCACTCGCGTCGGTGTACGCCGGCCACACCACGGTGGCCGACGTCTGCGACGCACATCCGTACCTGATGAGAGCGGCCAAGTTTCACGGCGAGCCGACCGAGGCCCGCTGCCCCATCTGCCGGAAGGCCAACCTGACCCACGTCACCTACGTGTACGGGGATGAGCTGGGGCAATACGCGGGCCGGGTGAAGCGCGGCCCGGAGCTGGCCGAGATGGCCGCCGAATACGGCGAATTCCGGGTTTATGTGGTCGAAGTCTGCCAAAATTGCGCCTGGAACCATCTGGCGACGTCCTACGTTCTTGGCACGGGCGAGCCCCCGGTCCGGCGCGGACGTCGCGCCCGTACCGGCCAGTGAGCGTAACCAATCCGTCAGCTGGCTGACGCGGGGACCTGGCCCCGGAAATAGCTAATGTGAGCCGCAGCGCCCGCAACGCTTGCGGGTCACAGGAGTAACGCGAGGCCCATTAGATAACACCGTAAGTCACAGGAAATGCACCGGAAGGCACGTGGAATCGCGATGGCGCGATAGGGCGGACGTGCCAGCGGCGGCAGACTCCCGTGGGTACCGTTTAGTTTTCGGCGGTGCTGCCTAGCCGCTTCCGCTCAGCTAACAGCGAGGATGTGTGAGCAGCAGAGACGTCAGTGGGCCGTACGGGTCGCAGCCGGGCGACGGCTGGGACCGCGATCAGCGGTGGCCGGAACGCGCGGGCTCCCGCAGCGGGTCGCGTGGGTACCAGAACGCTGAACCGCGTCCTGGCCCCGGGTCCCAGGCCAACGCCGGGTCCTATGCGGGCCGGCGGCGCCGGGACGATGGCTATCCGTCGCAGCGGACGGCCAGTGACCGGCCCCGGCCGCGACTGGTCCCCAATGACAACCAGGCGCGGCTGGCCGGTGACCGCCAGCGGCCGGCCCGGCCCCACTTCGAGCCGCGGCCGGCCGACCAGTACAGCGACGGCTACGGGACCGGGCCCCGCCGCGGTCCCGGTGGCCGCGGTCCGGGCGGGCGTGGCCCCGGTGGTCCCGGCCCGCGTGGCGGCCGGGGCGGGAACGGCGGCCCGGGCGGTGGCCGTGGTAACGGCCCCGGGACCGGTCCGAGCCGGGTCAAGGTCAAGGGCAGCTGGTGGCGGCACTGGACGTGGAAGAAGGCCGTTGGCGTGGCCGCGGCCGGCTTCGGCGGTTTCGTCCTGCTCGTGGTGGCCGGGGTCAGCTACGCCTACGCCACCACCGAGGTGCCCACGGACGCGGCCCAGGCCGCGACCCAGCAGCAGTCCACCGTCTACTTCAGCGACGGCAAGACCGTGGCCGGCACCCTCGGTACGACCGACCGCCAGCTGCTGACCTACAACCAGATCTCGCCCTACATGCGGGACGCGGTGGTGGCGGCCGAGGACCGGAGCTTCTACAACGAGGGCGGCGTCTCGCCCAAGGGCATTGTCCGGGCCGCCTACGAGGACGTGTTCAACAGCGGCGGCAGCCAGGGCTCGCTGCAGGGTGGCTCGACCATCACCCAGGAGTTCGTCCGCAACTACTACGCGAACATCGGGACCCAGCAGACCGCGACCCGGAAGATCAAGGAGATCTTCGTCGCGCTCAAGGTGGCCAAGGAGAAGTCCAAGGCCTGGATCCTGACCAACTACCTGAACACGATCTACCTCGGCAACGGGGCCTACGGGGTCGGGGCTGCGGCCAAGACCTACTTCGGCGTGTCGGCCAGCCAGCTCACCGTGGCCCAGGCCGCCGAGATCGCGGCCATCATCCAGAGCCCGAGCTACTACCCGACCTCAGCCGGCCACGCGGCCCTGGTCAACCGCTGGCACTACGTGGTGAACGGCATGGTCGCCATGGGCGACATCAGCCCGGCCAAGGCGGCCAGCCTGAAGTTCCCCAGCACCCTCAAGCCGCAGGACCAGCAGGCCGGTGGGTCCGCGTACGACCAGTACATCCTGGACACGGTCAAGAACGAGCTGAGCGCCGATTACCACCTGACCTCGGCCCAGTGGGACAACGATGGCCTGCGGATCGTCACCACGCTCAGCAAGCCGATGATGGACACGCTGTACCACGCTGTGAAAGTGAACGCGGAGCAGATGGCCGCGGACGGTGGCGCGCTGCCGTCCTACGCCATGGTCGGGGCCGAGTTGCAGAACCCGCAGACCGGCGCCATCGTGGCCTTCTACGGCGGCCCCGGCGCACACACGGCCACCAAGGACTGCCACGGCACCTGCCAGCTCAACACCGTGCTGCAGCGCGAGCAGGTGGGTTCCTCATTCAAGCCCTACGTGCTGGCCACCGCGGTCAACCAGGGCATGAACGTGCAGACCACCAAGCTGGACGGGTACAGCCCGCTGTGGATCCCGCCGGACAGCGAGCAAATGACACCTGCGGCCCGGTCCCAGAGCGACGCCGAATCGAACTGGTTCGAAGAGAAAAACGACGACAACGACGACTACGGGCCGATGACCGTGGCCAACGCCGAGGCCCAGTCGTCCAACACCGCATTCACCGACCTCATTCACCGGGTCGGCACCCAGAACGTGATCAACATGGCCCAGAAGTTCGGGGTCAACACGGGCTCTCTCAAATCCGGTGGTTCCGGCCTGCAGGGCGACGTCGGCCACGTCGGTATGGCCCTGGGCCAGGACGCGCTGTCGGTCAACGAGCAGGACACCATGCTGTCCACTCTGGACAACAACGGCACCTACCACGCCGCCCACCTGATCCAGCAGATCAAGTCGGCCAGTCTCAACAAGACGGCCGATGTGAGCACCAACCAGGTACTGACGCCGGACAAGGATTCGCAGGTCCAGTACGCGATGTCGTTCGACACCGTGAACGGCACCGGTACCGCGGCGGCCATGGACGACGGCCGTCCGATCATCGCCAAGACCGGTACCACCGACAATTCGAAAGCGGCGTTCTTCATCGGCGCTATTCCGCAGTACGCGCTGACCGTCGGCATCTTCACCCAGAGCCAGAGCGACACCTCCAGCCAGACCCTGGACAACCTGGGCGGCAACGTCGGCGGTGGTTTCGGTGGCTACTGGCCGGCCCGGATCTGGCACACGTTCGCCGAGGATGAGTTCGCGTCCCTGCCCGTCCAGCAGTTCCCGACGCCGGAGTTCTCCGGCAACACCTGGAACATGTTCGGCGCGGACGGCGTGCCGGCCACCGCGACGCCGACTCCCACGCCGACCCAGACGCAGCCGCAGCACCACCACTTCACGCCGCCGTCGGTCCCGGTGGTGCCGAACCCGACGCCGTCGGCCGGCTTCCCCAGCACCCAGCCGACCACGGCGCCGACCTGTAACCCGTTCGACAACCCGAACTGCAACAACGGCAACGGCAACGGCGGGGGCGGTGGTCCGGGCACCAACGGCGCCGCCCTCGGCGGCTCGGTCCTGCTGGTGTCGGCCAGCCCGCTGCGGTGGCTACGGTCGCGGCGGAAACGGAAACGTCGCTGAGCATGCCGGAAGCTTCGGCGGGCGCCACGGGCCGCTCCACCCGATCGTTGGCCCTGCTCGCCGGGAGCACGAGTGTCCTGGTCGGAGCGGCGCTGCTCGGGGCGCTGCTCGCGTTCCTGGAAAAGGTGCCCTGCCGGGCCGGGGCCTGGAACAGCTACGCCAAGCAGTTCCAGGACGCCTGTTACACCGACATCTATCCCCTCTACTACAACGAGGGGCTCAGCGCGGGCAAGGTCCCGTACACCGGGCATCACGTCGAGTACCCGGTGCTGATCGGCGGGGCCATGCAGGCGGTGGCCTGGCTGGTGCACCCGATCGCCAACCCCTACACCCGGGGGCGGGAGTTCTTTGACGTCACCGTGATTCTGCTGGTGATCTGCGCGGTGGCCGGGGTGGTGGCCACCGCCTACGCGGCCGGCCCGAGTCGCCGCTGGGCCGCGCTGCTGGTGGCGCTGGCCCCGGCGCTGGTCCTGTCGGCCTTCGTCAACTGGGACCTGATCGCCATGGCCCTGGCCGCCGTGGCCGTCGCGGCCTGGGCCGGCCGCCGGACCGTGATCGCCGGGGTGCTGGCCGGGCTGGCCGTCGCGACCAAGTTCTACCCCCTGGTGTTCTTCGGACCGTTGCTGCTGTTGTGCTTGCGGGCCGGGCGGATGCGTGACTTCTGGGTCACGGTCAGTTCGGCCGCCGCGGCCTGGCTGGTCGTCAACGTCCCGGTCATCATCGTGGCGCCGTCCGGCTGGGCCACGTTCTACCAGTTCAGCCGGGCCCGCCCGGCCGACTGGGGCTCGATCTGGTACGTGTTCGAGCACTTCGGGGTGCCGGTCCTCGGCGACACCAAGATCGGCACCCTGAACCTGTTGTCGGCGGCCAGCCTGGTGATCGGCTGCGTGGCCATCGCGGTGCTGGCGCTGGCCGCGCCGCGCCGTCCCCGGCTGGGCCAGCTGTGCTTCCTGGTGCTGGCGGTGTTCCTCATGACCAACAAGGTGTGGTCACCGCAGTACGTGATCTGGCTGGTGCCGTTCGCGGTGCTGGCCCGGCCCCGGTTCTGGCCCTACGCCTTGTGGCAGCTGGCCGAAGTGGGCTACTTCTTCGGGATCTGGGGCTACCTCATCTTCGTGTCCCGCAACGGCGCGGTGATTCCCGGCTACAACGGCATCAGCACCGGCTGGTACTTCGCCACGCTGGCGGCGCGCTTTTTGACCGTGGCCCTGCTGTGCGGCTACGTCGTGCACGACATCCTGCGGCCCGAGTTCGATGTGGTCCGCCGCGACGGCGAGGACGACCCCGCCGGGGGTGTGCTGGTGGACGCGCCCGACCGGTTCGTGTTGCGGCTGCACCGGACCGCCCCGGCCGCGGCGTCGGAAGTCAGCCCGCGGCCAGGTGCTCTCTGAGGTAGCGCACGTCGGCAGCCAGGCTGCCGTCGGTGTCCGGGGTCTCCAGCATGGCCGGGGCGCCGGCCGCCCGCACCACGCCGAGGATCTGCTCCGGGTCGATGGTGCCGCTGGTCAGGTTGGCGTGCCGGTCCCGGCTGGAGCCGAAGTCGTCCCGTGAGTTGTTGCAGTGCACCAGGTCAATCCGGCCGGTGATGGCCTTGATCTTGTCCACCACGTCGGACAGGTCGAGTCCGGCCGAGTAGGCGTGGCAGGTGTCCAGGCAGAACCCCACCTCACCCGAGCCATCGGCCACCCCGGCCGTCACCGCGTCCCACAGGCGGCCGATGGCGTCCAGCGTCCGCGCCATCGCGTTGGTCCCGCCCGCGGTGTTCTCGATCAGGAGCGGGATCGGGCGCTCGACCCGCTCCATCACCTTCTGCCAGTTGGCGTAGCCCTCGGCCGGGTCGACGCCGTTGGTGACATGGCCACCGTGCACGATCAGCCCCTTGGCCCCGATGGACGCGGCCGCCTCGAGCTGCTGGGTCAAGATCTTCCGGCTGGGGATCCGGATGCGGTTGTTGGTGGTGGCCACGTTGACGACGTAGGGCGCGTGGATGTAGGCGTCCACCCCGGCGGCGGCGAACGACGCCTTGAGCTCGGCGGGATCGCCGGGGATGACCGGTCCCTTCCACCCCTGCGGATCACCCAGGAAGAACTGCACCGCGTCCGCTCCGCGCGCGGTCGCTTCCGCGAGCGGGTCAGCCTGGTCGATGTGCACACCGATACGCACCATGGCCCGAGCCTAGCCGCCGGTGGTGTCAGCGCGCCGGACTCGGGCCGCGCCGCGGTTCAGCCGGAGAAGCCGCCCGCGGCCAGGCCGAGGCAGGCGCCGACGAAGCCGGCGATCATGCCGGTGACGATGATGATGCGCTCGTTCCGGGTGGCCGAGATCATCTGCAGGAAGAGTCCCAGCACCAGGGAAACCGCCCCGGCCACGGTGGCCACCACGTGCAATGCCGCCGGGGCCGAGGACGCGTTACGGACCACCATGCCCAGTACGAACGAGAGCAGCCCGAGCACCAGCGTCAAACCGGCGCCCGCCATCAGGGCCATGGTGACGGTGCCGTGCGGCGGAGCAAGCGCCGGCGGCGACTGCTCGTCGGTCCGCTCCGCGCCTGGCGTTCTGGTCTCTGCCACGTCCGCCACCTCCATCTTGTCGGGCCCGCTCCGGGACAACTGCTGATCCCGATTCTTCCCCTCCCGGGCCGCGGAGTCACCTCTGGGCCCCCGCTTCATGATCACAGCGGGTCCCCAACGAGCCGGCCGGCCGTGGCGGCCACATGAGTGCCTGGCCGAGCGGCTGGATGAGATGAGCCGTCACGGCGGTTATGACCTGGTGCGGAAGCGTTGCGGCCCGGAATGTCGGTGGCCCACGGTATGCTGACCGCGCTGTGAGATTAACGGCAGGCCACCGGAGCCGCCGTTCTCCAGCTCCTCCTGTCACGGAGAGACCGTGACCGCGCAGTCCAGAGGAGGCAAGGATCGCGCATGCGTAACTACGAGATGATGATCATTCTCGACCCGACCCTCGAGGAGCGGACCGTACAGCCGTCCCTTGAGCAGTTTCTCCAGGTCGTCCCTTCCGGCGGTGGCCGGGTGGAGAAGCTGGACATCTGGGGGAGGCGTCGCCTCGCCTACGACATCGACAAGCGGGCCGAGGGGATCTACGCGGTGGTCGACCTGACCGCCGAGCCCGACACGGTCCGGGAGCTGGACCGTCAGCTCAACCTCAACGAAGCCGTGCTCCGCACCAAGGTCGTGCGACCGCAGGTCCACTGACCGGGGCACAGCCACCATCACCGCACGAGCACGACGTTAGGACCGGGAGAGCCCGATGGCAGCAGGCGACACCCAGATCACGATCGCGGGCAACCTCGTTGACGACCCCGAACTTCGTTTCACGCCGGCCGGGCAACCGGTCGCGCGCTTCCGCGTGGCCTCGACGCCGCGCTTCCGTGACAACTCCACCGGGGAGTGGAAGGACGGCGACAGCCTCTTCCTGACCTGCAACGTGTGGCGCCAGGCGGCCGAGAACGTGGCCGAGAGCCTGCAGCGCGGCATGCGGGTCATCGTCTCCGGCCGGCTGCGGCAGCGCTCGTACGAGACCAAGGAAGGCGAGAAGCGCACCGTTTACGAAGTCGAGGTCGACGACGTGGGCCCGTCGCTCCGCAACGCCTCCGCGAAGGTAGCCAAGGTCAGCCGCTCCGGCGGCGGATTCAGCGGCGGCGGCGGGGGCGGCGGCGGCAACGGATCCGGTGGATCCGGCGGGTCCGGCGGGTCCGGCGGTGGCCGGGCCGAGGCCGACCCGTGGGCCTCCTCCGACTCCGGCGGCGGGTTCTCTGACGAGCCTCCGTTCTAACCGGCGGCCCTGGATCCCACACCAATACCCATACCGACCATCCCCGCCTGGGGCGGGGCTCTGAACAGGAGCACCACGATGGCCAAGCCACCAGTACGTAAGCCAAAGAAGAAGGTCTGCGTTTTCTGCCAGGAGAAGATCTCCTACGTGGATTACAAGGACACCGGGCTGCTGCGGAAGTTCATCTCCGACCGCGGCAAGATCCGCGCCCGGCGCGTCACCGGCAACTGCACGCAGCACCAGCGCGACGTCGCCACGGCGATCAAGAACGCGCGTGAGATGGCGCTGCTGCCCTACACCAGCACGGCTCGCTGAGTCCGGGGGGAGGAACTGACATGAGCAGTACACCGATGAAGCTCATCCTCACCCAGGAGGTCAGCGGCCTCGGCGCCCCCGGCGACGTAGTGGACGTCGCCGCGGGTTACGGGCGGAACTACCTGATCCCCCGGGGCTTCGCCATGCGGTGGACGCGCGGCGCCGAGAAGCAGGTCGAGGTGATCCGCCGGGCCCGGTCGGCCCGTGAGATCCGCGGCCTGGACGACGCCAAGCTGGCCGCCCAGGAACTCGCGGCCCTCCGGGTGCGGCTGCCGCGCCGCGCGGGTGCCAACGGCCGGCTGTTCGGGTCGGTCGGCCCGTCCGACATCGCCGAGGCGGTTCGCGCCGCCGGCGGCCCGGAGCTGGACCGGCGCCGGATCGAGCTCCCCGACACGATCAAGACCGCCGGGACTCATCAGGTCCGGGTGCGCCTGCACCCCGAGGTCAACGCGACCATCGACATCGAGGTCGTCGCGTCCTGACTCAGGGTCACAGCACCATCCGACGGCCGCGGCCGGGGACACTGTTCCCGCCGCGGCCGTCCGCTGTCCCGCCCTGCTCACGGGCCCGCAGCGTCCGGCGGGGCGTGTAGCCAGGCCAGCAGGTCGGGCGGGGCCAGCTCCGCGACGCGGGCCCGGTAGATGGCCAGGTCGGCGTCACTGAGGACCTCCCGGGCCGCCCCGGCGGTACCGCGCCGGAAGAACGCGGCGCTGCTCTTGAGGACGCCCGCAGGCGCCAGCGTGCTGGCCTGACGAGACATACTCTCGAACGTGGCCGCCCGGACCAGCGCGGGCCAGGTCGCGTCCGGGATCTCGATATCCAGGTGGCCAGCCAGGGCGCGCATCTGGCCCGCCAGGTCGGCCAGCAGGTCCTCGTAGCGCACCAGCCGGACATTCGGCTGATGGCGGCGGGACCAGGCGTCGGACAGGTGCCACATGACTCCCGGCAGCGAATCCAGCCGCTCGCGCGGGTCATCGTCGTCGGCGATCCAGCGGAGCAGCCAGTCGTGCAACGGTGGCCGCGGCCGGGGCGGCCCCATTGGCTCGGGCTGGCCGGTCAGCTGCCGGACCCGGGCCCGGTCGATGTTGTCGCCCTGGTGATAGAGGGAAACCGCCATGTCCAGCGGGTGCCGGGCCGTCACCAGGTAGGTCGCCCGGGGGTCGAGCGGGATCCCGTCCAGTGGCGTATGCGTCTTGATGAACCGGCGGTGCGGCTGCGCGGCCAGTTGCGCGTACACCTCGTCCAGCGGCCGGACCAGGTGATCCAGCCACGGCGACAACCGGCCGAGCGGGGCGGCCAGCGCCGGATCCTGGAAGATCAGCAGCGCGCAGATCGTCTGCACCCAGGTCGTTCCGGTCTTGGACCGGGTGCTGATGACGATGTCACCGTCCCGGAACCGGAAGCCGAGCCATCGGGCGCTGTCCTCTTCAGGTGACCGGTAACGGAACGGGGTGCTCGCCACCCGGCCGAGCCTAGCCTTCGGGGTGGTCCGGCGGCCTGAGAGCCCGCCCGGGCCGGCCTCCGGGTGTCTCGTAGGCGGCACGCAGCCGGGCGACCTCGGGGTCGAGGGCCGACAGCATGCCCCACACCGCCGCCACCCGCGCGCTCATCTCAGCGGCCTCCAGACCCTGGCCCGCGTCCTCTGCCAGCTGGTCGATGGCCCTGATGACCTCGGCGATTGCCCCGTCCTCGCTCGAACACACGCTCGGATCCTAGTGGGAGCGGCCGACAGGACACGCCGTGCTCGGCCGAATCTCTCCCGCGCGGCCCGAACCGGAGCACCGCCGCTGGCTCGACCCTGATTTCTGGCCGGATTGTGACCCGGAAGGGGTTGCTGTGCTGCAGCCGGTCACCCAGCCGGCCGACGCCTGGCCTGTGGATAACTCGCGGCCGCGGTGGGTCGGCTCACGGGACAATCTTTTTCCCGCCCACAGGGAGTGCAGGACGTTTTACCTGGTCAGGGGTTTATTCGAGTGCTGGCTGAAGGACTCTTCACAGCGACATCCCCAGGCTGTGCACACGGCCGGCGGCGTGTCTTCACAAGCTATCCACAGGGCTGTGCACACCATGGGTTGGCGTCGGGCGCCCAGGGCCAGCAAACTGTCGTAGCCGTCCGCTAAAACGGAAGCATCACCATCTCGCGCGAGCCGGGCGAGACCAGCCACACAGCGTCAGCCACACAGCGTCAGCCACACAGCGTCAGCCACACTGGGGGAGGAGCAGCCGGGTGAGTGTCGCCGAGATCGCACCCCGAGGCGACGAGTTCGAGCGGACGCCGCCACACGACGTCGCCGCGGAGCAGTGCGTGCTCGGCGGGATGCTGCTCTCCAAGGACGCCATCTCCGACGTCATCGAGGTCATCCGGCCGCACGACCACTACCGCCCGGCTCACCAGGTCATCCACGAGGTGGTGCTGGACCTCTACGGGCGAGGCGAGCCAGCCGACGCGATCACCGTGGCCAACGAGCTCACCCGGCGCGGAGAGATCGGCCGGGTCGGCGGCGCGCCCTATCTGCACACGCTGATCGCCTCGGTGCCCACGGCCGCGAACGCTGGCTACTATGCGCGGATCGTCCGGGAGCGGGCCGTCCTGCGGCGGCTGGTGGAGGCCGGCACCCGCATCGTCCAGTTCGGCTACGCCGGCGACGCCGACGCCGACGACCTGGTGGACCGGGCCCAGGCCGAGGTGTACGCGGTCACCGAGCGGCGGACCACCGAGGACTACCACTCGCTGGCCGACATCATGCCGGGTGCGCTGGACGAGATCGAGGCCATCGGCAGCCGCGGCGGAGGGATGACCGGCGTGCCGACCGGGTTCGCCGACCTCGACTCGCTCACCAACGGGCTGCACCCCGGCCAGATGATCGTCATCGCGGCCCGGCCCGCCATGGGTAAATCCACCCTGGCCCTAGATTTTGCGCGCGCTGCGAGCATAAAGGCCCAGCTGACCACGGCGTTCTTCAGCCTGGAGATGGGCCGCAACGAGATCACCATGCGTTTGCTGTCGGCCGAGGCCCGGGTGGGCCTGCACACCATGCGTACCGGCCAGATGAGCGACGATGACTGGACCCGGCTGGCTCGCCGGATGAGCGAGGTGGCCGACGCCCCGCTGTTCATCGACGACTCGCCGAACATGTCCATGATGGAGATCCGGGCCAAGTGCCGTCGCCTCAAGCAGCGGCACGAGCTGAAGATGGTGATCATCGACTACCTCCAGCTGATGTCCTCGCCCAAGCGGACCGAGAACCGTCAGCAGGAAGTCTCCGAGATGTCCCGGTCGCTGAAGCTGCTGGCCAAGGAGCTCGAAGTCCCGGTCATCGCCCTGTCCCAGCTCAACCGGGGTCCGGAGCAGCGCACGGACAAGAAGCCGCAGCTTTCCGACCTGCGCGAGTCCGGTTGCCTTACGAGCGACACGCGGATTTTGAGAGCGGACACGGGAGCGGAAAGCACTCTCGGTGAGCTGCTGGCCTCGGGTGAACGCGATGTGCCGGTGTGGTCGCTCGACGAGCGTCTGCGGCTGGTGCCCCGGACTATGACGCATGTGTTCCCCAGCGGAACCAAAGAGGTCTTCCGCGTCCGGCTGAGGTCTGGACGCGAAGTACAGGCGACGGCCAACCATCCGTTCCTCACCTATGACGGCTGGCGTCCGCTGGGCGACCTCACGGCAGGCACCCGGGTTGCCGTTCCACGGCATGTCCCGGGACCTCTCGAAGGGCGGCCGATGGCACAGCCGGAGATCATCCTGCTGGCCCACCTGCTCGGGGATGGCTCGTTCGTCCGGAGACAGCCGATCCGCTACGCGAGTGTCGATGAGGCGAACCTGACCGCCGTGGCCGCTGCGGCCCGGCACTTCGGGATAACGGCCGTCCGCGACGAGCATCCTGCGGCCCGGTGTACATCGATGCGCCTTCCGGCGCCGTACCGGCTCGCCCGTGGTCGCCGTAATCCGGTGGCGCAATGGCTCGACTCGCTGGGTCTGTTTGGGCTGCGCAGCTACGACAAGTTCATTCCCGCCCCGGTCTTCGCTCTGCCCAAGCAGCAGGCCGCTCTGTTTATCCGCCACCTCTGGGCGACCGACGGATGTGTCTGGTGGGACGAAACCGCTGGACAGGCCCGGGTCTATTTCGCGTCAACCAGTCGGCGCATGGTGGACGATCTGGCTCAACTGCTACTGCGCTTCAACGTCATGACGCGCATCAAGGAGACTAGGAAAGGTGCCTATCGGCCCTGTTATCAGCTGGCGATTCATGGTGCCGAGAACCAGCTGAGATTTCTTCAGGGCATCGGGGTGCACGGGGCTCGGGGCGTTACAGCCGCCCGGCTGATCGATAGCCTGAGCACGGTCAAGGGCAACACGAACCTGGACACTATTCCGCGGGAGATCTGGGACCGTGTGCGGACCGTGCTCGGCGAGCAGAAGATGCCCGTTCGTGAGTTCGCGGCAGCGCTTGGAACGCAATATTGCGGCAGCACCCTATGGAAACACGCACCAAGCCGTAAGCGGCTCTCCCAGGTGGCCACGATCCTGGACGACGCTGAGCTGGACATGATCGCCACCAATGACGTCTTCTGGGACGAGATAGCGTCGGTCGAAAGTCGTGGTGATCAGCCGGTGTATGACGCCACGGTCCTCGGGTCGCACAACTTCGTCGCCAACGGCATGAGCCTGCACAACAGCATCGAGCAAGACGCCGACATGGTGATCCTGCTCCACCGCGAGGACGTGTACGAGCGCGAGTCACCCCGGGCCGGCGAGGCCGACCTGATCGTGGCCAAGCACCGTAACGGCCCGACCACCACCGTCACCGTCGCCTTCCAGGGCCACTACAGCCGCTTCGTCGACATGGCCCCCAGCTGAGCCAGCCGTTCACGGGCCCAGGCCCCAGCCCCGGCGGCTCAGGGAGCCAGAGCGCTCCACACAATCGCGGAGCAGGACCCGGGCGCCACCCTCCTCTATGGCGGAACCGACCGCGTCGACGGGACGACGACCAGGGGCGGCTGCAGCCACGAGTATGTGCTGCGCGAGCGGTTCGCGTACCCGCTGCCCGCCGCACTCGATCCGCTTCGTACTGGACCTGTCCGACCTCGGCTGCGCCCCGGGCTCGGCTGATCCGGCTGCTGTTACCGTGCCGGCATGGGATTCGAGTTCAGCGAGGCGGCCCGGGCGCTGGTCGACGGCCGGAACTACGCGGTGCTGGCCACGGTCAACCCGGACGGCGGCCCGCAGACCTCGGTCATGTGGGTCGGCCGCGAGGGCGGCGACGTGCTGTTCTCCACCGTGGAGGGGC
>DATDIH010000069.1:0-9731 GCA_036521155.1 Streptosporangiaceae bacterium
GCACAGGCGTGAGCCTATCGGTGGGACACGGACATTTTGGCCCATTGCTCCAGCTGCTCAACGAACGCGCGGGCGTCCTCGGGCCAGCGCAGGAACTCGGCCGCGTCCTGGTGGCCCCGGCCGCCCATGGCGTCGCGGAGCCCAGGGTCGGCTTTCAGCGTCAGCACGGCTTCGGCGGCCGCCGGGGCATCCTCGAAGGGAACAACGAATCCGGACTCACTTCGTTCCACCAGACTGACCGCCAGCGGCAGCGGGGTGGTCACGACCGGGACCCCGCGGGCCATGTACTCGGCCACCTTGGTCGGCATCGAATGCCGGAAGTTAGGATCGTCCTGCAGCAGGGACAGCCCGGCCAGGGCCCCGTCGGTGATGACCATGGCCTCGTCGTTGGGCAGGTAGCCGTGCCAGCGGATCAGGCCCTTTCCAGCGGCGGGCTCCAGCACCGCCCGGGCCTGGGCGTCGGCCGACCCGACCAGCTCCACCGTGACCCCCTGCGGCGCCACCAGCTCGGCCAGGGCCACCATCTCGGCTGCGCCCCGGTCCGGGGAGATGTGCCCCACGTACACCACCCGGGCCTGGCCGTCGTAGGGTGCGGGCTGGTCGGGCACGTAGGTGGTGTTGGGCACGACCGGGTGGGTGCCGCGGAACCGCTCGTTGTATCCGGTCTCGGCCAGCAAAAGGTGCAGGTGCCGCTCGGCCAGGCCCTCGGCCCGGAGCACACCGCCCGCCGCGAACCGCCGCAGCGCGGCCGGCAGCCAGGCCTTGGTGGCCAGCGAGGCCGCGGTGTCCTCGTGCACGTCCCACACGGTGGGCGGGCGGTTCCGGATCAGCGGCAGCACCAGCAGCAGCTCCGGGTCGTGCACCAGCAGCAGGTCGGCACCGGGCGCGTACCGGGCCAGCTGGCGCCGGGCCGCGCGCAGCGCCCCGAGCCGCCGCCGTCCGACCGCTCGCGGCACGTCCACGCCGGTCAGCTGGGGCCACGGGGCGACGTCGCAGGCGGTGAACGGGGCGATGTAGGTGACATCGTGTCCCGCGTCCAGCAGCGCGCGGATCTCCCGGTGGAGGATCCGCGCGTCGGCCGGATGGTGCACCACGGTGCAGACGACGACCCGCATAAGCGCTACAGCGTCTCGGTGTTGGGGCCGCCCACGCCGAGCGCGTCCAGCTTGCCCCGGGTGTCCAGGAACAGCTTGGACGAGGCGGCCAGCTGCTCCAGGTCGTAGTCGCTGTGGTCCTGGAGCAGGATCACCACGTCGGCGGTGACGATCTCGGTGTCCAGATCGGTGACCCGGCGCACGTCCCGGCCGTCGATGGCCCAGTCCGGCACGTGCGGGTCGTCGTAGGACAGCACCGCGCCGCGGGCCAGCAGCCGACGGGCGATGGGCCGGGCCGGCGACTCGCGCTGGTCGGCGATGTCCTTCTTGTAGGTGACGCCCAGCAGCAGCACGTTGGCGCCGTTCAGCGGCTTGGAGTGCCGGTTCAGCAGCTCGGCGGCCCGGTCCACCACGTAGCCCGGCATCCGGCTGTTGATCTCCTGGGCCAGCTCCACGAACCGGAACGGGTAGCCCAGCGTGCGGACCTTGTAGGACAGGTAGTTCGGGTCGATCGGGATGCAGTGCCCGCCGACGCCGGGACCGGGGTAGAACGGCTGGAACCCGAACGGCTTGGTCGACGCGCAGCGGATCGCGTCCCACAGGTCGATGCCGAGCTCGTGACAGAACACGGCCATCTCGTTGACCAGGGCGATGTTGACGTGCCGGTAGGTGTTCTCCAGCAGCTTGGCCATCTCGGCCTCGCGCGGCGACCGGGCCTCAACCACCGTGTCGCAGACCTTGCCGTAGAACCGGGCCGCCACCGCCGTGCTGTCCGCGGTCAGGCCGCCGACCACCTTGGGCGTGTTGCGCAGGCCGTAGACCGGGTTGCCGGGGTCGATCCGCTCGGGCGAGAAGGCCAGGTGGAAGTCGACCTCGGCGTTCAGCCCGGATGCCTTCTCCAGGATCGGCCGGACCAGTTCGTCGGTGGTACCCGGGTAGGTGGTGGACTCCAGCACCACCAGCGTGCCCTTGCGCAGCAGCCGCCCGGCCGTCTCGGACGCGGCGCGGACCGCGGTCAGATCCGGGCCGTCGGCCTCGGACAGCGGGGTCGGCACGCAGATCACGATGGTGTCCGGGTCGCCGGTCTCGCTCTCGGAGGTGGTGGCCCGGAAACCCGCGTCCACCATCCGCTGCACGTCGGCGTCGGAAAGGTCATCGATGTGCGAACGGCCGCCGTTCAGACCGTCGACCACGCCCTGGCCGATGTCGAACCCGACCACGGTCAGGCCGACGTTGGTCGCCTCCTGCACCAGCGGGAGACCCACGTAACCAAGCCCGATAACAAGTAGATCGACCTGCATTAATGGCGTCCCTTCGCCAGCTCTTCCGATTGCGTTCGGTCCTCGTGGGACCGTTCAGGCGGCGCCAAGACGTTCGTAGGCTGCCCGGTAAATCGCTGCGTTGTGTGCCCAGGTCCGGTCCCGGGCCACCCATTCACGCGCGTTCGCCCCGAGTTTGCGCCGAGTATCTGAACTGTAGAGCAGGGGCTCCATGATATCGGCAAAGGAGCCCGGATCCCCGGAAGTCGCGATTGCGCCGGTCACTTCGGGCCGGATGATCTCGCGCAGCGCGCCGACGTCGCTGGCCACCACGGTCAGCCCGCTGGCCATGGCTTCGACCGGCTTGAGCGGCGTGACCAGCTGGCACACCCGGTCGCTGGTGCGCGGCACCACGAACAGGTCGAGCACCGCGTGGTAGCGGCGGACCTCGGTCATCGGTACCCGGCCGGTGAAGATCGCGGTCCCGGTCAGCCCGAGCTGGCCGGCCTGCCGTTCCAGCGCGGCCCGCTCCGGGCCATCGCCGACGATGAGCGGCCGGACGTTGACGCCGCGGCTGCGCAGCTCGGCCACGGCCGCCAGCAGGGTGTCGATGCCCTCGTAGCCGACCAGGTTGGACACCACCCCGGCCACCAGCTCCCCCGGCCGCAGGCCCAGGCTGGCCCGCAGCGGCCCGCCGTCGGGCAGCGGCTGCAGGAAGTCGCCGGACACCGCGTTGGGCACGACCAGCACCTTGTCCGGGGCGATGCCGCGGGCCACGATCTCCTCGCGCATGACCTCGCCGAGCGTGACGACCAGGTCGGCCTCGCGCATGCAGCGGGTTTCGGCTTCCCGGCTGAGCAGGTAGAAGTCGCTGGTGGCCAGGTCGGTCCCGGGCAGTGGGACCGGCGCGATGGTCTCGCGCCCGGCAGTCTCGCGCCCGGGGGTCTGGCGGCTGGGCCCGGACGCGAGACCGGTTCCCGCCGTACCCCTGCTTCCCGCCGATCCAGCTGAGCTGGATTCATTAGCCGAAGGTCGCTGCGCCGGGCTGCCGGCATCCTGGGACGCCGGATCCCCCGGGTCCCCGCCGTGCCGCGACAGCCAGGTCTCCTCCCAGAATCCCCGCGCCTCGTAGATCACCGGCAGGCCGAAGTCCTCCCGCAGGGCCAGGGCCAGCTGCCCGTTCAGGTGGTTGCTGGCCGCGTGCAGCACCGCGGGCCGGAGCCGGGTGACCAGCCGGGCCGCGTACTCGTGGCCCAGGGCGGCGGCGTCGTCGGCCTGGGGCGGCAGCCGGTAGGGCAGCAGCCGGTGGTAAGGCACGCCGTTCACGGCGGCGATCCGGCGGCCGTCCCGGTGCCCCTGGGCCACCGGGAAGCCGATCTTGGTCACCACGTGCGGGTCCAGGCCGGCCGCGCGCTGGGCCACCGCGATCTGCTGGGTACGTACCGTGTACCCGGCATTGGTGGTGGGCAGCGCGTCGGTGACCAGGTGCAGCACCCGGCCGGGCTCGGCGCTGATCGAGTCCCGGCGCCGGGTCAGCCGGTCCGGCCGCGGGATGCCCTTCTCCAGCAGGTACAGCTCACCGGCCAGGGACCCGCGGACCTTGGCCTGCTTGCGGCCGGGCACACCATCCAGCGCGGCCACGGCGGCGCGGAGCCGGCCCTCGCGGGCGGCCAGCCGGGCCAGCAGCAGGGCCCGGGCCGGGTCACCGGTCGGCATCCGGTCCAGCGCCCGCCGGGCGGCGTCCGGCCGGTCGACGGCCAGCGCGAACGCGGCCAGCCGCCGGGGCGTGGTGTCCAGCAGGGCCAGCGCTCCCTTGCGGTCGCCGGAGCCCCAGGCCACGGTGGCCCGGCCATAGGGGCCCGCGTAGCGCAGCCACGGGCGTACCCTGCCTGGTAGCACGCGCCATCCCAGCAGCAGGGCGCGGACGGGATCTTCGGTGACATGCCGCCACATGACCGACACCGCGAGGGCCAGGACGCGTGGCGACACGCGCCAGCCAGCGGAAGATGCCGGGGCGTTGGGCCGGTCAGAAGGTGGCGACGTCACGTCGGCGAATGATACTTGCCCAGACCACATCACAGTGCTAGTTCAAACAGGGCTCGCTCAAACAGAGGACGGAACACCAAGGCAATGCTCGCACCCATCACCCACGTTCTCGGGGCCCGGCCGAATTTCGTCAAGGCCGCCCCGGTGATCCGGGCGCTGGCCGAACTCGGCAACCGGCAGCGCGTGGTCCACACCGGCCAGCACTACGACGAGCGCCTGTCCGACGTGTTCTTTGTTCAGCTGGGCCTGCCCGAGCCGGACGTCAACCTCGGGGTGGGCTCGGGCAGCCACGCCCAGCAGACCGCGGCGGCCATGACCGGGCTCGAGCAGGACTTCACCGAGCACCCGCCCGGCCTGGTGGTGGTGTACGGGGACGTGAACTCGACCGTGGCCGCGGGCCTGGTCGCGGCCAAGCTGCACATCCCCATGGCCCACGTCGAGGCCGGCCTGCGCAGCTTCGACGAGACCATGCCGGAGGAGATCAACCGGCGGGTCACCGACCAGCTGTCGGCCCTGATGTTCGCCACCTCGCCCGAGGCCATCGGCTACCTGGCCAATGAGGGACGGCCGGTGGACCACATCCACCTGGTCGGCAACCCCATGATCGACACGCTCAAGGCCAACCTGGACCGGTTCGACACCGACGCGGTCCGGGCCGGCTTGGGCCTGCCCGAGCGCTACGTGGTGGCCACCCTGCACCGGCCCGCCAACGTGGACGACCCGGAGATCGCGGCCGGCCTGGTCGCGGCGCTGCACGAGATCGCGGCCGTGATCGACGTGGTCATCCCGGTGCACCCGCGCGGCCGGGCCGTGCTGGAAGGGGCGGGGCTGTCCGCGCACAAGGGCATCCACGCCGTCCCGCCGCTGGGCTACCTGGAGTTCATGGGCCTGGTCCGCGGCGCGGCCGCGGTGGCCACCGACTCCGGAGGCGTGCAGGAGGAGACCACGCTGCTGCGGGTCCCGTGCCTGACCGTCCGCCCGAATACCGAACGACCCATCACCATCACCCACGGCAGCAATAGGCTCATCACGTCCGCCGAACTGGCCTCGGCCGTGCTGAAGGCGTGTGACGACGGGCCTTACACCGGCGAGCTGCCGCCGCTGTGGGATGGCCACGCCGGACCGCGCATCGGGCGGATCATCACCGACTGGCTGGCCCGCGACGGCTGACCGGCCCGCGACGGCTGAGGAGAAGCTTCCCCCACCATGAGCGAGAACGACGACAAGGCCGACCTGGCCCTGACCGCTTACGCCCCGGATCCGGCCGGGCTGGACCCGGCCGAGCTGGACGAAGAGGCGGCGGACGAGCTGACCGGCGAACCGGCCGGGGGCGACCCCGCGGCCGGCGGCGACCCGGCGGCGGGCGGCGACCCGGCGGCCGGGGTCCAGGCCATCGCGCTGTCGGCCGAGCGGGACCAGCTGGCCCGGGCGCTACGCGACACCCACCGGCAGCTGGCCACGGTCGAGGCCCAGCTCAAGGCGGCCAAGGGCTCGGCCACCATGAAGCTCGGCCAGGCCCTGGTGCAGGCGGCCAAGCGCCCGTGGATCGGCGGCCCGCGGCTGCCGGTGCACCTGTACCGGATGTGGCGCGAAGGCCGCGGGCTGCGGGCCGGCGGCGGCCCGGGTGAGGGCTTCCGGTCCGAGGACGAGGCCCGCTGGGCCAAGATCCTGCTGGACGCCGGGGCCGGCGCGGCCGGGGACCGGTTCCTGGCCGCCTACACCACACCCGGCCTGACCTGGGCTTCGGTGACCGGCTGGGGCCGCCAGGATCAGGCCGACGGCCTGGTCGTGTCGGGGGTGCTGACCGACGCCAGCTGCGCCACGCTGGCCCCGGACGTCACCGTCGAGCAGCTGATGCCGCACGACGCCATGTTCGTGCTGGAAGGCTCGGGCGCCGACCTGGTCCTAATCGAGGGGACGGCCCTGCTGGGCGGGGCCTGGGCCCACGCGGGCGACCCGGCCGCCACCGACCGCGGGCGCCGCCTGGCCGAGCTGATCGACCTGGCCCGGGCGCTGGGCAAGCCGGTGGTCTTCCTGCGCAACGCGCCCTCCTACCTGATGCCCTACCTCGACTGGCTGGGCACCTACTGCGACGCGGTGGTCGACGGCGGCCTGGGCGTGCAACTGGCCCGCTTCAACCCCATCGACCTGCCCGGCCGGCGCGGCACGGCCCCGGTTTACGCGGCCCAGCGCGATCAGCGCGAAGGACCCGCCACCAAGCGGCTGCTGGACGAGCTGACCGGCGACGGCAGCGGTTCGGTCAAGATCATCGGGCGGCCGTCGTGGCGCGACGAGCCCGGGACCTACCGCCAGCACCAGGTGTTCCTGGCTGCCAGCGCGGAGCAGGCCCGCGAGCAGCAGGCCTGCGGCGCCCGGGCGGTCGGCCCGGTCAGCGAGACGTCGGGCCGGGAGCTGGCCGCGGCCGCCGAGGCCGGCCCGCGCGACCTGGCCGAGATCAAGGCCGTCCTGCTCGACCTGTACGAGACCCAGGCCACTCCGGTGCGCCTGGCCGAGCTGGGCCGCCAGGTGGGCCTGCCGCCCCGGCCGGTGCCGGGCCGCCGGATCGCGGTCCTGGCCGGGCTGGGCGACGCCGCCGACGCCGGGGTGCTGGCCGACAGCGTGCTGAGCCAGCGGCTGCGCCCGGCCGAAGTGGTGGTGTGGCTCGATGGCGCAGCCGGCGTTTCGGGGGCCCTGGACCGCGTGCGGGCCGGGGGGATCCCGGTCAGCGTGGTGACCGGGACCGGCGTGGCCGCCGCGGCCCGGGCCGCCACCGCGCCGTGGTCGGCGGTGTGGGAGCCGGGTGTGACCTACGGCCCGGCCACGCTGGCCGAGCTGATGTGCGCGCTGGAGTGCTCCCGGGCCGACGCGGTCGGCTACGTGCCGGGCGCCGACTACGTTTTCACCGACGTCCTCGACCCGGCCGTGGCCCGGACCGAGCTGTACCGGGATGGCGCGCCGCCCCGGTCGGCCTGGGGCCGTCGTGGCCTGCGGCTGTTCGCGGTCACCCCCAGCCAGGTTCCCGGCGATGCCCCGAGCGGGGTTTCCAGCGAGAAGGAGCACGTCTGATGCCCGCCCAGCAGCGGATACGGTCGGCCCTGGTCTACGGGGACGTCAACCTGAACCTGATCGACGGGTCGGCGATCTGGGTTCAGTCCATGGTGCTGGCGCTGGCCCGGGCGGGCTGCGCGGTGACGCTGGTGCTGAAGGCCCCGGTGCAGACCGACCGGCTGCTGACCCCGCTCGAGGGCGAGGCCGGGGTCACCATCCGGCGCCCGGCCGAGGAACAGCTGCTGGCGGGCATCGGGCCTAACGGCATGACCCCGAAGCAGGCGTCCGAGGTGCTCAGCGCGGTCGACGCTGGCCGCGAGGGCGGCCGCCACGACATCGTGGTGCTGCGCGGCCGCCGGCTGGTCGACGCGGTGGTCAGCGACGGCGACCTCCGCGGCCGGCTGTGGACCTACCTGACCGACATCCCGCAGTCGATCCCGGAGATGACCCCGGAATCGGTCACCTGGCTGACCGGCGTGGCCGACAGCTCCCAGTACGTGCTGTGCCAGACCGAAGAGCTGCGCTGCTTCCTGGAGGGCAGCGTGCCCGCGGCCTGCGGCAAGTGCGTGCTGTTCCCGCCGGTGGTGCCCCCGGTGCCCGAGGCCACCGGGACCCCGGCCGAGCCCGACGGCGTGGTCCGGCTGGTCTACACGGGCAAGTTCGCGCCCCGGTGGAACACCTACGAGATGACCCAGCTGCCGGGCCTGCTGGCCCAGCGCGGGGTCCGGGCCGAGCTGCACATGGTCGGCGACAAGATCCACAACGACCCGGCCGACCCGGGTTACCACAACCGGATGCGCGCCGTGCTCGGCGAGCCGCCCGCGCCCGGTGCGGGCGCGGAGCCGCCCGCGGTGGTGCCGGCCAACGGCGTGGTGTGGCGCGGCGGGCACTCCCGCGAGGGGGCCATGCGGATCGCGGCCGCCGCCGACATCGGGCTGGGCTGGCGGCACCCATCGCTGGACGCCAGCCTGGAACTGTCCACCAAGGTGCTGGAGTTCGGCCTGCTGGGGCTCCCGGTCATCTTGAACCGGACGCCGATGCACGAGGCCCTGCTGGGCGCGGACTACCCGATGTTCGCGGCCAGCCTGGACGACGTGGTGGCCATCGTGGAGAGCGCCGCCGCCGACCCGGCCATCCTCAAGCTGGCCGCCAGCCGGACCTCGGCCGCGGCCGCCGAGTACACCCTGGACAAGGCGTCCGGCCGGGTCCGGCGCTACCTGGACGACGCGCTGCCCCGGATCGAGGTCGCCCCCGGCACCACCAAGCTCAAGGTGGCGGTGGCCGGGCACGACCTGAAGTTCTTCACCCCGCTGCTGGAGTACCTGCGCCAGCAGCCCGGGCTGGAGGTGCGGACCGACCACTGGATCGCGCTCGGCGAGCACGACGAGCAGGCCAGCCAGGAGATCGCCGACTGGGCCGACGTGGTGATCTGTGAGTGGTGCGGCCCCAACGCCATCTGGTACAGCAAGCACAAGCGCAAGGGCAGCCGGCTCATCGTCCGCCTGCACCGGTTCGAGGTCTTCGCCCGCTACCCCTACGGGGTGAAGATCAACGCGGTCGACCAGGTCGTGTGCGTGGACAAGCACTACGCGCAGCTGGTCGCGGAGAAGACCGGCTGGCCGACCCGGAAGATCGTGACCCTGCCCAACACGGTGGAGGTCGGCCAGCTGGACCGGCCCAAGCTGGACGGGGCCCGGTTCAACCTCAGCATCGTGGGCATCGTGCCGTCCCGCAAACGGCTCGACCTGGCCCTGGACGTGCTGGAGGAACTGCGCCGCGACGACGAGCGGTACCTGCTCTGCGTCAAGTCCGGCATGCCCTGGGACCACTGGTGGATCTGGCAGAAGCCGGAGGAGCGCGGGCACTACGCGGCCGCGCTGCACCGGATCCAGCGTTCGCCGCTGCTGCGCGGCGCGGTGGTGTTCGACGAGTCGGGCCGGGACGTCCCGGCCTGGCTGCGCCGGGTCGGGTACGTGCTGTCCACCAGCGACGACGAGAGCTTCCACGTGGCCCCGGTGGAGGGCATGGTGTCCGGCGCCGTCCCGGTGATCCGGCACTGGCCGGGCGCCGAGGGTGTCTACGACACCCGGTGGATCCACGAGAACACCCAGGAGATGGCGGCGTCGATTGCCGCGCTGGACACCGACGAGAAGTGGCAGGAGGCCGGGGCGCTGGCCAAGGCCCAGGCCATCGAGGCCTACGAGTCCCGCAAGGTGTTCGCGGTCTGGTACCGGCTGCTGACCGAGAACCTGCCGCCGGCCACGTCGGTGGCCCGGTACTCGCT
>DATDIH010000070.1:0-6268 GCA_036521155.1 Streptosporangiaceae bacterium
TCGAGGTGACCGACCCGGGTGCCGCCGCCACCGCCGTCCTCTCGCTGTGCCTCGATGTGGCCCGCTGGTACCAGCCGGGCTACCGGCGGACTCCGCCGGAGATCGGCGACTTCAACGCGGCCGCCGCCCTCCGCATCGCCGGCTCCCGCAGCCCCGTCTGAGGCGATTCTCACCCGCTCGCGTGATGGCGTGAAGGATCGCCAGGCCGGACAATTGCCATTGTGCGGCCCGTGCCCATGCCGGGCCGTCCCGACCCGGAGGAGCCTGGAATGCCGACGATCACCACGGCGGACGGTACCGAGATCTTCTACAAGGACTGGGGGCAGGGTCAGCCGATCGTGTTCAGTCATGGCTGGCCGCTGTCGGGTGATGACTGGGACACCCAGATGATGTTCTTCCTGCTGCACGGGTACCGGGTCGTCGCCTCCGACCGGCGCGGCCACGGCCGCTCGGCCCAGGTCTCCGAGGGCCACGACATGGACCACTACGCCGATGACCTGGCCGCCGTGACCGAGCACCTGGACCTGCACGACGCGATCCACGTCGGCCACTCCACCGGCGGCGGGGAGGTCGTCCGCTACATCGCCCGGCACGGGGAGTCCCGGGTGGCCCGGGCGGTGCTGATCAGCTCGGTGCCGCCGTTGATGGTCAAGACCGACGCCAACCCGGGCGGGCTGCCCAAGGACGTGTTCGACGGGCTGCAGGCCCAGACCGCTGAGCACCGCTCCCAGTTCTTCTGGGACTTCGCCTCCGGCCCGTTCTACGGCTACAACCGGCCCGGCGCCGAGCCCCAGCAGGGCGTCATCGCCAACTGGTGGCGGCAGGGCATGATGGGCGGGGCCAAGGCCCACTACGACGGCATCGTCGCCTTCTCCCAGACCGACTTCACCGAGGACCTGAAGGGCATCTCGGTACCGGTGCTGGTCATGCACGGCGAGGACGACCAGGTCGTCCCCTACGCCGACTCCGGGCCGCTGTCGGCCAAGCTGGTCCAGAACGGGACCCTCAAGAGCTACCCCGGCTTCCCGCACGGCATGCCGACCACCGAGGCCGCCACCATCAACGCCGACCTGCTGGCCTGGCTCCAGAACGGGTGATTGAAAGGGAAACCTTTACGGGGCTCCGGCCGTATAAAGACAGGGGAGCCGGAGCCAGCCTGGTGGCCGCCGGGTCACTTCGGCCGTGGAGGTTGCCCTGATAACGCTCATCCTGATCGGGCTGGTGGGTGGCCTGATCACCGGCATCTCACCCTGTGTCCTGCCGGTCCTGCCGGTGATCTTCCTGTCCGGCGGGGCGCAGGGGGCCCGGAACACCCGATCGGGGACCGGGGCCGGCACCGCCACGGCTGCTGCCGCCACCAGCCCCCCGGCCGCGGTCACCGTCCCGTCCGCGCCGGCTCAGGCCGATTCATCCGCCGAAGGTCGCGCGGTGTCTCTCCCCGACCAGGACGGGCCGGAGCCTGCCGCCCGGTCCGCCGGAGCCGTCACCGGATCGGGGCCGGCCGCGGCCGCGCCATCCCGGCCGGACAGCAGGCGCCCGTACCTGGTGGTGGCCGGGCTGGCCCTGAGCTTCAGCGTGTTCACGCTGCTCGGGACCCTGATCCTCAGCGCGCTGCCGCTGCCCAAGGACATCATCCGCTGGGCCGGTCTGGTCGTGCTGGTGCTGGTCGGCGTGGCCATGATGGTGCCCCGGGTGCAGGACCTGCTGGAGCGGCCGTTCGCGAGGATCCCGCAGCGGCGGGTGGGCCAGGGGCACGGCGGCTTCGTGCTCGGCCTGGCCCTCGGCGCGGTGTACGTGCCGTGCGCCGGGCCGGTGCTGGCCGCGATCACCGTGGCCGGGGCCACCGGCCGGATCGGGGTGGCCACGGTCGCGCTGACCCTCGCCTTCGCGGTCGGCACCGCGTTCCCGCTGCTGGTGTTCGCGCTGGCCGGCCGGGGTGTGGCCGAGCGGGTGCGGGCGTTCCGGACCCGCCAGCGCGGGGTGCGCTTCGCGGCCGGGGCCGTGCTGGTGGCGCTGGCGGTGGCCCTGACCTTCAACGTGACCGACGCCCTGCAGCGGGCCATCCCCGACTACACCTCCAGCCTCAACAACGACCTGAACAAGACCGGGCACACCTCCAAGGTGCTGAACGAGGGACCGGCGACCTCGCTGACCTCCTGCGCCAGCAGCCCATCGACCCAGCTGGAGAACTGCGGGACCGCACCGGCCCTGGCCGGCATCCAGCAGTGGTTCAACACCTCCGGTGGCAAGCCGCTCAGCCTCGGCTCGCTCAAGGGCAAGGTCGTGCTGGTCGATTTCTGGGCCTACTCCTGCATCAACTGCCAGCGGGCGATCAAGCACGTCGAAGCCTGGTACTCCGACTACCGCCAGGACGGGTTCGTGGTCATCGGGGTGCACACCCCGGAGTACGCGTTCGAGCACGTGCCCAGCAACGTGCACGCGGGCATCGGGCGGCTCGGCATCACGTACCCGGTGGCCCTGGACAACGACTACAAGACCTGGGACAGCTACAGCAACGACTCCTGGCCCGCCGACTACCTGATCGACTCCACCGGCCACGTCCGGCACGTCAGCGTCGGCGAGGGCGGCTACTCCGGGACCGAGAGCCTGATCCGGCAGCTGCTGACCGCGGCCCACCCGTCGGCTGCATTGCCGCCGGCCACCCAGGTGGCGAACACGACGCCGACCTCGACCGACCAGACTCCCGAGAGCTACCTCGGGTCCCAGCGAGCCGACAACTACGGCGGCGCCACCTCGGCCAGCGGCACTCAGCCGTTCCGCTTCCCCGCTCACCTGGGCGACAACGAGTGGGCCCTGTCCGGTACCTGGACCGTGGGCGGTGAGGACCTGACCTCGGGCCGGAACGCGGCCATCGAGCTGAACTTCACCGCCGCCGACGTCTACCTCGACGTGGGCGGCACCGGGACGATCACCGCCACCGTGAACGGGAAGACCACGTCGTACCGGGTCTCCGGGGCGCCGGACATCTACACCGTGGCGGGCCTGGCCAAACAGCAGAGCAGCACGCTCAAGGTGACGCTGTCGCCCGGGCTGAACGCCTACTCGTTCACGTTCGGCTGACCGGGCACGGGCACGGCCGCGGTCGCCGCCAGCAGGCGATCCAGGCTGCCGGCCAGGGCCTGAACCTGACCGTCGGCCCACCCGTCGGTCAGGTCGCGCAGGTGGCCGGCCAGCACGTCGGCCAGCTGGCCGGCCAGCCGGGCCCCCTCCGGGGTCAGGCTGATCAGCGACATGCGCCGGTCGGCCGGGCCGGGCTGGCGTTCGAGCAGCCCGGCCTGCTGCAGGCGGTCGGCGTAGCGGCTGGTCCCGGAGCGGTCGATGCCGACGTGCTCGGCCAGCCGGGCCACGGTCAGCGGCCCGGTGCGGGCCAGCGTGCTCAGCACGAAGTAGGCCTGCCCGTCCACGATCCCGGGTGCGGCCGCGATCACGGGCGCGCACAGCCGGCCGCGGTTGCTGGGCAGCATCAGCTCGTTCAGGGCGTCGGCGAGCTGGTGAAGGACATCGGAGCTCACCGCAGCGAGTGTAGGCCGTCCGGCCCCGCCCTCAACTAGACCGGACGCAACGTTGCGTCTAGTCTGATAGGCATGACCAATACGCTCACCAGCTCGCCGACCGCGGACGTTCTGAGCCGCCTGTTCGCCGCGGCCGAGACCCAGGAAGCCCAGGAGGCGGCGGCCCGCCCGGACCAGGCGCCATCCGCGCCAGCCCGCGAGCCCACCGCGCAGGAGCGGGCCGACAGCCTGCAGGACGCCTACATGCCGGTGTCCCGCGACGGCGGCCTGCTCCTGTACGCGCTGACCCGGTCCACCCGGCCGCGGACCGTGGTCGAGTTCGGCACGTCGTTCGGCATCTCGACCATCCACCTGGCCGCCGCGGTGATCGACAACGGCGCCGGCCGGGTCTTCACCACCGAGCTGAGCAAGGCCAAGGTGGACCAGGCCCGGGCCAACCTGAGCGCGGCCGGGGTGGACGGCCCGGTCACCGTGCTGACCGGCGACGCCCGGGAGACCCTGGCCGGCCTGCCCGGGCCCATCGGGCTGGTGCTGCTGGACGGCTGGAAGGACCTGTACCTCCCGGTCCTGCATCTGCTGGAGCCCGGGCTGGCCCCGGGGGCCCTGGTCGTGGCCGACGACAGCACGTTCCCCAGCGTGGCGGGCTATCTGGCCTACGTCCGCGACCCGGCCCACGGCTACGTCACGGTCGGCTTCCCGGTCGAGGACGGGATGGAGATCAGCTGCTGGACGGGCGGATGACAGTCTCTGCCGTCACCTAGCATGGGCGGTATGAGCCGATGGGAGCCGAACGCCAGTGAGCGGCTTCTGGGCGCCGCCCTGTCCCTGTACCGCGAGAACGGGTACGACCAGACCACCGTGGCGGAGATCGCCGAGCGGGCTGGGCTCACCGAGCGCACCTTCTTTCGATATTTCGGGGACAAGCGCGAAGTGCTGTTCGCCGGTCAGGGCCGGTTGCTCGAGCTGTACGCGGCCACCATCGCCGCCGCGCCGGAGCCGGCCACGCCGCTGGACATGGTGGCGGCCGCCCTGCAGGCGGGCGCGCCGGTGTTCGAGGAACGGCGCGAGTTCGGCCGCCAGCGCCAGGCGGTCATCGACTCCCACCCCGAACTGCAGGAACGCGAGCAGCTGAAGCGCGCGTCCACGGCCGCGGCCATGACCGAGGCGCTGCAGCGGCGTGGCGTGGCCGAGCTCGCGGCCAGCCTGGCCGCGGAGGTCGCCGTCATCGCGTTCAAGACCGCGTTCAGCCGGTGGGTCCGCGACCCCGGCGCGCCCCGCCTGTCTCAGCTCATCGAGGAGGCCCTGGCCGAGCTGCGCCTGCTGGCCGCTCAGCCCGCGGGCTAGCGGCGCCAGAAACGGCGCCGCTTGGGCTCCGGCGGATCCGGGCTGAGCGTCGCGTTGATCCCGGCCAGCCGTCCCTGGCCGTCAAAGGTCACCTGGGTCTCCTCGCCGTCCGGGGTCCGCGCCACCCACTCGATGTCGTTCTCGGTGAGCTCGGCGCCCCGGCCGGTCAGGTAGGCGCGGATCGCGGCCCGGTGGTCCGTCCCGTACATGCCGATGCCCGACATCACCGTGGCCCGCAGGTCCGCGCCGGTCAGCGGGCCCGGGCGCAGGCTGGGGTCGTGCAGCACCAGGACCACGGTCTGCGGCCCGTTCTGGGCCAGGAAGTAGGCGTCGCCGTCCAGCAGCGGCGTGGCCAGCAGGCCGGCCAGGTGCGGGTCGATCCCGTCCGGCGGCTCGCTCAGCGGCATCGACGGCGTGGTCAGCAGGTCGATCGAGTGTTCCTTGCCGTAACGGCGCAGCCGGTCGCTGGCCGCGCCCGCGCCTTCGGGCAGATGCTGGTTGGCCCACGCCCACAGCCAGGTACCGGGGTCGGCGGCCGCGCTTCCGACCAGGTCAGTCCGGTACGACGGGCCGTCGGCGAAGCTGAGCGTCCCGCCGGCCAGGTCGACCGACCAGGGCTTGTCGCCGATGATCTCGGCCAGTCGTCCCTGGGCCTCGATGCTGGTCAGCAAGTGGCTGACCAGCAGTTCCGCCATATCGCTCACGAGCGATGATTCTAGGCCTTGTCTCCAGCTGATGATCAGGAACCGACCCGATAGCGGAGATGGGTCGCGTACGGGGTGGGCACGACCTCGACCGGCGTGAAGCCGGGGTCGGCCACGCCGTCGAACAGCCGCTCGCCCCGGCCCAGCAGCACCGGCACCACGTCCAGCACCAGCTCGCCGACGGCCCCGGCCGCGAGGGCCTGCCGCACCGCCGAGGCGCCCCCGGCGATGTCGACGTCGGCGCCGCCGGCGACCTCGACCGCCTGAGCCAGCGCTGATTCGAACCCGTCGGTGACGAAGTGAAAGGTCGTGCCGCCCTTCATCTCGATCGGGTCGTGCCGGTGGTGGGTCAGCACGAACACCGGCGCGTGGTACGGCGGCTCCTCGCCCCACCAGCCGCGCCAGTCGCCGTCCCACTCGCCGCGGATCGGGCCGAACATGTTGCGCCCCATCACGTAGGCGCCGCGGGGCTTCAGCAGCTCGTCGCGCATGGCCAGGTCGGCCTCGTGGCCGGGCTCGCCCGCGTGCCAGTGCCATTCGTGCAGCCGCAGGCCGCCGACCCCGACCGGGTCGTCGGGCCCCTGATCCGGCCCGGCCACGTAGCCGTCGAGGGAGATGGACATGTGGCAGGTAATGAGGCTCATGGTTCGTCAGACGGTACCGGCGGCCCGGAATCATCGGGCCGGG
>DATDIH010000071.1:0-3959 GCA_036521155.1 Streptosporangiaceae bacterium
GGTCCGGGCGCCGCGCCCGCCGATCTGGGTCGCCGGGCGCAAGGAGGTGGCCATGCGCCGCGCGGCCCGCTACGCCGACGGCTGGCTGCCCTACATGTACTCCCCGGACATGCTGGCCCGCTCGCTCGAGGTGATCGCGGCAGAGCGGGACGGCCAGCCGCCCATTGAGGGCGGTGTCTACCTGTGGTCCTGCGTGCATGAGGACCCGGCGGTGGCCACCGGCCACGCGATGCAGGTCCTGGCCCAGACCTACCGGCAGGACTTCACCACCATGGCCGGCAAGTACCTGGCCGTCGGCGACGTGGACTACTGCACGGGCCGGGTACTGGACTACATCCGGGCCGGCGCCACCCGGGTGATCTTCTCCAGCGCCTGCCCCGGCTCCTACGTGGACCGGCACCTGGAGCTGCTCGCCACCCAGGTCGTCCCGGCCGTGCGGGCGGAACTGGCCGCCCGGCCGGGCACTGGAGGCGGGCATGCCTGAGCAGCCGCCCGGGACGCCACCCGCGCCGGCGCCCGGACCGCTGGACGGCCTGACCGTGCTGGACTTCTCCACGATGATGGCCGGCCCGCACTGCACCCGGATGATGGCCGACCTCGGTGCCACGGTCATCAAGGTCGAGTCCCCCGACGGGGACCACATGCGCAAGCTCCGCCCGCGCAAGTCCGGGTCCAGCCGCTTCTTCGGCCAGCTCAACGTGGGCAAGCGCAGCGTGACCCTGGATCTGTCGGCCGCAGAGGGCCAGCAGGCGGCCCTGGCGCTGGTCGCCCGGGCCGACATCGTGCTGGAAAGCTGGCGGCCGGGCGTGGCGGGCCGGCTCGGCCTGACCTACGAGGCCTGCCGCGCGGTCCGCGAGGATGTCATCTACTGCTCGATCTCCGGCTGGGGCCAGGCCGGGCCGAACGCCCGGCGGGCCGCCTTCGCGCCCGTGGTGCACGCGGCCTCCGGGTTCGACATGGCTAACCTCTTCTACCAGCCGCCCGGCAGCATTCCCCCGGTCACCGGCGTGTTCGTCGGCGACATCCTCGGCGGCACCATGGCCTTCGGCGCGATCCTGGCCGGCGTGCGCAAGCGGGACGCCACCGGCGCCGGCTCGCGCATCGACCTGTCGCTGGTGGAGGCGATGCTGTCCATGCCGGTCTACGAGTTCCAGGCCGAGCTGGCTGAGCTGCGTGAGATGCGGCCGAGCCACCGGCCGGTGCCCACCGCCGACGGCTTCATCGTCCTGACCATCGTCAGCGACCTGAACTGGCACGCGGTCGCCCGCGCGCTCGGCCAGCCCGGGCTGGGCACCGATCCGCGGTTCGTCGACGTGAAGGCGCGCACCCTGCACTGGGACGAGCTGCACCAGCTGGTCTGCGACTGGGCGGCCGGCCGTACGGCCGAGCAGGCCGAGGCCGAGATGCTCGCCGCGGGGGTCCCCGCCGCGCGCTACCAGACCATGGCCTCGCTGCTTGAGGACGAGCACTTGCGCACCCGGGGGGTGTTCCGGACCGTGGCCGACTCGGCCGGGGAGTTCACCGTCACGGCCACGTCGTTCCGGTTCGACGACGTCATCACGCCGCCGGACGGCTCGGCAGTGCCCCCGCTCGGCGCCGACACCGACGCCGTGCTCAAGGAGGCCGGGCATCCGGCCGAGTCGGGCCGGCCGGGCGGTCACGTCGAGCCGGCCGCCCCTGTTCCTCCGGAGGGCGCCGAATGACCGGGTGGAACATCGCCGACGTCCTGGAGGTCGTGTCGGCGGAGGTGCCTGACTCGCCCGCGGTCATCCAGGGCGGCCGGGTCGTCACCTGGGCTGAGCTCGACCAGCGGGCCGGCCAGGTGGCCGGCTATCTCGTCGCCGCCGGGCTGCCCCGGCAAAGCAGCGTGGCCCAGTACCTCCGCAACAGCCCCGAATACATCGAGTCGCTGTATGCCTGTCTCAAGGCCTCGCTGGTCCCGGTCAACACCAACTACCGTTACGGCTCCGACGAGCTGATCTACCTGTGGGACAACGCGGAGGTGCGTGCTGTGGTCTTCCACGGCGAGTTCACCGCACAGGTCGATCTGATCCGTGACCGCCTCCCGCAGATTCACAGCTGGCTCTGGGTCAATGACGGCACCGGGCCCTGCCCTGGATGGGCCGTGAAGTACCAAGACGTGGCCACCGGCGCCGCGGCGGGCCCCGAGCCCGGCCCTCCGCCCGCCCCGGACCAGCGCAGCGGTGACGACCTCCTGCTGCTGTACACCGGCGGCACCACCGGCATGCCCAAGGGCGTGATGTGGCGCCAGGACGACCTGTTCATCCTGCTCGGGAACGCGGCGCGCGGCGGTTACCCGGACGAGCCGGACCTGGGGTACGCGCGCTCCCGGGTGGCCCGCGAGGGCCGGCGGATGCTCCCCGCCGCGCCGCTCATGCACGGCGCCGGCTGCTTCAGCTGCATGCCGATCCTGGCCCGCGGCGGGGCGATCGTGCTGCTCGAAGGGCACTCGTTCGACCCGGTCGAGTTCCTCGACACCGTGGACCGCAGGCAGGTGCACTCCGCGAGCTGGGTCGGTGATGCCTTCGCCCGGCCGGTGGCCGACGCGCTGGACGCCCATCCTGGCCGCTGGCACCTGTCCAGCCTCAAGACCATCACCTCCGGCGGGGTGGTGTTCACCGACGCGACCAAGCGGCGGCTCCTCACGCACGCGCCGCATCTGCTCATCAACGACGTGTTCGGCGCCTCGGAGGCCATCACGGTCGGCTCCTCGCTGGTGACCAAGGACAACATCGCGGCCTCGGACGGGTCCTTCCGGCCCCGGCCCGGCATGCGGGTCATCGACGAGGCGGGTAAGGACGTCGTCCCCGGGTCGGGAGTGGCCGGCCTGATCGCGTTCTCCGGGCGGCAGCCGATCGGCTACTACAAGGACGAGCGGAAAACGGCCGAGGTGTTCCAGGAGATCGGCGGGCGCCGGTACTCGGTGCCCGGCGACTGGGCCGTGGTCGCCGCGGACGGCACGGTGACCCTGCTCGGCCGCGGCTCGGCCTGCATCAACACCGGCGGCGAGAAGGTCTACCCGGACGAGGTGGAGAAGGTCATCGCCACCCTGCCCGGCGTGGCCGACGCCGTGGTGATCGGCGTCCCGCACGAGCGGTTCGGCCAGGCCGTGGTGGCGGTCGTCCAGACCATGCCGGGGGAGGTGCTCACCGCCGCCGCGGTTATTAACCATTGCAAGGCGCACCTGGCCGGTTACAAGGCGCCACGCGAAGTCATCTTTGTCACCTCTATAGGCCGCGGGCCCACGGGCAAGGTCGATCTGAATACGTTGCGCAAGCGCGCCGTCGCCGAACTAGGTGCCCCTGCTAAGTAGTTACCCACTAGTCAGTAACTGCGAATCCGGGATTGCCGTGACCGGCAATCCCATTCTTCAGTTCCTGCCGTCACGCACGCTCGGGTGTTTCCTATTTGTTACAAATTTTTCAACGAGGGTGTTGACGAGAATTCGGGAGCTGGGCTATGGTCCACATCACAGTCTGGAATAAGTGATGAGACAGCGTCGGTACTTTCTGCTGTCCCTGGGAACTCAACCACAGGCGGGAACCACGATGACGAGTCCTGTCCGCACCAGGGTTATTGCACGGCCAAAGACTTTCGCTGCCCTGTCGTGCGCATTTGCGATGGTTATCCTCAGCGCGTGTTCGAGCTCCGGCAGTTCGGCCTCCGGCGGTTCGGCGTCGGCCAGCGCGAGTTCGCCCGCGGTCAAGGCAGCCCAGGCCACCGCGGCCAAGTGGGAGAAGGCGCCTACCGAGCTGGGCGTGACCACGCCGCTGAAGACCGCCCCGCCGAAGGGCAAAACGTTCGTGTGGCTGAACTGTGAGCTCTCCGCATGCGCCCAGATCCTGGTTGGTGTCCGGCAGGCGGCCAGCGCTGCGGGCTGGAATCTGAAGGTGGTCCAGTACCAGCAGGCCAACCCGGCCACGGTCCTGAGCGCCTTC
>DATDIH010000072.1:0-3653 GCA_036521155.1 Streptosporangiaceae bacterium
CGCGGCCTGCTCGTAGGTCACCTCACCCCACGCCACCAGCAGCAGCGTGTCGCGGTGCTGCGGGGGCAGCTTGGCCAGGGCCGCGGCCAGCCGCCGGCCCGCGGCCCCCGCGCTCACCTCGGCGTCGACCCGGTCGGTGAACGGCTCGGTGAGCGGGTCGCGGCCGGTGCGGGCCAGGTCGTAGCCGCTGCGCTGCCTGAAGGCGACCAGGAACGTCTCGGCCACCACGTCTTCGGCCGCGTCGGCGCCGATGCGGCGGGCCACGTAGCGCTGGATCTCGGGTCCGCGCTGCCGGAACAGCACGGCGAACTGCTCCGGCTCATCCCACGACCGCCGGATGATCTCCGCGTCGCTGGCCAGGGAGCCCTTCATCGGTAAATCCTCTGCGCGCAGCACCCCATACCCGTACTTGCCCGCCGCCGCCATGACAGTTCCCTACCCGGTGGCCTGGGCCAGCAGGCCGTCGACGAAGGCGCGCAGGCCCGGCGGGTAGATGTCGCGCGCGGCCAGGGTGGGCCACTGGTCGCCCAGGGCGGCCAGGCGGGGCAGGCGCGACGCGTCGAAGCTGCCGAAGTCGATGTCACGCCAGATGCGCCCGCTGGCCCGGCGGCGGGCGGTGTTGGCCCGGACCAGGATCTCGCCCACGGTGAAGTACCAGAGGCTGCGAAAGACGTCGACGGCCTGTTCGGGGGTGCATCCGCAGTCGATGGCCCCGGCCACGATGACTTCGACCATCCACAGGGTCGGTTCGCCGAGCAGGCCGACGAAACCGTCGGCGGTCAGCACGTCAGCGGCCCACGGCCAGGCCGCGAGGGCATCGTGCTGCGCGGTGGCGGCAGCGATGATCCGGTCCCGCGGCCCGCTGGGCAGTTCGGGGCGCGGGAGCTGGTCCACGTACTCGTTGAGCAGCAGGAGCAGCAGGTCGTCCTTGTCCCGCACGTGGTGGTACAGGGTCGTCGCCCCGATGCCGGTCTCGGCGGCCAGCCGGCGGATGGTCAGTTTCTCCCAGCCGTCCCGGTCGATGAGCTGACGGGCCGCGGTCAGGATCTCGGCGCGGGAGGTCACCGGCGGGCGGCCGGTGCGGCCGGGCGATGGGGCGGATCGAGGCACGGTCCCATCATGGGCCGCCGGCGCCTCCGCACGCCAAACCGGGGTGGCGGAGAAATTCGTGTTTACGCCGGGCTGGCCCCAGGTGTACTTTCGGAACATGTTCCTAAAGTCTACTCAACCCGTTACCCGGCCCGCCCTCACCCTGGCCGCGGTGGCCGTCGTGCAGTTCATGGTGTCGCTCGACCTGTCGGTCGTGAACGTCGGACTGCCGCGGATCGCCGCTGGCCTGGGCTTCAGCGCGGTGGGCGTGGCCTGGGTCATCTACGCCTACGCGCTGACCTTCGGCGGGCTGCTCCTGCTGGGCGGCAAGGCCGCCGACCGCTACGGACGCCGGCGCATGCTGCTGGCCGGACTCGGACTGTTCGGGCTGGCCTCGCTGGCCGGGGGCCTGGCCCAGGCCCCCGGCCAGCTGGTCGCGGCCCGCGCCGCCCAGGGCATCGGGGCCGCCGCGCTGGCGCCGGCCGCGCTGGCCCTGCTGACCGCCGCCTTCCCGTCGGGCCGGGCCCGGGTCCGGGCGTTCGGGATCTGGAGCGCGATGAACGCCGCCGGGGGCGCGTTCGGCGTGCTGCTCGGCGGCCTGCTCACCCAGTACGCCAGCTGGCGCTGGGTGATGTTCGTCAACGTGCCGATGGCCGCGGTCGCCCTGGTCCTGGCCGGGCGCGGGGTGGCCGCCGACCGGCCGGCGACCCGTGGCGGCCGCCCGGACATCCTCGGCGCCGTCCTGGCTACGGCCGGGGTGAGCCTGCTGGTGTTCGGCGTGGTCCGGACCGACCAGTATTCGTGGGGCTCGCCGGTCACCCTGATCACCGTGGCCATCGCGGCCGCGCTGCTGGCCGCGTTCGTCTACACCGAACGGGCCACCGCGGCCGAGCCGCTGGTCCGGCTGGGCCTGTTCACCAACCGCTCGGTGGCCGGGGCCAACGCCTACAACCTGCTGGTCGGGGCGGCCATGGCCGCGGCCTTTTACTTCGCGTCGTTCTACCTGCAGCGGGTGCTCGGAACCGGCCCGGCCCGGACCGGGGCCGAGTTCCTGCCCTTCGCCCTGGGCGTGATCGCCGGCTCGGTGCTGGCGGTCAAGCTCGGCTACCGGTTCGCCGCGCGGACCCTGCTGATCGCGGGCGGGCTGCTGACCGCGGCCGGGTTCGCCTGGTTCGGCCTGATCAGCGCGGACGGCAGCTTCGTCACCGACATCCTCGGGCCCTCGGTCGTGGCCAGCGTCGGCTTCGGGCTCTGCCTCGGGCCGGTCGTCTCCACCGCCACCGCCGGGGTCGCGCCGGGCGAGACCGGCACCGCGTCGGGCCTGCTCAACAGCTCACGCCAGATCGGCGCCTCGATCGGGCTGGCCGCCCTGGCCACCGTGGCGCAGCACCGCACCGGCCACGCCGCCACGCCCCAGGCCCTCAACGCGGGCTACGCGCTCGGCCTGACCCTCAGCGCCGCGCTCCTGATCGCCGCGGTCGTCATCGCCGCCACCGTGCTGCCCCGGGCCCGCCGGCCCGCGCAGGCCGGGCAGGCCGGCGACCGCGACCTGGTCCCCGTCAACCCGGAAAGGAACCCAGCCTGATGATCACCACCCACCAGGAAAGACCAGCCCTCAGGGTCATGTACGCGGGCCTGGTCCTGGCCCTGGCGGCCCTGGCCGTCCCCTACGCCGACCACGCCACGGCCAACGTGCTGGCCGGTCACATCCGGGACGGCTACCCCGCCTACACCCAGGCCCGCATCGACTCGGCCGTGACCAGCTACCTGATCTACCTGTCCGTGGCCGGGGCGCTCGGCATCGCCTGCTGGCTGGCGATGATCTGGGCCGTCAAGGCGGGCAAACGCTGGGTCCGGGCGGCCGCGACCGGAATGTTCGCGCTCGGCACCAGCGTCGCCCTGACCGGCCTGCTGATCAGGGACACTTCCGGCGACACCGGCCTGCCGCCGCTGCTGGGCTGGGCCGGGGTGCTCCCCTGCCTGGCCGGGCTGGTGGCCGTGGCGCTGCTGTGGCGCAGATCGTGATCAGCCGGCCCAGCGGCCGGGCCGGTCGGCCCGGCCGCTCCATCCAGATAACCAAGATCGGATTGCGGGGAAGGAACGTCATGAACTCAGCAATGGAAATCCTCCGGCGTGACTTCGGCGGCGACATCATCGAACCAGACGCGGCCCAGTACCAAGCGGTCAGTGGCTCGCTCCTGGCCCGGGGCGATCCGGCCCTGGTGCTGCGGCCCGCCAGTACCGGGGACGTGCAGGCCGCGGTGCGGTTCGCGGGCCAGGCCCGGCTCGAGCTGGCCGTACGCGGCGGGGGTCATGGTTTCGCGGGCTTCGGCACCAATGACGGTGGCGTGGTGATCGACCTCAGCCCGCTGGCCGCGGTGGAGGTCGTCGACAAGGATCGCGGGCTGGTGCGGATCGAGGGCGGCGCCACCTGGGGTCAGGTCGCGGCGACCCTGGCCCCGCACGGCCTGGCCATCTCCTCCGGCGACACCAAGGGCGTCGGAGTCGGCGGGCTGACGCTGAGCGGCGGCATCGGCTGGAAGGTCAGGAAGTACGGCCTGGCC
>DATDIH010000073.1:0-2974 GCA_036521155.1 Streptosporangiaceae bacterium
GGCGCTCGTAGTCACGGTGTCTCCTTCGCGGTCCGGCCCAAGCGGGCGAGCAAACCCTACCGGCCCTTGGTCACCGCGCCGAGGCGAGGTCGGCGGCGGCGCCGCGCACCACCCGCGAGGTCTCCACCACCCGGACCACCCGGACCAGCCGGCCGTCGCCCGCGAACCGGCCGAACCGATGGACCTCGGTCTCGATCTCGCCGTTATCGGGCAGCGACCGATCCGCCGTTGCCCGGTTACTTGCCGCCGGCAAGATCTACTGGGTCAAGATCGCCCAGGACAACGGCATCTCATGCGAGCGCGCCCGCTGCCTCCGCCGTCGCCGTTCCGTCTGTTGCCCTATTTGGAGGACCCGTGGCACTTCGTGACTCGATGCGTGAATCGGCTGCTCAGTACCTGAAGCCCGGCGAGCCGGTGCAGGCCGTGATCAGCGCCCAGACCGGCAGCCAGTACATGGTCGCCCTGACCGGAGTCATCTTCTTCTTCCTGGTCAACCACTACCGGATCATCGTGGCGACGCCGCAGCGCATCCTGGTGCTGGACGCCGGGCGGTGGAGCCAGAAGAAGGCCCGCGGCGTGGTCACCGAGCTGCCGCGCTCGACCCGGCTCGGCCCGGGCTCCGGGGTCTGGCACGTGATCCCGGTCGGTCAGGAGAAGCTCCGGGTGCACCGGCGTTTCTTCAAGGACATCCAGGCCGCCGACAACGAGGCCTGAACGGCACCGCCTGCCTGGCGTGCGCGGTGCTGCCGTTGCAGGCCGCTGTGGTTCAGCGGGGCTGGTCCAGCTGGCCCACGCCGCCCAGCAGCCACAGCCGGGATCCGTCGTCGTCCGGGTCGGCGGCCTCATCCGGGCGCCACTGGCTGACGTAGACCAGGCCCGGCTCGACCAGCGTGAACCCGTCGAACAGCCGCTCGATGTCGGCCCGGGACCGGTGGTCGCCGCGGGCCGCCACCTTGTTCATGTACACGGTGTTGACGGCGGTGGCCACGTCCGGCTTGGCCTCGCCGGTGGCGTGGCTCAGCACCAGGAAGCTCCCGGGCGCGAGCGCGTTCCGCAGGTGCGCCATCACGGTCCACGGGTCGTCGGCGTCGTCCAGGAAGTGCAGCACCGACACCAGTAGCAGGCCGACCGGCTGGCTGAAGTCGATCAGCAGCTGGGTCTCGGGCGCGGTCAGGATGTGCTCGGGCTCGCGCACGTCGGCCTGGATGACCGCGGTGTCCGGGTTGTTCTCCAGCAGCAACCGGCTGTGCGCCACCGCCACCTCGTCGACGTCGGCGTACACGACCCGTGAGCCGGGTGCGGCCTCCTGGGCCACCTCGTGCACGTTGCGGCCGGTGGGGATGCCCGAGCCGATGTCCAGGAACTGCCGGATACCGTTCTCCGCGGCCAGGAACCGCACGGCCCGCCCCATGAAATCCCGGTTGGCCCGGGCCATGGCCCGGATGCGGGGTTCGACGGCGATCATCGCGCGGGCCGCGTCCTGGTCGGCGCGGAAGTTGTTGCTGCCGCCCAGCCAGTAGTCGTAGACCCGGGCGATGTTGGCCTTGGCGGTGTCGATCCCTGGTGGTATCCAGCCAGGTTCCACGGTCATACGGGCTCCTGTTTCGCCGACCTCAACCGGTTCCCCCGGCGTCATCGTAACCATGCCGTTGCCCTCGTGGGCGTCTCCGCAGATGGTGCCACAGCCGCGGCAGCAACTCACCCGACACCGCCCGCCAGGACGCGATCTCGGCCGGGCTGAGCGGGGTCACCGGCCCGCCCGCCCGCGCGGCCAGAAACGCCTGACAGGCCGCGGCCAGCAGCCACATCCGGGCCACGGCCAGCCCGGGTGCGGCGCCCAGGGTGATGGCCCCGTTGCCTCGCAGCAGCAGGGCCTCACCGTCCGGCAGCCGGGCCGCGGCCGCCTCGGCCAGGGCCATCGACCGCAGCAGCCGGGCATCGTCGTGCACCGGGACCCGCTCACCCAGCCAGGCCGCCTGCCCGTACAGCGGCTCGATGCCGCCGGGCCCGCCCGCACCGTCGCCCGGCCCAACCGCCGCCCCGGCCGCGAACGCGCTGGGGGGCTGGGCCCGCGCGATGGCCTCGGCGTCGGCCCGGTGCCGGTACAGGGCCAGGTGGGCCCAGGCCTCGGCCGGAGCCCCGGCCGGCAGCGCGTCCGCGTCCAGCCTGATCCGCACCACCCGGTCGGCGGTCACCTCGCCCAGATCCGCGGCCGGGGTGATCAGCATGGCGCCCCCGGCCCGTGCCGACACGTGCCCGAACGCGGTAACCAGGCCGAGCCCGGCCAGGACCCGCCCGGCCTCGGCCACCTCGTCCCGCCGGGCCGCCTCATTTCCGGCCATCGCACTCACGTCTCCCGACACCTAAGACCCGCGCCAATCACGAAACCATCGCCAGCACGGATAGTCACATCAGCATCCTGCTCCACGGCAGTCACGGGCGCCTCAGCCGTTTCGGCCTATTTTGTGGCCCGGGCGTCTTCCCACCTGGCCACCTCCGACTTAAACTGTATGCAGTTTATGAGCAGGCCGCGCCATCTCCAATGGAGGAGAGCCATGAACCGCGACTCCAAGACCCTCTTCGCCGACATCGACTCGTTCGACGTGGAAAGGTTCGTCAAGCACCTGACCCCCGACGTGACCTTCCGGTTCGGCAACGCCGAGCCCATCCACGGGAAGGACGCGGTCCGCGAGGCCGTGCTCGGCTTCTGGTCGACCATCGACGGCCTGACCCACCACCTGATCAAGGTGATCGAGTCCGGCGACACCATGGTGGCCAAGATCGACGTTGAGTACGTGCGCAAGGACGGCAAGCACGTGACCGTGCCCAACGCCGACATCCTGGAGTTCGACGGCGACCTGGTCAAGGACTGGCAGATCTACATCGACCTCGCCCCTGTCTTCGCGTGAACGGACTCACCTGATGATCACACTGACCGACATCGCCTACGTCCGGTCGGGGGTGGCGGACCTCG
>DATDIH010000074.1:0-3083 GCA_036521155.1 Streptosporangiaceae bacterium
CCCGGGCTTTCCGGGTGGACCGCGTCCTGGCGGCGAGCGACACGGGCGAGCCAGCGTCCCCGCGGTCCTACCGCGACCTCGACGTGGACATCCCGGACGCCGTCGTCAGGCGCCCCGACCTCCGGGTCTGACCGCCGGGTAGAAGTTCCCGGAAAACATCCACATAGGGGTGTCCCCGCCAGGCATCGGCCGTCGGCACCGGGCCGCCAGGGAGGGGTGGTGCTGTCCTGTGCGCCAAGGTGGTAGCAACAGCCGTGTGCCGGAGCCGCCCCGGGCGGCACAATGTCGGCATGCCGTGATGACGATGCGCACCGATCTGGGCCGGCCGGCTGGCGGTGCTGGCGTGAGCACGGCGGGAAGGCCCGCATAAGCACGGCGAAAGCCCGGATGAGCACGGCTGGGGGGCCGGGATGAGTACTGCGCTGTACTGGTGGCGGGCGGCGGCCCGGCGGTCCTGGCGGTCGCTGGTCGTGCTGGTCCTGCTGGGCGGCGTGCTCGGGGCGGTGGCCCTGGCCGCGGTGGCGGGTGCCTGGCGCACGGACACTGCCTACGGCCGCTACCTGCGGGCGGCCAACGTCAGCGACGCGTTCGTGAACGTGCCCGGGAAGCTGCCGGGGATGCCCGCCACCCGGCCGATCACGCTCATCTCCCACCTGCCCGGGGTCACGGCCAGCGCCCCGTACCTTGGCCTGGCCGGCGCACCCGTGGTCCACGGCCGCATCCGCTGGTCGTTCCTGACCGCGGACATTAACGGGACCCTGAACCGAGAGTGGTACCAGCAGGACCGGCTCACCGTGCTCGCCGGTCGGCTGGCCCCAGCGGACTCCACCCGCGACGTGATGATTACCCGCGCCATCGCCCGGCTGCTCGACGCGCGCATCGGCGGGGAGGTCACGTACGCGTTGTTCCACGTCGGGGACAACGGCCAGCCGTCAGGCCCGCCGGTGATCCGGTCCTACCGGCTGACCGCAATCGTGGAGGTGCCGCCCGCGCTGGTCGACCAGTCCGACGCCGCCGAGGGCAGCATCCTGCCGCCCGCCGCCACCCATCAGCTGCTGGCCTCTTACCAGTACGCGACGGTGGGCGTGCGCCTGAAGGGTGGCGCCGCCGGGATTCCCGCGCTTCAGCGTCACCTGGTCACGCTGGCGGCCACGCTGCAGCACCAGCAGTACCGCGTGACGCACCAGAACGTGTCCGGCCTGTTCTTCCCGGTCACCCGGCCGGATATCGTCCACAGCCAGGTGCAGCAGGCCATCCGGCCCGAGGCCATCGCGCTGAGCGTGTTCGCGGGCGTGGCCGCGGTGGCCATGCTCGTCCTGGTCGGCCAGGGCCTGGCCCAGTTGGTCAGCCGGTCCGCCCCGGATATCGCGGTGATGCGGGCCCTGGGGGCGAGCCGGGCGCACATCGCGCTCGCGGTCGGGCTGCCCGGGATGATCGCGGTCCTCGGCGGCGCGGTCCTGGCCGTGGGCGGCGCGGTCGCGCTGTCCCCGCTGGCCCCGGTCGGACCGGTGCGCGGCTACGATCCGGACCGCGGATTCCATGCCGACTGGGCTATTGCCGGCACCGGCGCGGCGCTGTTTATCGTGGTGCTGCTCGGGCTGCTGGCCGTGCTGGCCGCCCGGTCGGCCCGCCCCCGGGCCAGCCAGGCCCAAGGCCATCCGTCGGTCATCGCCCACGCCGCCGTGGCTGCCGGACTGCCACCGTCCGCGGTCGTGGGCACCCGCAACGCGCTCGAGCCCGGCGCGGGCGTGCGGTCGGTCCCGGTCCGGTCCACCCTGCTCGGGTCGATTATTGCGGTGGCCGCCGTCGTCAGCGCGGTGGTGTTCGGGGCCAGCCTGACCGGCCTGATCTCCCATCCGGTCCGGTACGGCTGGAACTGGGACGTGATCATCCAGGCCGAGGGCGGCTACGGGTCGTTCAACCCCGCCGCCGTCAACCGGGTGATGCACGGCCAGCGCGCAGTTGCGGCCTGGTCGGAGTTCTCGTTTACCCAGCTCAGCGTGAACGGCCGGGTTCTCCCGGTGGTCGGGATCCAGCCCCGGGTGGGCACGGTCGAGCCGCCCACCATCTCCGGCCAGCCGCTGCGCGGCCCGGACCAGATCGAGCTGGGCACGGGAACCCTGGCCGAGCTGGGCAAGAAGGTCGGCGACACGATCCGGATCGGCGCCCGGCCGTACACCCAGACGGTCCGGATCACCGGCGTGGTCACGCTGCCGTCGTTCGGGCTGATCACGTCCGACCACGTGTCCCTCGGCCGTGGCGCGATGCTGCCCGAGGCCACCCTGCTGGCCGCCGAGGGGGCGACCGCCCACCAGTCCGGGGCCGAAACCCAGTCCACCCTCCCGTCCACGATCGCGATTGACCTGGCCCCCGGCACCACCACGGCCCAGCGCGCCCGCCTGGTGCACCGGATCGTGGCGGCCAACCCGGCTCAGATCCCCGGCGGTACCTACGAGCTGCGCAGCGCCCTAGCCGCGGCGATCGTCAACGCCAGGCAGATGGGCGGCCAGCCGATCGCGCTCGCCCTGGGCCTGGCCGCGGCGGCCGTACTCTCCCTGACCCTGACCGTCCTCAGCTCAGTGCGTCGGCGGCGCCACGAACTGGCCCTGCTCAAGGCGCTGGGCATGACCCGCGGCCAGCTCTGGTCAGTCATCGCCTGGCAGACCACACTGACGCTGCTGATCGCGGTGGCTATCGGAGGCCCGCTCGGCGTGGCCGGGGGCCGGCTGGCCTGGCAGAGCTTCGCGGGGTCGCTCGGGGCCATGCCGGTCAGCGAGATCCCGGTGGCCGCCCTCATCCTCGGGCTGCTCGCACTGGTCCTGGCGGGCAACCTGCTCTCCACCGGACCCGCGGCCATCGCCGCCCGGACCCGCCCCGCCATCGCCCTGCGCGCCGAATAGACGGGGGGGCTCCGGCTCTTGTGCCCGCACGGCGGCGGGCGTGCTGTCAGTTCCGGCCAGGCCGCTCGAAGGGGTTCGTCGCCGGGTCTCGCTTCCGTCATGATCGCTGGTGTGGATGTTGATGAACTGCAACACGCCCTGGGTGGCATCGTCCTTGAAGCGGCCTACATGGAACGGGTGCTG
>DATDIH010000075.1:0-3007 GCA_036521155.1 Streptosporangiaceae bacterium
AAGGCCTGCACCTTGATCGCGAAGATCAGGATGAGCAGGAACGCCAGCCAGAACGAGGGCATGCCCAGGCCGACCAGCGGGACCGCCCGGACCACATGGTCACGCAGCGCGTCCGGCCGGCTGGCCCCGATCATCGCGAGCGGCACGCTGATCAGCACGGACAGCACCCCGGCGTAGACGATCAGCCACAGGGTCGGCGGCAGGTGGCTGAGGACCAGGCTCGTCACGGACTGCCCGTAGTAGAGGCTGTAGCCCAGGTTCCCGTGCAGGAGCCGGTCCAGGAACAGCCAGTACTGGGCGGGCAGCGACCGGTTCAGCCCCCACTCGCGGTGCAGGATGGCCACCGCCCGCGGCGTCGCGTGGATCCCCAGGATGCTCACCGCGGGATCACCCGGGATCAGGTGGACCATGTAGAACACGATGAACGTCACGCCGAAGGCCACTGGGATCAGCTGCAGCAGCCTCCGGCCGACGAATGCCATCCGCCCCACGAGCGGTCGCCTTCCTGTGCTTAGTTGCGGGTGCCTACTTGCTCAGCCAGACGTTCTCCAGGTGGTAGTTGCCGAGCGGGGTGACGTAGAAGCCGTGCACGCTGGACGTGGTGGCGTAGGCGTACGGCGAGTAGTAGAGGAAGGCCATGAACGCGTCGGCCGCCGACTGGGACTGGATGGTGTTGTAGAGCGACTGCCGGGCGGAGGTGGAGAGGGTCTGCTCCGCCATGTGGGTGTCCTTGACCACGGTCGGGTTGTCGTACGCGGTGAAGAAGGACTTGGAACCGGCCGCCGGGTCCACGGCGAAGGTGGCCAGTTCGTCCGGGTCGGGGATGTCCATGGTCCAGTAGGTCAGCGTCATGTCGTATTTGAGGCTCTGCTGGTCGGTGCTGACCGTGTTCGGGTCGAGTTGCTGGATGTTCACCTTGATGCCGAGCGGCTTGAGCTCGGACTGCACGATGGTGGATACGGTGGTCCAGTCTGAGAAGCCCGAGGGCACCAGCATCGTGGTGCTGAACCCGTGGGGCACGCTCGACTTGGCCATCTCCGCCTTGGCCGCGGCCAGGTTGTACTGCAGGCCCTGGGTGGACGGCTGGTAGTACGGCACCTGCGGCGGGAACAGCGAGTTGGCCGGCTTGCCGTTGCCGAACAGGACCGCCTTGACCAGCGCGGAGCGGTTGATGGCCAGGGAGATCGCCCGGCGGACGTGCACGTCCTGGAGCGGCTTGGTCTTCTCGTTCAAGCCCAGGTAGTCGGTCCGGGTCGACGGGAAGAGGTGCATCACGACGTTCGGGGTGCTCTTCAGGCTGGCCACCGTGGACCAGGCCGGGAACTCATCCACCTGGGCCTGGCCGCCCTTGAGCTGGAGCTGCCGGGTGTTGTCGCTGGGCACGTCGGTCCAGGTCACGCTGTTCAGGTAGGGCTTGCCCTTCTCCCAGTAGTGCGGGTTGCGGACCAGCTTGAGCGCCGAGCCCTTGTGCCAGTAGTCCCACTTGAACGGCCCGGTGCCGACCGGGGCGGTGTAGAACTGCGTCTCGCTCTTGCCGCCGTAGTTGGCCGGCACGATCGCGTTGGAGAACAGCGACAGGTCGGCGAGGAGCGGGGCCCACGGGTACTTCAGCGTGACCACCACGGTGGACGGGGTGGGGTCGGCGACCGACTTGATGGCGGTGTCGATGTACCCCCAGCCCTGCGCGGCCGCGCGGGACTGGTCGATGGAGAACTTGACGTCCTTGGAGGTCATGGGCTGGCCGTTAGAGAACTTGACGCCCTGGCGCAGGGTGAAGGTGTAGGTCTTCTTGTCCGCCGAGACCTTGTAGCCGGTAGCCAGGTCGGGCGTGACGCCCTTGCCACTCGGGGTCACCGTGTACAGCGGCTGGAAGATCTGCTCGAAGACCCAGATCGACTCGTTGTCGAACACGGTGGTGTTGTTCATCGACTGCGAGTCCTGGCTGCGGGCGATGACCAGGTTGCCGCCGTGCACCGGGGCACCGCCCGTGGTCCCCGACGAGGACGACGAGCCCGACGACCCGCAGGCGGCCAGGACCGCCAGTGCGCTGGCCGCCGCCAGGATCCGCACGGCTGTGGTTCGGTAGGTCACGGAAGCTCCCTGGGGTGTCCGGGCGGCCGCGAGTGGTCGCGGAGGGTAACAGGTGCGCCGGAGCGCACTGTCGGCGGGCTCTGGGGGCAGGCACCGCCGTTTCGGGGCTGGATCATGGAACCGGGGTGAGGACAAACCTTTGTCCTAGACGATGGGGCCTCAGCGGCGCGTTGTAAATAGTGAGCATTGTCTGGAACAAGACTTTTACGACCTTGTAACGCATGAGTCGCGGATCGACTGTTCCGTTCCGCTGGTTACGTGCTGTAACGTTCGCGCCGTGTCCTACGTCCTGGATGGCTGCGGAGCGGCCGCCGTGGCCGCCGTGGCCGGGCTGGTGCGGGACGGGCGCGTGCGGGACGGGCGGGTACAAGGCGGGCGCGTGCGCGTGCGGGGCGGCCAGCGGGTGCCGGCCTGATGCCCGGCTCCGGGGAGCCGGACCCGGCCCGGGCCGCGGCGCTGGCCGCGGCAGTCAGCGGCCGGTCCGCCGCCGGGCTGCTCGGTGATCCCGTCTGGCGCCCGCTCCTTGACGAACTGTCCCGCCAGGTCCTGCCGCAGCCAGCCGCCTCGCCCGGTCAGCCCGCCCGGCCCGCGGAGTTCCCCCGGCTGCCGCCCGGGGCGGGTGCGGGCGAACGGGCCGCCTGGGCCGCGGCAGTGCAGACGGCGCTCGGCGGAGCCGAGGCGGATCTGGCCCGGCGGCTGGTGGAGCTGGTCCAGGGCATCGGCCGGGGGCGGCGTTCCCCCTCCGCGGCCAGCCTCGGGCTGCTGGCCGCCTACGAGCGCCTCCAGCGGCTCGGGAACCCGCTCAACGCGGTGGCCGCGGTGGCCCCGGTCGTGGATCCCCCGCCCGGCCCGCCCGGCCCGCTGGCCGGGCAGCCAGTGGCGATCAAGGACATCATCACGGTGGCCGGCCTGCCGA
>DATDIH010000076.1:0-21076 GCA_036521155.1 Streptosporangiaceae bacterium
GTGGCAGGTGGTGGATTCGAACCACCGAAGGCGAAGCCGACGGTTTTACAGACCGCTCCCTTTGGCCGCTCGGGCAACCTGCCAGGGACCGCCGGTGTCCGGCGGCACAGATGAGAATAGCGGACGATGGCGCTAGCGCGAACTCGGACGTGGAAGCCAGCCGCTAGCCTGGTCCCTGGCCAGACCACGATGGGGCGCCAGGAGTAGTGAGATGCCAGCAGACAGCTCGTTCGATATCGTCTCCAAGCTCGACCGGCAGGAGGTCGACAACGCGCTGAACCAGGCGGGGAAGGAGATCAGCACCCGCTTCGACTTCCGCAACGTGGGCGCGTCGATCGCCTGGTCCGGGGACCAGGGGGTGGAGATCCGGGCCAACAGCGAGGAGCGCGCCAACGCCGTCCTCGACGTGTTCAAGGACAAGCTGGTCAGGCGCGGGGTGTCGCTCAAGGTGCTGGACGCCAACGAGCCCAAGCTGTCCGGCAAGGAGTACCGGCTGGCGATCAGCCTCAAGGAAGGCATCAGCCAGGACGACGCCAAGAAGCTGGGCAAGATCATCCGGGACGAGGGCCCCAAGGGCGTGAAGGCCCAGGTGCAGGGGGAAGAACTGCGCGTTTCTTCCAAGAAGAAGGACGATCTGCAGACGGTCATCGCCCTGCTCAAGGGCAAGGAATTCGACTTCGCCCTGCAGTTCGTCAATTACCGCTGACGGCCTTCCAGAGCTTGCGCCCCGGGGCGGCCCGGGCCGCCCCGGGAGCAGCTCAGCCCATCCGCCGGTGACCGGCTTGCCAGTCCTCCTCGGTCCCGGCCTCGTCCGGGTCGAAGCCGAACGCCCGCAGTTGCGGCCGCTCGCGCAGGCTGCGCTTGAGCTCGGCGAAGCCCGGGAACGTGACCAGGCCGACCACGTGGTCCCACAGCCGGACCGCGTCGTCCGGGGCGGGCAGGCGGCTGATGACCGGGCCGAAGAACGCCATGCCGTCCGGCGGCTGGAACTGGATGATCGGGGTCCCGACGTCCTTACCGGTCAGGGTCAGCGCCTCATCGGTCTCGCTGCGGATCACGACGTCGAACGACTCGTCGTCCAGCGCGCCGGCCAGGTCCGCGGGCAGGCCGGCGTCGGCCAGGATCGGCTCGGCGAACTCGCGGGTGCCGCGGTAGCCGCCGTCCGGCCCCTGGCGGGCCGGGTCCGGAGGCGAGTCGAAGATCCGGCCCCCGGCCGCCGCGTAGAACCGGCCCACCGCGTCCGGCCCGGACCGGGCCCGCGCCGCCGCGGCCACCCGGAGCAGCCGCAGGCCGGCGGTGTGGCCCGCGATGTAGCCGGGCGGGAAGTGCGTCTCGTAGTCAACGTCGGCGTTGACCATCCGCAGGGAGATGAACCGCCAGTCCACGTGGTAGCCGCGCTGTTGCTGCACGACGCGCACCCACTTGCTGGTCATCCACGCGAACGGGCACACCGGGTCAAAGTAAAAACGGGCATCCGCCTCAGCCATGCCCCAATTGTCCCGCGGCAACGTCAGCGGGGGTAGCCGGCCAGGGCTTCGAGGCGGAACACCCGCTCCCCGGTGGGCGGGTGGGTGGAAAACAGGCGGGCGAAACCCTCGCCGCTGAACGGGTTCACGATCATCAGCGGGCTGGCCGAGGCCAGCGGGCCGGTGGGGTGGAGCGGCAACTCCACCGTGCGGGCTTCGATCTTGCGCAGCGCGCTCGCCAGCGCCAGCGGGTTACCGCCCAGCGCGGCGCCACGGGCATCGGCCCGGTACTCGCGGGAGCGGCTGACCGCCAGCTGGAGCAGCAGCGCCGCGACCGGGCCCAGGATCAGCATGGCCGCCCGGGCCGCCCGCCCCATCCCGGAGACCGCAGCGGCCTCATCCAGCTCGGAATCTGGCTCGGTGGCCTCGCCGAGGAAGCTCAGCCGGGCCCGGCCCGGCGGCAGGAACCAGCCCGGGCTGGCCAGCGACGTGATCACCGCGGCCAGCCCGGCCACCAGCGAGGTGGCGCTGGTGTCCCGCTCCCGGACGTGGGCCAGCTCATGCCCGAGGACCGCTTGCAGTTCATTCACGGTGAGCAGGCGGAGCAGGCCTTCGGTACAGCAGACGGTGGCCGTGCGGCGGTTGCGGCCGATGGTGAACGAGTTGGGCTGCAGGGCCGGGGACACGTGGACGCGCGGGACCGGCAGCCGCGCGGCCCGGCTGACCTCACGGACGACCCGGTACAGCTCGGGGTACTCGACCTCGCCGACCGGCCGGGCCCGCATGGCCGACAACGCCATGCGGTCGGCCAGGAACAAGGCCGGGCACGCCGCCAGCCCCACCACGGCCACCGCGACCACGAGCCCGGCCGGACCGCCCAGGATCGCGCCGCCGGCCATCGCGGCCCCGGCCGGGACCGAGATGACGGCAACGGTCCGCAGCCAGTTCCGGTTCACGCCCTCTCAACGAACCGCCCGGCGCGCTCCGTTCCCGCCGCCAGTGGAGAGCCACCAGTGGAGGGAGCCAGTAGAGAGCCACTGGAGGGAGACAGCCCCGGTCCACATGCTGGACGACACGATGACGTGGGTGTCAGTCCGGAATAACCGCAGGCGGCGCGGGCCGCGTATGCTCGGTGCGGCCAGTCCGGCGGGGGTGCGCTCTGGTACCGCCGTCAGGCACGTCGACACGAACCAGACGCAATGGTCTTTTTCCAGCGTAAACTTATATCCCGTCCGTACTCACGCCCCCGGCTGTGGGGTGGCGCCCCGAAGAGCGCCCGGCCGCGGCGTGCGGAGGAGGTCCTCTCACTGTGACCAAACAGGTCCAGCAGCTCGATCGTGTCATCATCCGGTTCGCAGGGGACTCTGGCGACGGTATGCAGCTCGCAGGCGACCGGTTCACCCAGGAAACGGCCGTCTTCGGTAACGACCTTTCCACGCTGCCGAACTTCCCCGCCGAGATCCGCGCCCCGGCCGGCACGCTGCCGGGAGTATCCAGCTTCCAGGTTCACTTCGCCGACCACGACATCCTGACGCCGGGCGACGCGCCCAACGTCCTGGTGGCCATGAACCCGGCTGCTCTCAAGGCCAATCTCCGCGACCTGCCCCGGGGCGCGGACCTGATCCTCAATACCGACGAGTTCACCAAGCGCAACCTGACCAAGGTCGGGTACACGGTGAGCCCGCTGGAGGACGGGACGCTGTCGGAGTACAACCTGCACGCGATGCCGATCACCTCGATGACGGTCAAGGCGCTGGAGGACTTCGACGTCACCCGCAAGGACGCCGAGCGGGCCAAGAACATGTTCGCCCTCGGGCTGCTGTCCTGGCTGTACGACCGGCCCCAGGAAGGCACGCTGAAGTTCCTGCGGTCCCGGTTCGCGACCAAGCCCGAGATCATGAAGGCCAACATCGCCGCCTTCCACGCGGGCTGGAACTTCGGTGAGACCACCGAGGCGTTCTCGGTCAAGTACGAGGTCAAGCCGGCCACCCTCAAGCCCGGCACGTACCGCAACATCACCGGCAACACCGCGCTGTCCTATGGCCTGATCGCGGGTTCGCAGCTGTCCGGGCTGCCGCTGTTCCTGGGCTCGTACCCGATCACGCCGGCCTCGGACATCCTGCACGAGCTGGCCAAGCAGAAGCGGTTCGGCGTCCGCACGTTCCAGGCCGAGGACGAGATCGCCGGGGTCGGGGCCGCGCTCGGCGCCTCGTTCGGCGGCTCCCTGGGCGTGACCACCACGTCGGGCCCGGGCATGCTGCTGAAGGAAGAGACGATCGGCCTGGGGGTCTCGCTCGAGCTGCCGCTGATCGTGTGCGACATCCAGCGGGCGGGGCCGTCCACCGGCATGCCGACCAAGACCGAGCAGGCCGACCTGCTGCAGGCGCTGTTCGGCCGGAACGGCGAGTCGCCGCTGCCGGTGGTCGCGCCGTCCAGCCCGGCCGACTGCTTCAGCACCGCGATCGAAGCCACCCGGCTGGCGGTCAAGTACCGGACGCCGGTCATCGTGCTGTCCGACGGGTACCTGGCCAACGGTTCCGAGCCGTGGCTGATCCCGGACACCGAAGGCCTGCCCGACCTGACCCAGGACGTCCGGTTCGCCGCCGCCGACGACTGGCGGGACGAAGACGGGAAGATCGACTTCCGGCCCTATCAGCGGGACCCGGAGACCATGGCCCGGCCCTGGGCGGTCCCCGGCACCGCCGGCCTGGAGCACCGGATCGGCGGCATCGAGAAGGCCGACCTGACCGGTGAGATCTCCTACGACCCGGACAACCACGACCGGATGGTCCGGCTCCGCCAGGCCAAGATCGACGGGATCGCGGGTGACATCCCGCCGCTGCAGATCGACGACCCCGACGGCGACGCCCGGGTGCTGGTGCTGGGCTGGGGCTCCACCTACGGAGCGATCGGCGCGGGCTGCCGCCGGGTCCGGCTGGCCGGCCGTTCGGTGGCCCAGGCCCACCTGCGGCACCTCAGCCCGTTCCCGGCCAACCTGGGCGACGTGCTCAGCCGCTACGAGAAGGTGCTGCTCCCCGAGATCAACCTGGGTCAGCTGGCCCTGCTGCTGCGCGGGCGGTTCCTGATCGACGTGATCTCTTACAACCGGGTGCGTGGCCTGCCGTTCGGCGCGGCCGAGCTGGCCGGTGTGATCAAGGATGTGATCGAAAATGTCTGACGCCGCGGTGCCGGTGAACGGCAACGGCCACCGCCCGGCGGCGCTGACCCTGGTGCCCAAGGCCACGGACAAGCAGTCCACCAAGGACTTCAAGTCCGACCAGGAAGTGCGCTGGTGCCCGGGCTGCGGCGACTACGCGATCCTGGCCGCGTTCCAGGCGTTCCTGCCCGAGTTGCAGGTGCCGCGGGAGAACGTGGTCGTGGTGTCGGGCATCGGCTGCTCGTCCCGCCTCCCGTACTACATGGACACCTACGGGCTGCACTCCATCCACGGGCGGGCCCCGGCCATCGCGACCGGGCTGGCCTCATCGCGACCGGACCTGTCGGTCTGGGTCATCACCGGCGACGGCGACTCGCTGTCCATCGGCGGCAACCACCTGATCCACGCGCTGCGCCGCAACGTGAACATCAAGATCCTGCTGTTCAACAACCAGATCTACGGGCTGACCAAGGGCCAGTACTCGCCAACGTCCGAGCAGGGCAAGGTGACCAAGTCGACGCCGTTCGGCTCGCTGGACATGCCGTTCAACCCGGTGTCGCTGGCCCTGGGCGCCGAGGCCAGCTTCGTGGCCCGGAGCATCGACTCGGACCGCCAGCACCTGACCAGCGTGCTCCGGTCCGCCGCCGACCACCGGGGCGCGGCCTTCATTGAGATCTACCAGAACTGCCCGATCTTCAATGACGACGCCTTCGCGCCGCTCAAGGACGCCTCGTCGCGAGACGACCAGCTGATCCGCCTGCAGGACGGCGAGCCGATCCGGTTCGGCGCCGGCGGCCAGCGCGGCCTGCGGGCCGGCGGCTACGGCTCGCTGGAGGCGGTGGACGTCGAGGGAGCCGACCCCGGCTCGCTGCTCGTCCACGACGCGGGCCAGCCTGACCCCTCGTACGCGTTCGCGCTGTCCCGCCTGGAGGCGGCCACGCCGATCGGCGTCATGCGCAAGGTCGACCGGCCCAGCTACGACGAGCTCATGGCCGCGCAGCTCGACGAGGCCCGGAACAAGCAGGGCGAGGGTGACCTGGCCGGGCTGCTTTCCGGTGGGGACACCTGGACGATCCACTGACCTGACGCGGGCTCCGCGCACGCGGAAACGGGCGGCGCGGACACGTCGCGGGTCTAACTCCGGACGAACACGCCGGCGCCCCAGCAGGCGCACAGGGCAAGGTAGAAGACGGCGTAGTCGACCGGCCGTTCGGTGGCACCGAGGCCCGCCAGGGCGACCGCCAGCACCACGTACGAGGCGGTGGCCCCGGCGATCAGCTCGCGGCGGAAGCTGGCTTCGTAGGCTCCGGCCGCGTACAGGGCCAGCAGCACACCCACGCTGCTGAACGACCGGGGATACCCGAGCAGCTGGTACGCCGCGAACGCGCAGGCCACCAGGGCCAGGCACAGCGCGGGCCAGCGCCGCCGGATGACCAGGGGCAGGCACTGGGCCAGAGCCAGGAACACGGCCAGCGGGCCGGCCCGGTGCAGCGGCAGGTCGCCCAGCCGCAGGCCGTTGGCGGCCAGCGGCGGCAGCAACCCGAGCACGGTGAAGGTGGCCGCGAGCCCGGCATCCTGGGTGAGGACTGGGCGTGCCCGCCACCAGCGGAGCGGAACGCGGAAATGCTCCGCTACCGCGTTGAACACGCCGCGAGTCTAACGTTGTGTTGCGTCCATTTTCTGTTGAACGTCGGGGCGCGACCCTGGTCGCGATGATCCCGGTTCCTGCGGTCTGGGCTCGCCGTCTCAGGTGGTGAGGCTGGCCGTGGCCTGACCCGGCCCCACCGCGGCGGACGCGGATACCGTGCCCTGTCCCTGGCCGCCGCCCAGGTTCTCGGTGAACGGGCCTGATGACGACGCCCCGGCCGGGACCGGCACCAACCCGGTGCTGACCGACGAGCCACCGGTCTGGGACAAGGTGACGTCGATGTCCGACCCCGACGAGTTGGTGACCGGGTTCTGGAACTGGTCGATGAGCACCACCCGGGCGGTCATGAATCGCGCCTTCCCGCGCCGCGGGGCCGGGCTGACCGTGCAGCTGAACGAGTCACCGACCGTGCCGGTGCAGGTCACCTGGGCCGGGGTGCCGCCCCGGCCGTTGCCGGTGGAGGCGTCGGTGAAGCTCAGGCCGGCCGCCTGGCCCGCGGTGACCGTCTCGGTCTGCGTCCCGGGCGAGACTCCGGCCGCGGCCACGGTGATGACCGGCTGACCGGCCACTTCGTCGCCGTAGTAGAAGGTGGCGGCCGAGTCGCCGGGCGGGATAACGATGGAGGTGACCGGGCTCCCGCCGGAGGCGCCGGAGAACTCACTGGCCCCGGTGGAGCTCGAAGACAGCTGTACGGTGACCCCGGTCGTCGCGGGCGCGCCGCCCGCGGTGACCAGCTCGACCGTGATCGGGCCCAGGTCCGGGCTGGCCGTGGCCGCCCCGGTGACGGCCGGGGAGGTGATGACCAGGGCCGCCCCGGCCGGGGTGGCCCCGGGGACCGGGGGGCCGCCCGCACCCGGCCCGGTCGCCGGGCCGCCCGTGGCGGCGGCCTGGTTCCGGCCGCCGGCCTGAGCCACCTTCAGGGCCGCGGTCCGCGCCGCCGCTTTGGCGGCCGCCTTGGCCGCCGCCGCCGACAGCACCGCGAACGTGTGGCCGTTGGCCGGCGGCGCCAGCGCGGGCTTGACCGAACTGCTGGCGGTGAGCCGGTAGCCGACACCCGGCTTGCTGATCGAGCACCCGCTGAAGGTGGCCCGGCCCAGGTCCACCGGGCCGGTCAGGCCGCCGCTGCTGGTGCAGCTGAGCACGCCGTGACCCGGGTTGCGGCCCAGGGCCAGCGTGATCGTGTCCGTGCTGTCGCTGGTCAGCGTGGTGCCGTGGCTGTCCTCGATGGCCACGGTCACGGTGAACACGCCGCCGCCGGCCTGCACGGCCTGCCCGGTCGCGGGTTGCGCGGTGAACACGAGTTTCGGCGCCCCGGCCGTCGGCACCTCCAACGAGACCCCGGCCGCGGTCTTCCATTCCCCGCCGCTGAGCGAGCCGTTGCCTATGAAGAAGGCGACAATCGACCCGGCCACCAGACAGGCGACCACCACGGGCACGGCGATACGGAGCGCACGCTTTTTCATTTCAACGACCGCTTCCTTACCGGTCTGAAGAACCCCACCCCAGAAAAAAGCGCCCAGGCCCGGCCGGAGTTTTCACGGCCCGGCCGCCGACGCCACCCGCATCATAGGCGCGCCACGTGTTCACAGGATTACGGTCCGCAATAAACCTTCCCGCAATGCCCGGTTGGTCGCCAGAATCCGTTATTTCTTTTACCGCGCACAGGCCGGGATCGGCATTGATACGGCCGATCTACGCAAGCGTCACCTATTACGTCAATAGCGCTTTCCGGACATTAGCGGATCGGGCTTTCAGAGCACCGAATGCCTCGTGCCCCAGTCCCCACGGTCACAGGTGATAGCCGTGGATCCAGAGCCACAGCGGAACGAACACGATGACAGCCCATATCAGCCATCTCAGGCGCGCTGCCCGCATACTCGCGGTTGTCAGTCACTAGCGCCCACGCCGCCGAGTGGGGTCAGGGGCAGTCGCTGGCGCGGGTTCAGGTCCGGGTCGCGGGAGAGCGGACGATGGCGAGGTACCAGGAGCCGCCCACGAGGTTCAGCGCGGCCAGGATCAAGAAGAAGGCCGCCCACGGGTAGGCGCCGTAGGAGAGGCAGATGAGACCGGCCACGGCCGCGACCGTTCCTCCGGCCAATCGCGCGATCCCGGAGAAGCGGAGGTGGCGGTACTCCCACGGGTTGATCATGCGGCGCAGGCCGGATCGCGGCGGTGACCGCCACCATCCGCGCAGACCCTCGGGACCGGTGCTGCTGGGTGTGTTCATGGGGATGCCCCCTGCCGGGCTGGTGCCCGGCCACTCCGGCCACCTATGAATATGATATCACTTTGATATACCACGGATCAAGATAATCGGGGGCTGCCCGGACATGCGTCAGCGCGCGCCCGGTGGTCCCAGGCACGCGCTGCGTTTCAGACCAGGCTGATCAGCTCTTGGCCGCGTCAGCCGGCCCGGCCGTTCCGGTGGTGACGCCCAGGCCGACCGGGCAGGTGACCCCGGTGCCGTTGTCCGGGCAGTAACCCCACGGATTCTTGTCCAGGTACTGCTGGTGGTATCCCTCGGCGAAGTAGAACTCGCCGGCCGGGACGATCCCGGTGCTGATGGCGCCGTAGCCGCGCTCGGTCAGCAACTGCTGGTAGACCTCGCGGGACCGCTCGGCCGCGGCCTGCTGCTCCGGCGTGCGGTAGAAGATCGCCGACCGGTACTGGGTGCCGACGTCGTTGCCCTGGCGCATGCCCTGGGTCGGGTCGTGCGACTCCCAGAACACCTTCAGCAGGGTGTCGTAGGAGACCTTGGCCGGGTCGTAGACGACCCGCACGGTCTCGGCGTGGCCGGTCTTGCCCGAGCAGACTTCCTCGTAGGTGGGGTTCGGCGTGTAGCCGCCCTCGTAGCCGACGGCGGTGGACACCACGCCCGGGGTCTGCCAGAACGTCCGCTCCTCGCCCCAGAAGCAGCCCAGCGCGAACTCGGCGATCTCGGTTCCGGCCGGGTAAGGGGGTGCCAGTGGCGTCCCGAGCACGGCGTGCCGCTCCGGCACGGGCATGGCCTCATCGCGGCCTCGCAGGGCCCGGCTGGGCTCCACCATCTGGCTCGCGCGCATCCCGAACAGGCTCATCGTTTCCTCCTTGGCTTTGCAATGATTACAACGTTGCAACCCCTCGAAAGCTTCCTTTCGAGAAGCGGGACGGGGCCGGCTGGTGGTGCCTTCCGAGGAGGCGGACGAGGCTGGTTGGTGGTACCCGCCGGCCAGATCGTGATGGCAGCACCCTGTCCTCTGACCAGCCCGGAAGCCATGATGAGGGCGGAGGGGAAGGGGGCGGTGAACGGTGGCCTTCTACTGGTGGCGCGCGGCCGGCCGGCGGGCCTGGCGGCCGGCCGCGGCGCTGGCCGTGCTGATCGGCCTGCTCGGGGCGGTGATCCTGGGCGCGCTGGCCGGCGCCCAGCGGACCGCCACCGCCTACGGGCGCTACCTGGACGCCAGCCGGGTCAGCGACGTGTTCGTCAACGTGTCCGGGCGGCTGCCCGGGCTGTCGCTGACCGCCCCGATCACGATGATCTCGGCGCTGCCCGGGGTCCGGTCCCACGCCACCTATATCGGCCTGAACGGGGTGCCGGTGATCAACGGGCACCCGGACCCGGCCTTCGTGACCGCCTCCGTCAACGGGAGCCTGGACGGTGAGTGGTTCCGGCAGGACCGGGTCACGGTCGTCGCGGGCCACCTGCCCCCGCTGGCCGCGACCGATCAGATCGTGCTCACCCGCGGCGTGGCCCGGCTGTTCCACGCGGGGGTCGGCAGCCGCGTCACCTACTTGTTCCAGGCGGCCGACCTGAGCGGCAGCCCGGCCGGCCGGCCGTTCCAGCGCTCGTTCCGGGTCGCCGCGCTGGCCGAAATCCCGCCCGCCCTGGTCGACCAGTCGGACGAGGTCGAGGGGGGCGTGCTGCCGCCGGGGGCCACCCGGCAACTGCTGGCCGAGTACACCTACGCCTGGGTCGGGCTGCGGCTGACCGGCGGCCCGGCCGGGATCGCCGCCCTGGAGGCGAACCTGACCGGCCTGGAGGCGAAGCTGCAGCGACAGGAGACGGCGCGCACGCACCGGGCCGCGGTCCTGCCGTCGTTCGGGATCAACCGGACCGACGTGGTGCACCGCCAGGTCCAGCAGGCCATCCGGCCCGAGACGGTGGCGCTGGGCGCGGTCGCCCTGGCCGCCCTGGCCGGGCTGGTCATCCTGGCCGGGCAGGGACTGGCCCAGCTGGTCACCCGGTCGGCCCCGGCGGCCACCGTCATCCGGGCCCTGGGCGCCACCCGGGCCCAGGCCGTGCGGACCGCGGCCGGTCCCGGGCTGATCCCGGTGCTCGGCGGCACCGTGCTGGCCTTGGCCGGGGCGCTGGCTCTGTCGCCGCTGGCCCCGGTCGGGCCGGTGGCCCGGTTCGACCCGGACCGGGGGTTCCGGGCCGACTGGGCGGTGCTGGGGCCGGGAGCATTGCTGCTGGCTTTCCTGCTGCTGGTCATGCTGGCCGTGATCGCGGCCCGGCTGGTGTGGCCGCGCCCGGACCGGGCCCCGGGCACGTCGCCGTTCTTCACCCGGCTGGCCGTGCAGGCCGGCCTGCCCGCGGTCGCGGTGGTCGGGACCAGGAACGCGGTCGAGCCGGGTTCGGGGCGGCAAGCGGTCCCGGTGCGCTCGGCCCTGCTGGCCACGGTGGCGGCGGTGACCGCGGTGGTGGCCGCGGTCACCTTCGACACCAGCCTGGCCGGGCTCGCGTCCCACCCGGCCCGGTACGGCTGGAACTCGGACGTCGTCATCCAGTCCGGGGGCGGCTACGCCCCCTTCAGGCAGAAGATGCTGCACCGGCAGCTGGACGGTCAGCCCGAGGTTGCGGCCTGGTCCGAGTACGCCTTCACCCAGCTGTCCATCGACGGGCGGATGATCCCGGTGCTCGGCGTGCAGCACCAGACCGGCGCGGTGCAGCCCCCGACCATCAGCGGTCAGCCGCTGACCAGCCGCGGCCAGATCGAGCTCGGCACCCAGACCCTGTCCGAACTGGGCAAGAAGGCCGGCGACACCGTGCGCATCGGGAGCGGCCGCACCGCCCAGCGGGTCACGATCACCGGCACCGTGACCCTGCCGTCGTTCGGCCTGGCCACCGCCGAGCACGTGTCGCTGGGCCGCGGCGCCATGCTGACCATGGCCACGCTGGCCGCGGCCGTGGGCCGGGGTAACGGGCAGGCGGGCGGGCCGGCCGCGGTGGGCGCGGTGTTCCCGTCGGCCGTGGCCATCGACCTGGCCCCGGGCACCACCCGCGCCCAGCGGGACGGGCTGGTCCGGCGCATCGTGGCCGCGAACCCGTCCGTCGGTCCCGGGTACACCTACCAGCTGCCCCAGACCCAGGCCCAGGCCTCGGCGGTGGTGAACGCTGACCACCTGCGTGGCCAGCCGCTGGTGCTGGCCCTGGGCATCGCGGCGGCGGCCGCGATCTCGCTGGCCCTGACCGTACTGGGCCTGGTCCGGCGGCGCCGCCACGAACTGGCCCTACTGAAGACGCTGGGCATGACACGGGCCCAGGTCCGGGGAGTGGTGGCCTGGCAGACCACGCTGACCCTGCTGATCGCGGCCGTGCTGGGCGGCCCGCTGGGCGTGGTCGCCGGACGCTGGGGCTGGCGCGCCTTCGCCGGCTCACTGGGCGTGGCCCCGGTGACCGAGATCCCCGTTCTGGCCGTGTTCGGCCTGCTGGCCGCCCTGATCCTGGCCGGCAACCTGCTGGCCGCCTTCCCAGCCGCCGTCGCCGCCCGTACCCAGCCCGCCGTCACCCTCCGCACCGAGTAACCGCGGTCAGCTCCAGGGTGGCCAAGGCCAACCGGGCCAGGTCAGCCGGGCCAGGTCAGCCGGTGCGTTCTACGACGAAGTCGCAGAGTTTCTCGAAGGAGGACCGGGCCGGGCTGGCCGGGAGGGCCAGGAGTTGCTCGCGGGCGCGTTCGGCCCAGCGGGTCATCTCGGCGTGGGCGGCCTTGACGGCGGGGTGGGCCCGGAGCAGGGCCAGGGCCTCGGCGTGGTCGGTGTCGCTGGTGAGGGGGCCCGAGCTGAGCAGGGCCCGGAGCCGCTCGTCGGCCGGGTCGGTGGAACGCAGGGCGTACAGCACCGGCAGGGATTTCACACCCTCCCGAAGGTCGGTACCAGGAGTCTTGCCCGACTGCCCGGTCTCACTGCAGACGTCCAGGACGTCGTCGGAGATCTGGAACGCCACTCCGAGCGCCTCGCAGGCGACCTCGACTCCCGTCACCACCTTGTCCGGGGCTCCGGAGAACATCGCGCCGAACCGGCCCGAGGTGGCGATCAGCGAGGCGGTCTTCTCGGTCACCACCCGCCAGTAGTGATCCAGCGGGTCCTCGCCGGACCGCGGGCCGATGGTCTCGGCGACCTGGCCGCTGACCAGGCGGGCGAACGTCTCGGTCTGGATCCGGATCGCTTCCGCGCCCAGATCGGCCAGGATCCGGGAGGCCCGCGCGAACAGGAAGTCGCCGGTGAGGATGGCCACCGTGTTGTCCCAGCGCGAGTTGGCCGATTCGCTGCCGCGGCGGATGGCCGCCTCGTCCATCACGTCGTCGTGGAACAAGGTGGCCAGATGGGTCAGCTCGATGGCGGCCGCGGCCTGGATGACCTGCTCGTCCTCTGGGTCGCCGAACTGGGCGGCCAGCAGCACAAGCATGGCCCGGAACCGCTTGCCGCCCGCGTCGACCAGGTGCAGGGACGCCTCGGTGAGCAGGGATTCCTCGGACTGCGCGGTCTGGCGGATGACGGACTCGACGCGGGCCAGCCCGCTGGCCACGGCCGCTTCGACGGCGGTGTCGGGGAAGTCGAGTGGTACGGCAGTGGTCACGCAGGCTCCAAGTTCTCGGTACCCGGTCCAGGCGAGGATGGCACGGGTGCTCCTGCCAGTATCGGCCAGCGCAGTGCCACCTTTTTACGGCAGTCCGCTGTCCCTCCCCTGATCAAGGCGGACAACCTGGCCCGGGATTCCCGAGTATGCCCGTTATCACCCCGGCCGACACCCCCTGCGGGCCCGGCCGGGCGTCGTGGAGCCGTCCGGTCAGCGGACGAACAGGTGGGTCGCGGCATGGTTGGCCAGGCTGAGGATCGGCCCCGGCAAGACGCCCAGGAACAGGGTCACCGCGGCTCCGATGGCCACCGCGGTCCCGGTCAGCGCGCTGGGCACCACCACGGCCGGTCCGTCCGGCACCGGGTCGCTGAAGAACATGAGCACGATGACCCGGACGTAGAAGAACGCCGCCACCGCGCTGCTCAGCACGCCGATGATGACCAGCGGCGTGGCCCCGCCGGCCTCAGCGGCCTGGAACACCGCGAACTTCCCGGTGAACCCGCTGGTCAGCGGGATGCCGGCGAAGGCGATGAGGAAGAACGCGAACGTGCCCGCGACCAGCGGGGACTTCTTGCCCAGGCCGGCCCAGCGGGACAGGTGCCCGGCCTCACCGCTGGGGTCCCGGACCAGCGTGATCAGGGCGAACGCCCCGATCGTGCTGAACCCGTAGGTGACCAGGTAGAACAGGCTGCTGGAGAGGCCGAGGGTGGTGGCGGCGATGACGCCGACCAGGATGTAACCGGCGTGCGTGATCGAGGAGTAGGCCAGCAGCCGCTTGACGTCGGTCTGGGTGATGGCGATGACCGCCCCGACGACCATGGTGAGGATGGCGATGGCCCACATGACCGGCCGCCAGTCCCAGGTCAGCCCGCCGAAGGCCACGTAGAAGATTCGCAGCAGGGCCCCGAACGCGGACACCAGCGTGCACGAGGCCATCAGCGCGGTGATCGGCGTCGGCGCGCCCTGGTAGACATCGGGCTTCCAGCCCTGGAACGGCACCGCGCCGATCTTGAACAGCAGGCCCAGCCCGATCAGGGCCATGCCCGCCAGCAGCAGGGTCTCGTTGGCGGTGTTGCTGGAGACCGCGCTGGCGATGGCCGAGAGCCGCACCGAGCCCGCGAACCCGTAGACCAGGGCGATGCCGAACAGGAAGAAGGCCGAGGAGAAGGAGCCCAGCAGGAAGTACTTCATGGCCGCTTCCTGCGACAGCAGGCGGCGGCGGCGGGCCAGGCCGCACAGCAGATACAGCGGCAGCGACAGCGTCTCCAGGGCCACGAACATGGTCAGCAGGTCGTTGGACGCCGGGAACAGCAGCATGCCGCCCACCGCGAACAGGGTCAGCGGGTAGATCTCGGTGTGCGCGACGCCCTTGAGCTGGCCCTCGCGTTCCTCGGCGCTGCCCGGGATCGCGGCCGCCTGGGCCACGAACGGGCTGAGGCCGTGCGAGGTGTCGGCGATGATCAGCACGCTGACCAGGGCCAGGATCAGGATCGTGCCCTGGATGAACAGGGTGGGCCGGTCCACCGCCACCGCGCCCATGGCCGCCACGTGACCGGGGCTGCCCTTGTCGAAGGCGCTGCTGGAGGCGGCGATCAAGATGGTGAGCACGAAGGCGGCGCCCAGGCCGCCCAGGGCCAGCACCAGGTGCACGCCGCGGCGGGCGGCGCGGGGCGCGAACGCCTCGACCAGCACGCCGGCCAGCGCGGCCCCGAACACCACGAGCAGCGGGGCGAGCTGGCTGTACTCGATGTGGGGGGCGGCGATCGTCGAGGCCGCCAGCACCCCGGGGTGGCCGGCGAGGCTCGCCGTGCCCTCAAGGCCGGTCACGGTGTCGTTCCCTTCTGCGCATTGGTGAGATGCGTTGTGGCCGGGTGGGCCGGCCTGGGATCGGTCATGTGGATCTGCGCCATGGTCTGGTGCACGGCCGGGTTGATCACGTCCAGCACCGGCTTGGGGTAGATGCCCATCGCGATGACCAGGGCGACCAGCGGCACCGCCGCCCACAGCTCACGCGGCCGCAGGTCCGGCAGTTTCTCGACCTCCGGCGCGGTGGGTCCGTTCATCGTGCGCTGGTACATCCACAGGATGTAGATGGCAGCCAGGATGATGCCCACGGTGGCCAGGATGGCGGGCAGCTTGTAACGGCTGAACGTGCCGACCAGGACCAGGAACTCGCTGACGAAGGTGGACAGGCCCGGCAGCGACAGGGTGGCCAGGCCGGAGATGAGGAACAGCCCGGCCAGCACCGGAGCCACCCGCTGCATGCCGCCGTAGTCGGCGATCCGGGACGAGCCGCGGCGGCTGATCATGAATCCGGCCAGGATGAAGAGCGCACCGGTGGCGAAGCCATGGTTGACCATGTACAGGGTCGCGCCGGACTGGCCCTGGCTGGTCATGGCGAAGATGCCCAGCCCGATGAAGCCGAAGTGCGACACCGAGGTGTAGGCGATCAGCCGCTTCATGTCGGTCTGGCCGATGGCCACGATCGCGCCGTACAAGATGCCGATCACCGACAGGGTGAGGACCAGCGGGGTGAAGTACTTCGACGCCGACGGGAACAGTTCCAGGCAGTACCGGATCATGCCGAACGTGCCGACCTTGTCCAGCACGCCGACCAGCAGCACCGCCCCGCCCGGCTGGGCCGAGGCGGCCGCGTCGGGCAGCCAGGTGTGGAACGGGAACAGCGGCGCCTTGATCGCGAAGGCCAGGAAGAACCCGAGGAACATCCACTTCTGGGCGTCCGGGCTGAACGTGACGTGCATCAGCTGGCTGAACAGGAACGTGCCGTGGTGGCCGGTGACCGCGCTCTGCGACGAGTACACGTACAGGGCGATGACCGCGACCAGCATGAGCAGGCCGCCGGCCAGGCTGTAGAGCAGGAACTTGACCGCGGCGTACTGCCGCTTGCCCACGCCGTAGCTCCCGATCATGAAGTACATCGGGATCAGCATGGCCTCGAAGAACAGGTAGAACAGGAAGACGTCGGTCGCCGCGAAGACGCCGATCATCATCGTCTCCAGCACCAGCATCAGCGCGAAGTAGGCCTTGACGCTGCGGGCCCCGCCCTCCGCGTCGTGCCAGGAGGCCAGGATCACAGCCGGCATGAGCACGACCGACATGCCGATCAGGACCAGGGCGATGCCGTCCACCCCGACCGCGTAATGCACGCCGAACTGCGGGATCCAGGACACCGACTGGGTGAACTGGTAGTTCGGGCCGCCCACCTTGTACTGCGTGACCATGGCGATGAACCAGGCCAGGGTGAGCAGCGAGAAGCCGAGGGCCAGCCGCTTGCACAGCAGGTTGCGGGCCTCGCGGTCGGCCTCTACGCCGTTGGCCGGCATGCTGGGGAGCGCCGCCAGGACCAGCGCCCCGACGAGCGGGATGGCGCCGGCCACGGTCAGCCAGGGAACACTACTCATGTCGTCTACAGCCTCACCGCGAGGAGGGCCGCGACCAGTAGCGCGGCTCCGAAGAACATCGACAGGGCATAGGAACGGACGAAGCCGGTCTGCACCCGGCGCAGCCGCCCGGAGGAGCCGCCGACCGCGGCCGCGGCCGTGTTGACCAGTCCGTCGACGCCGCGGTTGTCGAAGAACACCGACAGGCGGGTCAGCCACTGGCCGGGGCGCATCAGCACCGACTCGTTGAAGGCGTCGCCGTACAGGTCCTGGCGGGCGGCCCGGGTCAGCGGGCTGCCGGCCGGGGCCACCGCGGGCACCTCGGCCCGCCCGTACATCAGCCAGGCCAGGCCCGCGCCCAGGACCACCAGGACCAGGGCGATGATCCCCGGCACGGTCCAGATGCCGTTGTTGTCCGGCGCCGGGCCGGTCACGGGCTCCAGGAAGTGTGCGAACCGGCCGTTGATGACCAGGAATCCGCCGGTCACGATCGCGCCGATGGACAAGATGATCATCGGCCAGATCATTACCCACGGAGATTCGTGCGGGTGCGGCGCGTGCCCGGCGGTGTCGGTCTCCGGCGTCTCCCGCCGCCCGGCCGGCACCTCGTCTTCCCAGCGCGCCTTGCCGAAGAACGTCATCAGCACCATCCGCGTCATGTAGAACGCGGTGAGCCCGGCGCCGATCAGCGCGGCCGTGGCCAGGATGGCCCCGGACGTGCCGCCCTTGTCCCAGGCCGCCTCGATGATGCCGTCCTTGGTGAAGAACCCGGAGAACGGCGGGATGCCGATGATGGCCAGGTAGCCGACCAGGAAGCACCCGAACGTGGCGGGCAGGAACCGGCGGAGCGCACCGTACCGGCGCATGTTCACCTCGTCGTTCATGCCGTGCATGATCGAGCCGGCCCCGAGGAACAGGTCGGCCTTGAAGAAGCCGTGCGCGACCAGGTGGGCGATGGCGAACACGTAGCCGATCGGGCCGAGGCCCGCGCCGAGGAACATGTATCCGATCTGGCTCATTGTCGATCCGGCCAGGGATTTCTTGATGTCGTCCTTGGCGCAGCCGATGATCGCGCCGAACAGCAGGGTGGCCGCGCCGACCACGGTGATGGCCAGCCGGGCGGTCGAGGAGTAGAAGAGGATCGGGTTGGACCGCACCAGCAGGTAGACGCCGGCGGTGACCATGGTCGCCGCGTGGATCAGGGCCGACACTGGGGTCGGGCCTTCCATCGCGTCCAGCAGCCAGGACTGCAGCGGCAGCTGAGCCGACTTACCGCAGGCGCCGAGCAGGAGCAGCAGGCCGAGCGCGGTGTCCACGCCGGTGCCCGCGGCCTTGGTGCCGCTGAACACGCCGGTGAAGGTGACCGTGCCGAACGTGCTGAACATCAGGAAGATCGCGACGGTCAGGCCGGCGTCACCGACCCGGTTCACGATGAACGCCTTCTTGGCCGCGACCGCTGCGGACGGCTTGTACTGCCAGAACCCGATCAGCAGGTACGACGCCAGGCCGACGCCTTCCCAGCCGGCGTACAGCACCAGGTAGTTGTCCGCCAGCACCAGCAGCAGCATGGCCGCGATGAACAGGTTCAGGTAGCCGAAGAACCGGCGCCGCTCCGGGTCATGCGCCATGTAGCCGATCGAGTAGATGTGGATGAGCGAGCCCACCCCGGTGATCAGCAGCACGAACGTCATCGACAGCGGGTCCAGCAGCAGGCCCACGTTGGCGTGGAAGTCGCCCACCGCGATCCAGGTGAACATGTGCACGTCGCGGCTGCGGTCGGTGTACCCGAGCAGGGCGAAGAACGAGATCAGGCCGACCACGAACGACCCGATCGGCATCGCGACGCCGAGCAGGTGTCCCCACCGGTTGGTGCGGCGGCCGCCGAAGATCAGCACCAGGGCGCCGAACACCGGGAACGCCAGCATCAGCCATGCGTAACGCTGGAAGCCGACCGCGGGCGCGGTGGTCATGGTCGCGGCGATCGAGTGCACGCCAACAGCCGCTGAGCTGGTCACCCCTCCACCCCTTCTAGTTCTTCAGCAGGCTGGCGTCGTCCACCGACGTCGACCTGCGGGTCCGGAAGATCGTCATCAGGATGGCCAGTCCCACCACGACCTCAGCCGCGGCCACCACCATGACGAAGAATGCGATTACCTGGCCGTCCAGGTTGCCGTGCATGCGTGAGAACGCCACGAAGGCCAGGTTGCAGGCGTTCAGCATCAGCTCGATGCACATGAACACGATGATGGCGTTGCGCCGCACCAGGACGCCGACCCCGCCGATCGCGAACAGGATGACGGAAAGCACCACATACGCCGACGGGCTCATGAGTCCGTCCCTCCCTGAGTGGACACCCCGGCCGGTTCGGCGTGGTCAGCCGCCTCGGCGTTCTCGTCCGCCGAGCCGTCGGCGCGGCCGGACGGGTTGTCGAATTCGGGCTCGTCGGGCGCGGGCGGCAGCGCCGGGGTGCCGTCGTCGCCGAGTTCGCGGCGGGCCAGCATCGAGCTGACCGACAGCTCGGACGGCGAGCCGTCCGGCAGCAGGGCCGGCAGGTCCACCGCGTTGTGCAGGGCGAACACCCCCGGCGACGGGAGCGGGGTGGGCCGCCCGGACGCCACCCGCTGCTGGGACAGCTCCCGCTGGGTCAGCTTGGGGCTGGTGCGCTCGCGGTGGGCCAGCACCATGGCTCCCAGGGCCGCGGTGATCAGCAGGGCGCTGGTCACTTCGAACGGGAACACGTAGGTGGTGAAGATCAGGGTGGCCAGCCCGGTCACGTTGCCGGCGCCACCGTTGGCCACGCTCTGCGTGGCCGGGCCCAGGGCGGCGTGGCCGATGCCCAGGATGAGCAGGACCACGAGCGCGATCCCGGCGATGGCCGCGGCCAGCCGCTGGCCCCGGATCGTCTCGACCAGCGAATCGCGCGAGCTGACGCCGATCAGCATCATCACGAACAGGAACAGCATCAGCACCGCGCCGGTGTAGACGATGACCTGGACGAAGGCCAGGAACGGCGCGCTCTGCATGGCGTAGTAGACGGCCAGCGACAGCATGATCGCGGCCAGGAACAGCGCGCAGTGCACCGCGCGCCGGGCCAGCACCATGCCGACCGCCGAGCCGACCGAGACCACGGCCAGCAGCCAGAAGATGACCGACTGGCTGGTCGCGGCGGCCGTGGTGCCGGCGCTGGCGAGGACGTGGCTCACCGTTCCTCTCCTCTTGCGGCGGCGTTGCCGGTCGCCACCGCGCTCTGGTCGGCGCCCTCGGGCGGCTCGCTGGCCGGGGTCTCTGTGCCGCCCACCGAGGCGGCTTCACCGGCCGCCTGGCCCCCCGGATCGGCCGGGGTGGTGTCCGGGGCCACCGCGGGCGGCACCGGGTCCCAGGTGGGGGCGATCCCGGCCGCGCCGAGCAGGTAGTAGTCCTTCTCGTCGTCGCCGAGCCGCATCGGGTGCGGCGGGGCCTCCATGCCGGACTGGAGCGGCGCCAGCAGCTGCTCCTTGGTCCAGATCAGGTTCTCCCGGCTGTCGTCGGCCAGCTCGTACTCGTTGGTCATCGTGAGCGCCCGCGTGGGGCAGGCCTCGATGCAGAGTCCGCACAGGATGCAGCGCAGGTAGTTGATCTGGTAGACGTGCCCGTACCGCTCACCCGGCGAGTAGCGTTCGCTGGCCGTGTTGTCCCGGCCCTCGACGTAGATGGCGTCGGCCGGGCAGGCCCAGGCGCACAGCTCACAGCCGATGCACTTCTCCAGCCCGTCCGGCCACCGGTTGAGCTGGTGATGGCCGTGGAACCGGGGCGCGGTCGGCCGCCGCTCCTCCGGATACTGGACGGTGTCAACCTTCCGGAACATCTCGTGGAAGGTGACCCCGAACCCCTTGATGGGGTTGAGGAAGTCAAGCACCGGAGACCTCCTTGGTGCCGTTCGGGTCGGTGCCGGTCACCGGGGCGCCGGTCACGGTGCCCGCGGGAACGCCGACCCCGACGCCGTGGTAGTGGGGCAGGTCCAGCGGCGGGACCCGGTAACTGGCGGGGCGGGTCCGGGTGGCCGGGGAACTGCCCGGCTCGGCCTCGTCGGCCACCGAATCCGCGTCCGCGGCCCGGCCCGCGCGTCGTTCGGCGGCGATGTCCCAGGACACCGCGATGATGACGATGATGGCCAGGACCACGCCGCCGACCACGTACACGGCCGAGCTGTGGCTGTCGAGCCGCCAGGCGCGGACGGTGGCGATCAGCAGCAGCCAGATGATCGAGACCGGGATCAGCACCTTCCAGCCCAGCGCCATCAGCTGGTCGTAGCGGACCCGGGGCAGCGAGCCGCGCAGCCAGATGAAGAAGAACTCGAACAGCGCGACCTTGATCAGGAACCAGATGATCGGGTACCAGCCATGGTTGGCCCCGGCCCACAGGGAGATCGGCCACGGGGCCCGCCAGCCACCCAGGAACAGCGTGGTGGCCAGGGCCGAGACCGTGAGCATGTTCACGTACTCGGCCAGGTAGAACAGCGTGAACTTCATCGAGGAGTACTCGGTGTGGTACCCGGCGACCAGTTCGCCTTCGCCTTCCGGCAGGTCGAAC
>DATDIH010000077.1:0-8655 GCA_036521155.1 Streptosporangiaceae bacterium
GCCGATCTTGCCGACCGCGGTGTCGAACACCGGGTAGCCGAGGTTGCCGGGGCGGAAGTAGTACTTCTCCCAGAACCCGTTGACCTGCGGGATGTGGTTCTTGCGGTGCTTGCCGAGGTAGCTGCCGTCGGCGTCGATGACGGCGGCGGTGTTGTAGTAGACGCCCTCCTGCTCGACCTCGTAGACCGGGACGACCAGGACCATGTTCAGCTCACGGGCCAGGTCCTGCATGAGGCTGGTGGTGGGGCCGCCAGGCACCTGCTCGGTCCAGCTGTACCACTGCGGGTCCTGCACCTGGCAGAAGTACGGGCCGTAGAACAGCTCCTGCAGGCAGGCGACCTGAGCGCCCTGGCTGGCCGCCTCCCGCAACGCGTCAACGGCATTCTTGATCATGGATTCCTTGTCGCCGGTCCACTTCTGCTGGATCAGCGCGGCGCGAACGGTGGTCATGGGGCAGCTCCTCTCGGTCTTAGCTGGGTAGTTCGGCGAGGATGGCGGCGGACCGGGACAGGCCGAGCCGGGTGGCGCCCGCGGCCACCATGGCCAGGGCGTCGGCGGCGGAACGGATCCCGCCCGAGGCCTTCACCCCCAGCCGCGGCGCGACGGTGCGGGCCATCAGCCCGACCGCGGCGGTGGTGGCCCCGCCCTGGGGGTGGAACCCGGTCGAGGTCTTGACGAAGTCGGCCCCGGCCCCGGCCGCGGCCTGGCAGGCCGCGACGATGGACTCCTCGTCCAGCACGGCCGATTCGATGATGACCTTGAGCACGGTGGGGCTGGGCACCTCGCCGCGGACGGCGGCGATCTCCTCCTCCACCTCTTTCCAGCGGCCTTCCCGGGCCAGGGCCAGGTTGATGACCATGTCGACCTCGTGCGCGCCGGTGGCGGCGGCGATGCCGGCTTCCTGGGCCTTGAGCCCGGCGCTGTGCGCGCCGGACGGGAAGCCCGCCACCGCGCACACCCTGATCTCGCCGCCCGGCAGTTCGCGGGCGGCCACGGTGGTCATCGTGGGTGACACGCACACGGCGTAGACGCCGAGCTGGCGGGCTTCGGCGCAGAGCGCGGCCACGTCCTTCTCGGTGGCCTCCGGGGCCAGCAGGGTGTGGTCGATCATCGCGGCCAGCTGGCGGCGGGTCAAGGTCGGGGAACCGGTCACAGGTGCAGCACCTCCGCTATCTCCTGGCGCAGGTCGGCGAGCCGCTCGGCCGCCTGGGCCCGGAGCGGGGCCAGGTCTTCGCGGCCCGCGGCGGGCAGCACCACCTGCAAGTAGATCTTCACCTTAGGCTCGGTCCCGCTGGGCCGGACAGCCACCCTGGTCCCATCGCCACAGCGCCAGATGATCACATCGGACCGGGGGAAGGCCAGAGGGTCCTTGGTGCCGTCGGCCCGGGACCGCAAGCCCAGGCCCAGATCGTCTATTGACGTGACCGGCTGCCCGAGCAGGGACAGCGGCGGGGCGTTGCGGGCCGCGGCCAGCAGGGCCGCGCCCGCCCCCTCGTCTGACTCCGGGCCGCCGGACAGGTCGACCGAGAACTGGCCGGTCGCGTACTGGCCGAACCGCCTTGTGATGTCGTCCAGCAGGTCAGCGAGGGTCCGGCCCTGGCTCTTGGCCTCGGCGGCCGCGCCGGCCAGGGCCAGCGCGGCCGACATGCCGTCCTTGTCCCGGACCAGGTCGGTGACGGCGTAGCCCAGGGCTTCCTCGTAGCCGAACAGGAAGCTATGTTTTTGCGACACCGCCGGGTCGTCGCTGGCTCGCATGATCCACTTGAACCCGGTCAGGGTCTCGGCGAAGGCGGCCCCGGCCGCTTCGGCCAGCTCGCCGAGCAGGCTGGACGACACGATCGTGGTCACCAGCAGCCGCCGGGGCGCATCGGGAGCGTGCCGCAGCAGGTAGTCGCCCAGCAGGGCGCCGAGCTCGTCGCCGGTCAGCACCCGCCAGCCGCCGGGGGCGGCCGGGTCCGGCAGCGCGGCCGCGACCCGGTCGGCGTCCGGATCGTTGGCCAGGGCCAGGTCGGCCCCGATCCGGGTCGCCTCGGCCAGCAGCAGGTCGAGGGCGCCCGGCTCCTCCGGGTTCGGCTTGGGCAGGGTCGGGAACGCGCCGTCGGGCTCGGCCTGCTCGGGGACCACCGACATGGGCGCGAACCCCGCCCGGTCGAACAGCTGCTGGACCGTGGCCAGGCCGACCCCGTGCAATGGCGTGTAGGCCAGATTCAGACCTTCGATAAAATCTCGATCACCAAGCGGAACGGCGGCCCCGATCGCGGTCAGGTAGGCCTCGGTCAGCTCGTCGCCCAGGAACTCCCCCGAGCCGCCCAGAGGCAGGTCGAGCAGGGGACCCGCGGCCGCGGCCGCTTCGGCGATGCCGGCGTCGACCGGCGGCACGATCTGGACGCCGTCGGCCCAGTACACCTTGACCCCGTTGTCGCCGCGTGGGTTGTGGCTGGCGGTGATCATCACCCCGGCCGCCGCGTGCAGGTACCGGACGGCGAAGGCCAGCACCGGGGTCGGGATCGGGCTCGGCAACCGCAGGACCTGGCGCCCGGCCCCGGTGAGCACGGCCGCGGCCTCATCGGCGAACTCCCGCGAGCCGCGGCGGGCGTCATGACCGATCACCACGGGCCGGGCGGCGGCGTCCGGTCTCCGCTGGCCCGGGCCGACCCGGTCCAGGTAGGCGGCCAGGCCAGCCGTGACCCGGCGGACGGTGGCGCGGTTCATCCGGGCCGGGCCCGCGCCGAGCGGCCCCCGGATCCCGGCCGTGCCGAAGGTCAGCGGCTCGCCGAACCGGCTGGCCAGCGCGGCGGTGTCGCCGGCCTGGAGCAGGGCGGTCAGTTCGGCCCGGGTGTCCGGGTCGGGGTCGTCAGCGATCCAGGCTTCGACCGTGGCTCGCAGCTGTTCAGCCTGTTCAGCCTGTTCAGTTGTCAGCGCTCAGCCTCGCTGCCCGGCGTATGACGCGTGCCGGGCAGGCGCCCGTCGCACCGAAATCATCGTCAGCCCCCAGTAGAGAATGATGGCCACCGCGAACCCGACCACCCAGTTGTAGTTGTAGAGCGGTTTCAGGGCCGGGATCAGGCCACGTTCCGGGAACGGGCCCTGGCCAGGGGCAGACCATGCTCCGCCCACCGCCAGCAGCGCGCCGACCGCGAACGCGACCACCGCGCGCCAGTTCCAGCCACCGTTGTACCAGTAGGCGCCGTGCGGACGGTAGAGGTCGGCCAGCCGGAGTTCGGTGTTGCGGATCAGCCAGTAGTCCGCGATGAGCACCCCGGCCACCGCGCCCAGCAGGCCGCCGTAGAAGCCGAGCCAGACGTAGATGTAGACGTGCGGGTTGGTCAGCAGCCGCCAGGGCTGGATGAGGATGCCGATCACGCCGGTGATGATGCCGCCGGTGCGGAAGCTGACCAGCTTGGGCAGCAGGTTGGAGAAGTCGTAGGAGGGGCTGACCGTGTTGGCGGCCACGTTCACGCTCAGCGTGGCCACGATGATCGTGAACAGCGCGAACGCGACGACCACCGGGTTGCTGAACTTGCCGGTGAGCTGGATCGGGTCCCAGATCGGGGCGCCGTAGATCTTCTGCGACGCCGCGGTGATGAACACGGCCAGCAGCGAGAAGAACGTCATCGTGGTCGGCAGGCCGAGCACCTGGCCGATGGCCTGCTGTTTCTGGCCGCGGCTGAACCGGGTGAAGTCCGGCATATTCAGCGACATCGTGGACCAGAACGCGATCATGCCCATCAGCGAGGGGAAGAACACCGGCCAGAACCTGCTGCCCCAGCCCAGCTTGGCCGGCTCCGACAGCACCGCGCCGAAGCCGTGCGCCTTGATCGCGATGTAGATGAGCAGCGCGACCGCGGCCACCAGGACCAGCGGGCCCGCCCAGTTCTCGAACCGGCGCAGCGTGTTCATCCCGCGCACGATGATGGCCATCTCCAAGACCCAGAAGATGGCGAACGACAGCCACTGGGTCCACGGGTACCCGCCCCAGGCCGGGGTGGCGGCGGTCCAGCCGTGCCCGGCGACCGAACCGATCAGCGTGTAGAAGCCCTCGCCGCCGATCCAGGTCTGGATGCCGAACCAGGCGCAGGCGATCAGCGCCCGCAGGACGGCGGGCAGGTTGGCCCCGCGCAGCCCGAACGAGGCCCGCGCGAACACCGGGAACGGGATGCCGTACTTGGTCCCGGCGTGGCTGTTGAGCAGCATCGGGACCAGCACGATGAGGTTGGCCAGCGCGATCGTGATGACGGCCTGCACCCAGTTCATGCCGACCAGGATCAGGCCGGAGGCCAGCAGGTAGGTGGGGATGTTGTGGGACATCCCGATCCACAGCGCCGCGTAGTTGTAGGTGGTCCAGGTCCGGCGGGCGAGCGGCAACGGGGCCAGGTCCCCGTTGGCGTAACCGCTGCCGGCGATCTCGTCGTTGCTGGCCAGGGTGACCCGGCCGTCAGGGTGGTGGACTTCGTCTTGAACCGGCGACGTCACCATGCGGGCGCCTTTCTGGTGCGTGTAACGGGGGCACACATCGAGATCAGCGTCCGTCCCAACTTGACCAACGTCAACCATCTGGGTTGTTGCCTGGTAACGGGAGGTTTAACCGTGCGTTACCTTCCGCAGCCGCGCCGGAATCCAAGTGCAACGGCTAAGTTGCACATTCTGGCCTGATGTGCAACTGTTTAGTTGCACATAGGGAGAGTCGGAGGGAGGCGCGGCCATGGCGGACCGCATCGAGCAGAGCGTTGAGATCCAGGCGCCGCTGGACCGGGTGTGGGAGCTGGTCAGCGAGCCGGGCTGGTGGGTGCCATCGGACGTGGGGACGCCACCCGCGGGCCTGGCGCCCGGGCAGCAGGTGGTCCGGGAGAGCGAGAAGTGGGGCCGGTTCCCGGTTGAGGTGGTCCGGGTCGAGCCCAAGACCTACGCCGCGTTCCGCTGGGCCAGCCAGGCCCCGGGCGCCGAGCTGACGCCGGTCAACACCACGCTGGTCGAGTTCCGGGTCGAGGCCGCCGGAGACCTGGTGCGGGTGACCGTGACCGAGAGCGGCTTCGCGGCCCTGGACGTGCCGGCCGCCGCTCGCGAGCAGGCCCGGAAGGACAACACCGGTGGCTGGCAGGAGGAACTGGGCAGCCTGCGGGAGCGTGCCGAAGCGGCATGAGCGTGCTGGCGGTGGACCAGGTGTTCGCGGCGCTGGCCGACCCGACCCGGCGGCTGGTGCTGGAGGAACTGGGCCGGCGCCCGCCCTGCAGCGCGACCACGCTGGCGGCCGGGCTGCCGGTGTCCCGGCAGGCCGTGGTCAGGCACCTGCAGGTCCTGCGCGACTGCGACCTGGTCACCAGCCACCGGGCCGGCAAGGAAGTCCTGTTCGAGGTCTCCCCCGCCCCGCTGACCGCCACCGCGTCCTGGATGACCACCCTGGCCGACACCTGGACCGAGCGCCTGCAGGCCCTCAAGCAGCAGGCGGAGCGTGCAGGACGGTGAGGGCGCGGTCGATCTCGGGCCCGGTGTTGAACAGGTGGAGGGAGAGGCGCAGGTTGCCCTCGCGGTAGGCGGTGTCGACGCCGGCGTCGGTGAGGTGGCGGTGCCGGGCCTGGGCGGTGCCGTCACGGCGGGCCAGCACGACCAGGGTGGACCGGGCCGGGCCGGTGCGCGGGCTGATCAGGTCGTACTGGCCCGGGTCCAGGCCGGCCAGCAGGCGGTCGACCAGGCGCTGGTCGTGCTGGGCGATGGCGGGGACGCCGGTGCGGCGGAAGAGCTGCAGCGCGGCGATCCAGGGCAGGGTGCTGGCGAACGCGGCCGGGCAGAACACGTCGAAGGCATGCACGCCGAGGTCGTCGCGGACCTCGGTCCCGCGCATCTGGTCCAGCCCGCGACCGGCCTGCATGGCCAGCCAGTAGGCCTGCTGCGGGCGCAGCTGGTCCAGCAGACCCGGGTCGAGCCAGGCGAACCCGGTGCCGTACGGGCCGCACAGCCACTTGTAGCCGCAGCTGACCACGGCGTCGACCGGGGTGGCGGCGACATCGATGGGCCGGGCGCCCAGGGCCTGGGAGGCGTTGACGATCAGCAGCACGCCGGCCCGGCGGCACACCGCCCCCAGCCCGTCCAGGTCCAGAGCCCGGCCTGTGAACGAGTCGACCCAGGTCACCGCGGCCAGCCGGGTCCGTGGCCCGATCTCGGCCGCCAGCTGGTCCGGGGTCAGCCGATCTCCCGCCGGCTGGTCCCCGGCGGGCCGGATGGCGCGCACCCGGATCCCGAGCGGTTCCAGCCGCCGCCAGGGCAGCACGGTGGCCGGGTAGTCGCCCTCGATGGTGAGCACCTCGTCGCCCGGCTGCCAGTCCAGGCCGTTGGCGATCAGGTGCAGCCCGTAGGAGGTGCTGTTGCCCAGCACCACCTGCTCCGGCGCGCCGCCGACCAGGTCAGCCAGCAGGCCGCGCAGGCGTTCGGGCACGTCCGAGAAGTCCTCGTCGCGGAGCAGGTGCGGGGCCGCCTTGAGGTGGGCCGCGTGCTGGCTGGCGGCCACGGCCGAGCGGGGCAGCGGGCCCTGGTGGGCGGTGTTGAGCCAGGCCCGGCCGCCGAACGGGCCGAACTCGGCGGCCGCCTCCGCCATTGGCAGGCTTCGGTCAGCCGACATGGATGTGGGGGCGGCGGGCGCGGTCGGGTTCGGCGCGGCGGAGGACTTCGCGGGTGACCGGGGCGACCTCGCCCGAGCCCCACAGGATGAAGCGCAGGAAGTTGGCGATGGGGTGGCCCTCGGTCCAGTCGAAGTAGACGTGCGGGACCACGGCGAACCGGTCACGAAGGTCGAGGGTGATGGCGGCGATGGCGTTGGCCACGGCGGTGCTGCGCACGGTCAGCACCTGATAGCCGAACCGGTCCTCACCCCGCACCTCCAGCTCGGACTCGAACTCGGAGGCGTCGGCCACGGTGACCTCGAGGAACATCACCGGCTCCTGCTCCGGGATGCGGTTGGCGGCCCGTTCCTCGGCCAGCTTGTCCCGGTATTCGGCCTCGTCACGGGCGTCGGGCTCGTTGGCGATGATGTTGATCGTCCCGGCCGGGGTGGCGGCGCGCAGGAACCGGGTGGCGGCCGGGTCGAAGCTCACGCTGGTGGCCCGCAACTCGGAGGAGCGGATGACCCGGGAGCCGAACGACACGATCAAGATCGCGGCGATGAAACAGCCCGCGATCTTGAGCCCGTCCGGCCGCTCCACCATGTTGGCCACCGTGGTGACCGCGAACACCAGCGTGATCACGGCGTAGGCCCAGGTCATCCGGTTGCGGCGGCGGTAGGCGGACAGGGTGACCGCGAACGCGGCCGAGGAGATCAGCACCAGCACGCCGGTGGCGTAGGCGCCCGCCTGCTGGTCCACGTTGGCGTCGAAGATCCAGGTGATCAGGAACGCGATGCCCGCGAAGACCAGCACCAGCGGGCGGGCGGCCCGGGCCCAGGCCGGCGCCATCCCGTACCGGGGCAGGTACCGGGGCACCAGGTTGAGCAGGCCGGCCATGGCCGACGCCCCGGCGAACCACAAGATGGCCACGGTGCTGAGGTCATAGGCGGTGCCGAACCCGTTGCCCAGGTACTGGTGGGCCAGGTAGGCCATGGCCCGGCCGTTGGCCGCTCCCCCGGGCTGGAACTGCCGGGCCGGGATCAGCACCGCGGTGGCGAAGCTGGAGGTGAGCAGCAGCACCGCCATCACCGAGGCGGCGCTGGTCAGCAGCTTGCGGGTGCCCCGGATGCGCCGGGCCAGCCGCTGCTCAGGGTCGCCGTCACCCCCATCGACCTGCGGCATGACCAGCACCCCGGTTTCGAACCCGGACAGGCCCAGGGCCAGCTTGGGGAACGCGACCAGGGCCACCCCGATCACGGCCAGCGCACCGGTGTGCTGGGTGGTCAGCGCCGACCACCAGCCGGTCACGTGGGCCCCGGACGTGGCCAGGTGGACCAGGGCGTCGGCCACCACCACCGTGTTCAGGACCAGGTAGATGCCGACCAGCACCACCGCGATCCCGATGGCCTCGGTGAACCCCCGCAGGAACACCGCGGCCAGGGCGGCCAGCAGCACCAGCGTGACCACGAACTGATGGTGCAGGACATGCGGCGTGTACGGGTTCTCCAGCAGGTGGGTGGAGGCGTCGGCCGCCGACAGCGTCATCGTGATCATGAAGTCGGTGGCGGCGAATCCCAGCAGAACCAGGACCAGGATCTTGGCCGACCACCAGGACAAGATGTGTTCCAGCATGGCCAGCGAGCCCTCGCCGCGCGGGCTCTCGGCCGCGACCCGCCGGTAGACCGGCAGCGCGCCGAACATCGTGACCAGCACCAGCACCACCGTGGCCAGCGGTGACACCACCCCCGCGGCCAGGAACGCGATGGCCGGCTGGTAGCCGATGGTGGAGAAGTAGTCGACCCCGGTCAGGCACATGACCTGCCACCACGGGTGGCCCTTCTCCTCGTCGTGCACCTTCCGGTGCGGGCCCGGGTGGCGGCCAGTCCGCTGGGCGCTGGTCCGTGCCTCCGTGCTCATCGGGGCAAGCTATCAGGCCGGTGACAGGCCGATCTGGACGTCGGCCAGGCGGAAGGGGTTGCTGACCTGGTACTGGGCGGCCAGGCCGGGGTCGTCGACCTCGGTGAACTCGGTGATCAGAGACTTCTTGACCGCGAACACCGCG
>DATDIH010000078.1:0-2755 GCA_036521155.1 Streptosporangiaceae bacterium
GGATGTCCCGCATGGAGGCCAGGAATGGCCAGCAGTCCATCGCCAGCGCCTACGCCGGTGCGCCGGAGCCTGTGTCGCACGGCGGGTTCCACCCGTCGGATGGCTCACCGCACGACCACCGGTAGCCGGTTAGCCAGCCCGCCAGCGGTTAGCCAGACCAAGCGCGTTTCCTTCTCGGTTGGCAGCATGACCCGCACAGCCCACGGAGAGCGCTCGTGATCAAGACGAGCGCTCTCCTGGTGGTCCTGGCGATCGGCCTGCTCGTGGCCGGTGTCCTGGCCAGCAGCTTGCCGATGGTGTACGTCTCCATCGCGGTCTGTGCGGTCGCGGCGCTGCTCCTGGCGGCTGGGGTCCTGTCGCACTGGTCGGAGATATTCGGCCGGCGTGAGCCCCGGCCGTCCAGGATGCAGCCGTCCTGGTCAGAGCCACAGGTGCAGGTCAGTGCGCCGGTACTGGCCGGCGCTCAGGCCGCCAGTGCTCAGGTCAAGGGTGCCCAGGTCACGGGAGCCCAGACCGCAGCGGCCAAGACTGCCGGTGCCCAGACTGCGGGTGCCCAGACCGGGGCCCAGGCCCGGGGTACCGCCGCACGTGAAGAGCGGCGCTCGCGGCGCGTCCCGGCCGCCGGACGTTCGCCCGCTCCCCCCGCCGAGGTCGTGACTGCCCAGGCCGGGTCCGCCGTCCCCGGGCGGGGTGATGACCTGTGGGAACGGGTCGAGGAGGAACTCGGAACCGCGGGCAAGCGCGACACGGGCGCGCTGAGCTGGCCCGCCACCGAGATCCCGGTTCTGCGTGAACCGGCCGGCCCGCCAGGAGAAGCCGCCCCGCCGGGCGTGCCCCCCGCGGGGAGCAGCGCCTGGATATGGGGCCGGGGGGCTGGCTGGCAGCCACCTGAAACCCCGGATGAGGCTTGGCCACCGCCCGCGGCTGCCTTCGCAGGGTCACCGGCCCGCCCGGAGCGGGCCACCACCGACGCGGACGGCTCCGATGGGGTCGGCCAGGACGTGGACGGCCCGGACCAGGAGACTGGCCAGCCAGGATCCGCGGCGCCCGCCGGACCCGCCGGGGCCGCTGATGAAGCTCCCCCGGAGCCTGTGCACGACGGGGTCGCTGAGCAGGCCCCGCAAACCGCGCCCGCGAAGCCGGATGCCTGGGACGAGCGGCCGCGGTGGATCATCTCGGTCGGGGACCCCGCCCCAGCGTGGCCCGTGCCGGACAGCGCCGGCTCCGCGCCTCCCGCCAGCGAGCGCACCGCCGCGGCTCCCGCTGGCCAGCCTGCGGCCGGTAAGCCTGCGGCCGGTAAGCCTGCGGCTGGTAAGCCCGCAGTGGTAAAGCCTGCGGCGGGGAAGCCGGAGGCTGCCGAGCCCGGGGCGGGCGGAACCAAGGCTGCCGAAACCAAGGGCGCAAAGCCCAAGGGTGCAGAAACCAAGGGCGCAGAAACCAAGGGCGCAGAGCCCGGGGCCGCAGAGCCCGGGGCCGCAGAGCCGGAGCCCACGACGGCCGCGGCCGCCGCCTCAGCCGGCCAGGACGCTCCGGCCCAGGCCCCGGCCGGGCCGGAGCCCGCATCCCGGGAATCCGCCGCGGATGTCCCGCAAGCCGACGAGCCTACGGCGCAGGAGTCCGCGGCTGAGGACTCCGCGGCTGAAGGGTCCGCGGCTGAGGACTCCGCGGCTGGGGAACCCACCGCCGGCAGTCCGGCCGAGAAGCCCGCACCCCGGCGGATCGAGGTGACCGTGGTGCCCGGGGTGGCCCGCTATCACCGCAGCGAATGCATCCTGATCAGGTTCCTCGGCGCCGGTGACCTGGACATCATGACCAGGCAGGAAGCCGAGGAAGCCAAGTTCGCGGCCTGCCGGGCCTGCCAGCCCGACCAGATCGAAGCCTAACCCGGGCCGCCCGGCGTCCCCCGCCCGCATGGGCAGGGGAGCCGGCGGTGAGTGGTCAGGCCCGGGCCAGCCAGAAGATCAGGCCCAGATCCGGCTCGGCGTGCTGGTGCGCGCCCCCGGCCGGGTCCGTGTCCGCGGGAGTCGCGGGACCGAACTGGTCAGCCAGTACCTCACTCGCGATCAGCTGCCCGTGCTCGGTCAGCGCGGCGGCCAGGTCCGGGTCGCTGGTTTCCCAGTGCACGGTGATCCGGTCACTCACGTACAGCCCGTCGGACTTGCGAGCGTCCTGGATCAGCCTGATGACTTCCCGGGCCAGCCCCTCACGACGCAGTTCCGGGGTGATGGACACCTCGATGCCGACGGTCTCCCCGCCCTCAGACGAGACGGTCCAGCCCTCCCGCGGAGTCTGGGTCACAACCACGTCATCCGGGCCGAGGGCGACCGGACTGCCGTCCACCTCGACCGAGACCTTGCCCGCCGACCTCAGCTCGGCGGCCAGCGCCGCCGGCTCGGCCGCGGTGATCGCCGCCGCGACCGCCTTCGTCCCTTTCCCGAACCGGCGGCCCAGGGTGCGGAAGTTCGGCTTCACCACGTGATCGACGAGATCTTCGCCGACGGCGGCCATCGATTCCAGCCCGCGGACGTTCAGCTCGCGCGCCACCTCGGCGCGGAGCCCGGGAGCCAGCTCGCCGAACCCGGCCGCGCTCACCACGGCCCGGGGGAGCGGCTGGCGGACCGGGACGGAGGCGGCGGCGCGGGCCGACCGGCCCAGTTCCACCAGCCTCCTGGTCAGCGCCATCTGCGTGGACAGCCGGGAGTCGATGAGTGCCTGGTCCACGGCGGGCCAGCTGGCCAGGTGCACCGACTCCGGG